>CAYPCE010000035.1:0-8112 GCA_964409085.1 uncultured Desulfobacteraceae bacterium | reverse complement strand
AATCGGGTGGCGATCGCAGGGAGGCCCCGCCATGCGGGGGGCTGTTCGGGGGATCGGGGAGGTGCCGCCCCTCAGACCGGCAGAACGGCGACCCCCACGGTGTCGGGGCCGCAATGGGCGCCCACCACGGGTCCGATCTCGGAAACCGTCGTGTGGCGGCAGTCGAAACGGTTCGTCAGGGTCGCCGCCAGCCGGTCGGCGCGTTCAGGGGAATCGGCGTGCATGACCCCCACCCGCAGGGCAGGGGTCGGGTCCGGCAGGCTCCACTCGATCCATTCGGCCAGCACCTCCGGAATCCGTTTCTCTCCCGTGACCTGGTCCAGATGGATCACCTCGCCGTTCCGGATCCCCAGGATCGGTCGAATGCCCATCATGCTGCCCAGCATCGCCTTTCCCCTGCTCAGCCGGCCGCTTCGCTGGAGGTAGGCCAGGGATTCCACGGCGAAAAAGATTCTCAGGGAGGGGATCAACCCCGTGACGTAGTCCTGGATTTCCGCCAGGGAAGCACCCTCGCTGGCCTTCTCCGCAGCTGCGGTCACCAGCAGCCCCATCCCCAGGGAGACGGACCGGCTGTCCACCACGATGATCTGCGGCGGGTGACGATGGCCGTGGAGACGGTGCCGGCGGATGCGGTAGGCATCGCCGTAGCGGTCCACGGCGATGCGGGCGTTGGCCCCGGTGGCACTCAGCTTCTGGGAGAGAAAAATGCCGAGAAGATCGGCGTCGCCCACGGCGCCCTCGAAGACGCGGTAGAAATCCTCCGGGGAGGGAGGGATGGTTTCGGGAAATCCCTTGGTCTTTTTCAAGAGGGTGTAGAACCGACTGGGGGCGATGTCCACCCCGTCCTGGTAGGTCTTGCCGTTCAGTCGCACCGAAATGGGGACCACCAGGAGGGGGTCGTGCGCGGACACCACCGATTCCGGGAGGTCGGCCGTGCTGTCCGTGACGATGCGAAGGCCGATGCGTTCTTGGGACCGAGCCCGGACGATGCCCTGTTTGAGCAGGTAGACGAGGTTGGTATAGGTTTGAAGATCGGTCATCCGGCTTTCGTCCATGACCCGGCGCATCCGGCCGTGGGTTTCGACCAGGGTCAGGATATGACCCAGGCCCCGGTGTTCGGTTACTTCCGGCGACCGGGCCAGCCGCTCTTCGTCGATGGACAGAAGGCTGTCGAAAACCTGCGGTTTGACGCGCCGCAGGGCGTCTGCCTCCCGGCGGGCCGCCGCCATCAGGGCGTCGAAAGGCGCCTGAACCGTGCGGGTCTCGGTGGCCAGCCGCGGCTGCGGGTGGAACTGCGGGGCACCGTCCGGGGCGCGAATAATTCGATGGAGGGCCTTTTCTCCCGTCGCCGCCCCATACAGGGCGTGGACGATATGGCCGCCGTCGAGGTAAATGGCGGCCTTGTCGGGCAGATCCCGGACCTCCAGCAACCCGGTCACGCCCCGCTCGTGGAAGCTGGTCAGCAGGCCGGGGATGCCCGGCCCCGGACCGGCGGGGAACGGGGGTGTCGGCGCCGGTTCCGCCGGCGGCGACGGGGGCCCGTCGGGCTGGGAGGATGGCCCCGCTCCGGTCGAGTCGGCGGGGGATTCCGTTTTCGGAGGCGGACCCGGGGAAGGATCCGTTTCCGCTGCGATGGCATCCAGCCGTTCCCGGAGCGCCGTCATGTCGAAGGGGGCGGGAAGCGGGAACACGGGACCGGGCGTTTCGGCGGACGGGGGAATCCGTGCCGGTTGATCTCCGGCCGGCAGGAGGATCAGAGACGGTGTGATCCCGGCCGCCGCGAACCGTTGGGAAACGGCCCCGTCGGCCATTCCCGGCCCATCCGGGTCCGCCACGATGACGGGACGGACCGGCGGTTCCCCGGCTGAAACCGCTGCCAGCGCGCTTTCGGGGGCCTCCAGGTAACAGGCGTCGTAGCCCGCCTCGACCAGGCGGACTTCCAGCAGGTTCCCCATGATGGGATCATCGACGACAATGAATACCCGTACCTTCATGCTTCCTCCTGGTCGGCCCCCCATCCGGGGCCATTCTACGGCATCGGGGGGCGGCGGATCGTAACATACCCAGTAATCGAAAGAATAAATAAAGATAATCAAGATATTTGTCAATTACAATCGATGGCGTCCCGCGGGCCCTCATCCGCAAAACCGGAGAGGGGAATATTTTCCCTTTGACACCGCGGACGGACTTCTCTATAGTACGTTATTTTGAGTTAGACGCGAATATCCGCCATCCATATCGACGAAGACCGAATGCAGAATCGGTTGACCTTTGCCCCTGGTTTGAGGGGCGCCTACCGTCAGCCCCTCTCCGGGAGGGATCGCCGCTTCCAGCGGGTACTGTAAGGATTGGCGATGAAAAATCGGAATCGACCCGAATCACAAGGAGGATGCCAACAAATGGATCAAAACGGACGAAAGTTCCACTGCAACGGAAACGACAAACGGTATATCCGACGGCCGTTTCACAGTCCCTCTTATCCGAACCCCCAATACAATAAGGGGCAGGAGAAAGGGAATGTAAAAGAGCGACGCAAACCCACCCGGAAGCCCGAAGGAACAGAGAAACTGGTGACCCTTCTTTCGGAAACGGTGCCGACCATCCGGTCCCTCCTGGAAGGCATGGCGGCGGATCACCGCCGGCTGGCGGACGCCGAGGAACGACGGGTCGCCGTCGAGGAACGGAAGGCCCAGGCCTCGGAGTCCATCGCCGCCGCGTTACAGCAGTTGCTCGGGGCGGCCGCGGCCGGACAGGCCCCGGCGATCGTCGCCGGTTCCATCGACGACACCCCGCCGGAAAAACCGGGAAAGCAGGAAAAAGATCGGGCGCTTCGGATCATTACCGATATGCGCGATGACGGCGCCACCTACCGCCAGATCGCGGCGCGCCTCGATTCGGAAAAGATTTCCACGTTTTCCGGCAAGGGCCGGTGGCACGCCCAGACCATCCACCGGATCTGTCAGGCGGAAAACCTCTAGACGTCCGGGCGTACAGAGGAGTCCCGAACCCCCATGTCGCTATCCCCTCAGCAACAGGCGGCCGTGGATTACATTGGCACCCCCACTCTCGTGGTGGCGGGCGCCGGATCGGGCAAGACCCGGACCCTCACGGCCAAAATCGACCATCTCGTCAAGTCCGGCTACGATCCCGAGCGGATCCTGGCCATCACCTTCACCAACAAGGCGGCCGAAGAGATGAAGCGCCGCCTGACCCGGCTCACCGGCGAACCCATCTACCGGTTCCCCTGGGTCCGGACCTACCATTCGGCCTGCCTTCAGATCCTCAAGGCCCATTGCAAGACCCTCGGCTACGATCCGCCGGTCCAGATCTTCGCCGTCCACCAGCAGAAAAAACTGATCCAGGACATCCTGGTGGAGATGAACTACGACAAAAAGCATACGCCGGCGGTCCAGGCCAACATCTCCAACGCCAAGAACACCGGCGATCCCAAAGGGTATTTCGACCGGCGGCCCCGGACCTCCCGGATCCCCCTGGCCGACGTCTTCGAGCGGTACGAAAAGGCCCTCAAGGCGGCCAACGCCGTCGATTTCGACAACATCCTCCTCATGACCCGGAACCTGCTGCGGGACCATCCGGAGATCCGGAACCGGTATCAGGAGCTGTTCCAGTTCATCCTCTGCGACGAATACCAGGACACCAACGACCTCAACGAAGAAATCACGGGTTTTCTGCTGAAAAACGGGAACCTGTTTGCGGTGGGGGACGACTGGCAATCCATCTATTCCTTCCGGATGAGCAACGTGGACCATTTCCTGTCCTTTTCGCGGAAATATCCCGATGCCCGCATCTTCCGGCTGGAGCAGAATTTCCGGTCGGTGGACGAGATCGTCCAGGTGGCCAACGCCCTCATCGCCGAGAACCGGCGGAAGATGGAAAAGCGGTGTTTTTCAGAACTCCAGGGCGGCGTCATCGAGATCCACGAATTTTACACCGACCGCGAGGAGGCCGACTGGGCGGCCCGGAAGATCGAGAACCTCCACGGGATGGGCGTTCCGCTGAACAGCATGGCCGTTCTCTACCGGACGAAGTTTTGTTCCCTCTCTTTCGAGCAGTCCTTCCGTCGGTTCGGCATCCCCTACCGGATGCTGGGCGGCAAGGGGTTTTTCGAGCGGCGGGAGATCCTCGACCTCAACGCCTATCTGGCCGCGGCGGTCTTCGACAAGGACGACGCCTCCTTCGAGCGGATCATCAATGTCCCCAAGCGGGGCATCGGGCCGGGGACGGTCAAAAAGCTCCACGGCATGCGTGAGGGCGGCATGAGCCTCCAGGAGGCCGTTCTGAAAGCCCTGGAGAAAAAAGTGCTGACCCCCAAGATCTACAACGGGCTCAAGGGGGTGATGGACCTGCTGGCCGACATCCGCGCCATGTCGCCGGACGACGCCCTCCGGGAGGCCGTGGCCCGGACCGATTACATGGAATACATGCGCGGATACAGCAGCGGCGACAGCGACGTGGTCGCCCGGCAGGAGAACATCGAGCAGCTCCTCTATGCCGCGGCCCGGCAGGACGCCATCGTTGATTACCTGGAGGAGGCGGCCCTGATCCGGGAGGACCGGGAGGAAGAAGACGATGGCCCCGGCGGGGTCAACCTGTCCACGGTACACGCAGCAAAGGGGCTGGAATTTCACGTTGTTTTTGTCGTTGCCTGCGAAGAGTCGCTGTTTCCCCACTGGCGGTCCATGGAATCCGCCGCCGAACTGGAGGAAGAACGCCGGCTGATGTATGTTTCCATGACCCGGAGCGAGCGGTATCTGTATTTGAGCAGCGCGGGGAGCCGGAAAGGGCAGTACAACCGGCGCAGCCGCTTTCTGGACGAGGTCGAGGAGTTGCTCCTGTAACAACACCCCAGTCAGGGAGAAGGATTCGCGGTCGCTATGGATAAAGCCCTTTTGGTCCTTCTGCTGATGTGCATCGGCGCCGTTGTCTACGGCATCTGCCGGATCGCCTTGATCATCGCCAGAAGCTACCAGCGGGAATCCCGGTTTCTCGGGGACGGGGAACTGAAGGTGCTGCTGGCCTCCTACCAATACGGGAAGACGGGCGCCGGGGTGCCGGGAAAACCGGCCCTGACGACGGCGCCCGTGGCGAAACCGAAGGCCAGGACCGACGCCCGCCGCCGGCTTGTCCGGCGCGCCTCGCGGCGGGCCGATGCGACCGCCGCTACCCGCCGCGACCGATCACAGCGATCCAGAGAGACACGGCGTTTCCGGCCAGCAGAAAAACGACGATCCGTAAGGCCGAGATCGGCCCGTACAGCGGGATCAGAAAAAGGGCGGCGATGGCGGCGATGATGGCCGACCCGCCCAGGTCCAGCGCGTACAGCCCGCCGCCGATGGACACGGGCGTGGCCCGGTCGCCGGACAGGCTTTTGATGGCCATGGCGAAATGGCCGCCGGCCAATGCGCCGCCGAGAACAGAGAGCAGGGAGAACACGACGCCGAGACCGAGGGCCGACAGGCTGTCGGGCCAACGGTGGAGGGCCAGAAGGGTCCACGTCAACCCCAGGGCGTAGAGAGCCAGGCCCCCCTGAATCCCGACCAGGAGAGAAGGCGTCGCAAGGCCCGTTTTCCGCAGACGGGGTACCAGGGCCGCCCCGAGCGCCAGACCGGCCATGAAAAGCGAAATGATCAGGGCCATCTGGCGGTAGACGTATCCGGCCAGGATCTGAAATCCGATGAGCAGCGCCATCTGGCACACGATGGCGGTTCCGCCCGCCAGAAACACCGCCGATCCCACCCAGAGGCCGCGGCGGGGACGAAGGGTTAGCGACAGACCGATGCACCCGGCCAGGATGGCGGCGGCGCCGGCCCAGATCCATTCTTTCCCCAGACCCGCAGTCGCCATGAAAAAGTCCTTGAACCCCGTGCGTAACCGGGCCCCCCAAAGGGTGAGGCTGTAGAAATAGCAGACAGGCTCAAAATCCCGGTTGATCCGGCGGCCCGCCATTGCTTTCCCTGCTTCCGACAGTACCGACCGGAAATAATCCCGCCGGAACGGATCCAGCAGATCCACGAGATGGAATTCCCGCAGGTAGGAGAGGGCCAGGCGGCGTTCCCCCATCCGCTCTGTCATGGAGCCGGGACCGGTAGGGAAGACGGTCCTCTCCCCGCCGGCCAGAAACCGGGCGGTTTCTCCGGGGAACAGGACCGTTTTGGGAAAGACCGCCTCCAGGGTGGCGTCCACGGACCCAAGGAACCGGGCCTGAGCCGGTCCGACCATGTCCGGGGCCGCCGAGACGGCAACGGAAAAGATGCCGTCGGGGGCGAGGCGCTGCCGAACCTCCTGAAGGAACTCTACGGTGTATAAACGATTCATCTCAGCGTTCATCGGGTCGCCTACATTGAGAAGGATCACATCGTACCGCCGTTTCGTGCCGCGGATAAAGGTGGCCGGATCCTGGTGGAAAAGGTGAACCCGGGGATCGTCCAGGGCCGCATGGACCGGCCGGGGCAGATGGGCCTTGGCCATACGGACCAGTTCGGGGTCCGGTTCCACATAATCGACTGCGGCAATCGTCGGGTGTTTCAGGATCTCGCCCGCCAGTCCCGCCACGCCGCCGCCCACCAGCAGCACCCTTTCTGGACCCGGGTGCGCCAGCAGCACCGGATGGACGGCGGTTTCGGCCAACTGCGGGTCCGGTGCCGAGAAGAGCCACAACCCGTTGGCAAACGCCGTGTAGAGAGGACCGTCTTTGACCAGGGCCAGATTATGGTAGGGTGTATCCCGGACGGACACCACATTGGGTCCCCACTGCCATCGCCGACTGGCGGATTCCATCTCCGGCAGCGTTAAAAGCCCGCCCGCGGTGGCTGCGATTGCGACGATCCAGACGCCGACTGCCATACGTTCACCGGAGCCTGCTTTTCGAAAGAAAACGGCTGAACAAAGAAGCACGGCGGTGCCTGCTCCCAGGGCGCATCCAAGGGCTGAAAAATGAGGCAGCAGCAGCACATAAAAGAGAATGCCCGAGACGGCGGCGCCCAAAGCCTCCCCCAGATAGATCCCCATTGCGCGGCCGGGAGAGGTCGTGGACGGGGATCGGGCCTGGACCGACCAGCACAAGGAAAAGAGGAATCCGGACAGCGCACAGAACGGGCCGGTGGCGGCAAAGGAGATGCCGACCATGGTCAAAGGCGGCAGGATCTCGCCGGGTCCCACTCCCCATAGCGGCCGACCGGCCCGGATCAGCAGGAGGCTGGCCGGCAGCAGCAGCGCCAGACCGGCCAGGGGAATGATCAGAAGTACGGGCTTCGGTGAAAACCGGTCGGCCAGCCGGCTGCCGGCCCCGCTGCCGATGGCGGTCCAGACCAGCCAGGCCGCGAAAATCCACCCGGTGGAGAGTTCATTGCCGTAGAAAAGCACCAGCAGCTCCCGGACCATGAGGATCTGGCCCAGGGTGCTGGTGAAGCCCGTCAAGGCGACGGCGGTGAAAGGTAGGGAAAGCGTCAAGGAGTGACGTTTCTTCATGGTTCGTCGCAACGTCCGACCGGTTTACTTTCGCATCAGGTCGGGGTGACGCTCCGGGTCGAACCTGATTTTCCCGTCTTTGTCCATTAACCAGACGTCGGAAACCTCGCGCTCCAGCGGAAGGACTTCGGTCGCCGGGTTCACGTCGAGCAGCTGTTTTACGCGCCGCCGCAGTTGCCGGTTCGCAATGCGTTTGTCTTGTTTCCCGCTTGTGGCTGTCGTGATGCCGGTGATGGGTGTTTTTCGCTCTGATCGGCTCATTGCAATCGTTTTAGCGGCATATAACGCAAAAGTGCCAATTATTCTCCAAGTATTTCATCTGGCGAGCAAATTTCCGGTGAGTTAAGTCCTTAACAAATCCATTCCGTTCACGCCCGCAACGGTAATATGCAAGGCATCTTCTTTAAAAGTGGATGGAATGGCATTCTCATTCAGTAGTGATTGTGCAACTGACCGAGTTCTTTCTGTAATTTCCAGAACAGGAATGCCAGACAATGAAGTCGGACGCTTGTTTGCTGCTTCATTATCGCCTTGCGATGCTTCCTGGATTACAAGCGCGGAAATATGAAGGTCAAACTTATCATAGAGCAATGGCCATATTTCACGGGTCACCTCTTGTCTTGC
>CAYPCE010000034.1:22142-23407 GCA_964409085.1 uncultured Desulfobacteraceae bacterium | reverse complement strand
CCACGCAGGTCACGTCCCGATGGCCGTGGGCGCTGATGGATTCGCACAGGTCCTGGCTGGTGGGGCAATCCGCGATGGGGGCTTCCCCGGCGGAATAGACCGGCAGGAGCACCAGGGCGTCCGATTCGTAAAAGGACCGGGTGAAATCGTTGAAAAGGGCCTGGGTCCGGCTGTATCGGTGGGGCTGGAACACCACGACGAGACGACGGTCGGGCCAGCTCGACCGGGCCGCCTGGAGGGTGGTTTTGATCTCCGTGGGGTGATGGCCATAGTCGTCCACCACGATGACGCCGCCCCGTTCACCCTTGACTTCCAGGCGCCGCTGGACCCCGTCGATGGTTTCCAGGGCCGCCCGGATCGTCTCGAAGGGGATATCGAGTTCCGAGCCCACGGCGATGGCCGCCAGTGCGTTGAGCACATTGTGCTGACCCGGCAGGCTCAGGTGGATTTCCCCCAGGGGACGACCCTCTTGGTGGACGGTAAAATGGCTGGAAAGCCCGGAAAACCGGACATCCCTCGCCTGGAAATCGGCCTGGGAGGTCATGCCGTAGGTGGTGAACCGCTTTTGGATGCGGGGGATCAATTCCTGGACCGATTCGTTGTCCAGGCAAAGGACCGCCTGCCCGTAAAACGGGATCCGGTCGATGAAAGTGAGGAAGGCGGCTTTGATCTCGTCCAGATCCTTGTAATGGTCCAGATGTTCCCGATCGATGTTGGTCACCACCGCGATGGTGGGGGAAAATTTCAAAAAGGAGCCGTCGCTCTCGTCGGCCTCGGCCACGATGAACTCCCCGCTGCCCAAGAGCGCGTTGGTCCCGAGATTCTTCAGTTTTCCGCCGATCACCACCGTGGGGTCCATATCGCCTGCGGCCAGCACGGCCGACACCAGCGAGGTCGTGGTCGTCTTCCCGTGGGCCCCGGCCACGGCCACACTGTATTTGAGCCGCATCAGCTCGGCGAGCATCTCGGCCCGGGGAATGACCGGGACCGCAGCGGAATGGGCCGCGGCCACTTCGGGATTGTCCGGTCCCACTGCGGAAGACGTCACCACCACATCGGCCCCCTGGATCTGATCCGCGGCATGACCCGCATAGACCGTCCCGCCCAGTTCCGCCAGTCGGTCGGTGATGTCCGACCGCTTCAGGTCGGAGCCCGACACCCCGTATCCCAGGTTGAGCAACAGTTCGGCGATGCCGCTCATGCCGATGCCGCCGATGCCCACGAAATGGATTCGATATTTTTTTCGGTACATGAGAATCAGGTTA
>CAYPCE010000034.1:0-22042 GCA_964409085.1 uncultured Desulfobacteraceae bacterium | reverse complement strand
GCCGATGCCCACGAAATGGATTCGATATTTTTTTCGGTACATGAGAATCAGGTTAAAGGTTAAAGGTTAAAGGTTATAGGTAATGGGTTATAGGTAATGGGTAAGTAGGTAATGGGTAATAGGTTATTGGTGATAGTCTATCGGCAATGGATACAAGATCATTGAATAGGAATAATTGGTGCCCATGACCCATGACCCATGACCCATGACCTATTACCCATCACCTCTCCCCTAACATTTGATAAATATCTGCAACGATCCGTCGGGCCGCATCCGGTTGGCCGAATCGGCGGGCGGCGGCGGCCATCCGGTGGAGTGTTTCGGGATGGTCGGCATAATGGTCGATCCGGTCGGCCAGGCGGCGGCCGGACAGGTCTGCCTGGTGGATCAGCGCGGCCGCCCCGGCCTCCGCCGGTCCCCGGGCGTTGAGGGTCTGATGGTCGTCGGCTGCAAAGGGGAACGGGATGAAGATCGCCGGCTTGCCCAGGGCCGTCACTTCCGCCACCGTGGTGGCCCCGGCCCGGCAGACGATCAGGTCCGCCGCGGCATACACTGCGGCCATGTCCATAAAAAATGCCTGCACCTCCGCCGGAACCCCCATCGAACGGTAGGCATCGGCGACAGGTTTCTCGTCATCCGTCCCCGTCTGATGAATCAATCGGATCCGACCCCGATCTCTCAACGACCCCACCGCTCCGATCACGGCCATGTTCACGGCATGGGCCCCCTGGCTCCCGCCCAGAACCGCCAGGGTCAAAGACGGCCCGTTCGCCCTTCTTTGTCCCTCTGTCCCTTTGTCCCTTTGTCCCTCCCTCAACACCCGCTCCCGCACCGGATTCCCCAGCACCCGGACGCGACCGGCATATTTCCGGGGGACCGGCGTATCCTCGAAAGAGACGTAGATCCGTTCCGCCATGGGCGCCAGCATCCGGTTGGTGATGCCCGGCATCCGGTTCTGTTCATGGAGGACCACCGGGGTGCCGGCCAGCCGGGCCGCCACGGAAACGGGGCCCGCGGAATACCCTCCCACCCCCAGGACCAGGTGGGGCTGGAATTCACGGAGCAGTCTGGCGGAAGCCATCAGGGCCAGGGGCAGCTTGGCCATGGCCCGCGCCTGGTTCCGGAGGCCGCGCCGCTTGAGCCCTTCCACGTCGATGGTACGGCCCGGAAATCCCGCCGCCTCCAGGGCCGCCCGTTCAAACGGCTTGCCGGTCCCGACGAAAACCACCTCGTTTCTCGAATCCCTCGATGTCAGCGCCTCGGCGATGGCGATGCCGGGAAACAGGTGCCCCCCCGTGCCGCCGCCGGCGACGAGGACCCGGAGAGGGCGGCCGGCCGTCATTCCGTTTCCGTGGCCCCGATCTTCATGAGAACCCCGACCGCGATCATGTTGAGCAGCAGGGAGGTGCCGCCGTAGCTGAGAAAGGGGAGGGTGAGCCCCTTGGTCGGGAGGAGGGCCAGGGCCACGCCGGTGTTGACGCAGACCTGCATGGCCAGGGCGAAGGTGATGCCCCCCGCCAGCAGCGAGGCGAACATGTCCGGGGTGGTCAAGGTGATCCGGACCCCTTTATAAAGGATCACTCCATAGAGCACCAGGATGAAGAGGACCCCCAGGAGACCCAGTTCTTCACCGATAACGGAAAAAATGAAGTCGGTATGGGGCTCCGGGAGGTAGAACAGTTTCTGGTAGCCCTGTCCCAACCCTTTTCCCCATACGCCGCCGGAACCGAATGCCATGAGGGAGTGGACGATCTGATAGCCGCCGTCGCTGGCGTATTGCCACGGGTCGAAAAAGCTGATGATCCGTTCGATCCGATAGGATTCCACTACCAGAAAGATGTAGACGATGGGGAAAAAAAGGAGGAGGGAAGCCGCCAGATGCTTGAGGGGAACCCCGCCCAGGAACATCATGACCCAGGTGATGGCGCCCAGGATCACCACGGACCCGAAATCGGGCTGGAGAAGGATTAGAAAGGAAAAAAGACCGAGAATCAGCACATGGGGAAGGAACCCGATATAGAAATCGTCCAGCTGATCCTGCTTCCGGCTCAAGGAGTAGGCCAGATAGAGCACCAGCACGAACCGGGCGAACTCCGCGGGCTGGAATGAAAACCGCCACAGGTGGAGCCACCGGGTCGCACCGCCGGCCGAAATGCCGAATGCGGGAATTTGGACCGCAAAAAGCAGGGCAAACGCCACCACCATCAGGGGGTAGGTGAGATGACGCAGGGTCTGGATCCGGACCCGGTAGGCGGCCAGCAGCAGCATCACGCCCACCACGGCGAACACCACCTGCTTTTTCAGAAAATAGGTGTCGGTGCCGAATTTTTTCAATGCCAGGGCCGAACTGGCGCTGTAGACCATGACCACGCCGATGCCCACCAGCAACAGGACGGGCAGGAAGATATAAAAGTCGAAGGTGGAGAAGAACTCCCGGGACCACGATCCCGGCGTTGCGGACCGATGGCTGACCGGCAGCGCCGGTGGATGGGGTGTCATCGGTCCCTGAACGGTGTTTGTCCGGAAACGCATCGGCAGAAATCCTCTCCGCGCTCGGCATAGGAGGCATATTGGTCAAAACTGGCACAGGCCGGGGAGAGCAGGACCACATCCCCTGGACGGGCGGCCCGAAAGGCCTCCCGCACGGCCTCGTCCATGGTGGCCGTCTTCCGGGTGGGCACCAGATCCCCCAGGTCGGCCTTCAATGCCCCGGCGGCTTCTCCCAGGAGAAAGAGGCCCTTGACCCGCTCCCGGACGGGACCGGCCAGCGCCTTGAACCCGCCGCCCTTGGTCCGTCCGCCCATGATCAGCAGGATCGGCGCATCGAAGGCCGTCAGGGCCCGGGCAACGGCATCCACGTTGGTGGCCTTGGAATCGTTGTAGAACCGGACCCCGTCGATGGTTGCCACGTGGGCCAGACGGTGACCGGGCCCCTGGAAGCGGTCGATGGCCGCCTGGACCCCGTCCGGTGTGGCCCCCGAGTGGAGGGCCGCCAGGGCCGCTGCCGCGAGATTTTCCCGGTTGTGCCGGCCGGCTGGTTTCACGCCGGAGAGGTCGAAGGTCGCCTCATCGCCGTCCATTCCGCGGACCATCAGCCGGGGCGGCAAAGGGGGCGCCCCGTCCCGGACTTCGGCGTCGGCCGCCCCGCCGTCCGACCGGAAGGTCCGTCGGGTCACCGTGGCGGGGATCCAGCCGGACAAGGACCCGCTCCAGGAGTCGGCGCCATTGAGGACGGCCACGTCCCCGCTCCGCTGGTTTTCGAAGATCCGGACCTTGGATCGGGCGTAAGCCGCCATGTCCGCATACCGGTCCAGGTGGTCGGGGCTGATGTTGAGCAGGACCCCCACATCGGGGCGGAACCGCTGGATGGTGTCCAGCTGAAAGGAACTCAATTCGACCACCGCGGTGTCGGCGGTTTCTTCTCGGTCCACGAATCCGATGAGGGGCGCGCCGATATTGCCCCCCACAAAAACGCGCCGGCCGGACCGTCGCAGCATCTCCCCGATCCACTCTGTGGTGGTGGTTTTGCCGTTGGTGCCGGTGACGGCCACCATGGGCGTTTGAATAAAGCGGGCCGCCAGCTCGATTTCTCCAATCACCTCGATCCCCTTTTTCCGGGCCGCTTCCAGAAACGGGAGGGTGTGGGGCACGCCGGGGCTGAGGATGATGCCGTCCACCCCGTCCAGCAGCGGGGGATCATGGCCGCCCAGGGCGGTGGTCGCCCCCATCTCCCGGACCTCCCGGACCCTGTCGCCGATCTCCCCGGCCCGCCGCCGGTCGGTTACCGCCGCCGTCGCCCCCCGGGACGTCAGGAACCGGGTCACGGCCAGGCCGGAGATCCCCAGTCCCACCACCAGAAAATGAGCGTTTGTTAATTCCATTGTGAAAAAATAGGCACAAAGGCACAAAGGCACAAAGGCACAAAGAGGTACAGGGGCAGGAATGCAAACAACTGTCGTGGTCCGTTAGCGGCTTCCGTCAAATTTTTTGTTGCTATCCCATCACTATTCCGCTTCATGTTCTCTACCGCTCTGTCCCTCTGTCCCTCTATCCCTCTATCCCTTTGTGCCTTTGTGCCTTTGTGCCTCCACCCCCTGTCATCGAATCTTCAGCGTGCTCAGCGAAATCAGGGCCAGCGCAATGGCGATGATCCAGAACCGGACGATGACCTTGGGTTCCGGCCAGCCTTTGAGTTCGAAATGGTGGTGGAGAGGCGCCATTCGGAAGATCCGTTTGCCGTTGGTCATCTTGAAAAACCCCACCTGGAAAATCACCGACAGCACTTCGATGACGAAAAGGCCGCCCACCAGCATCAACAGGATCTCCTGCTTGGCGACGACGGCCACGGATCCCAGGGCACCGCCCAGGGAGAGGGAGCCCACGTCCCCCATGAAGACCTGGGCCGGGTAGGTGTTGAACCAGAGAAACCCCAGGCCGGCGCCGGCCAGGATGCCGCAGAAGACGGTGATCTCGCCGCTGCCCACGATGTAAGGGATCTGCAGGTACTGGGCGATCTCGATGTGGCCGGCGGCGTAGGCGAAGACCATGTAGGCCACCGCCGCGACGATCATGGGGCCGATGGCCAGCCCGTCCAGGCCGTCGGTGAGGTTGACGGCGTTGGCGGCGCCGACGATGACCAGGGCGGCGAAGATCATGTATCCCCATCCCAGGTCCGGGTTGATGGTTTTGAAAATGGGGACCGTCAGGCGGGTGTCCGCATCGGGCCGCAGGATGACGATGAGCCCCGCCAACAGGGCCACGGCCGTCTGGAGAAGAAATTTCTGACGGACACTCAATCCCTTGTTCCGCTTTTTGACCTGCATGAGATAGTCGTCCACGAAACCGATGGCGCCGTAAGAGACCGTCACGCCCAGGATCATCCAGATGAGCCAGTTGGTCAAGTCGGCCCAGAGGAGAGTGGAGGCCACGACGGCGAAGATGACCAGCAACCCGCCCATGGTGGGGGTGCCGGCCTTCTGGTGATGGGTGCTGGGGCCTTCCTCCCGGATGTACTGGCCCACCTGCATCACCTGGAGTTTCCGGATCACCCAGGGGCCCAGGAGAAAACAGATGAGGAACGCCGTCAGGCTGGCGTAGATGGTCCGGAAAGTGATGTATCGGAATACATTGAAAATCGAAAAGGTGGTATGGAGCGGAAAGAGCAGATGATAGAGCATGGCGGCGTGTCATCGGAGCGTCGGCGTCAATGGTTGTCGGTGGCAAAACACGATTGTCATGGATGTGGCGCGTTTCCTTGTTCCAGGAAGACCCGGGTGATGCATTCCATTTTCATGGCCCGGGACCCTTTGACCAGGACCCAGTCTCCCGGGTGCAACATGTCCTTCAGTTTGTGGCAGATCTCGTCATGGCTGCCGCTGAAAACGGCCGCCGGGTCCATGCCGGTGTCCAGGGCCCCGGCGATCACTTCCGGCGCGAGCCGGCCGGTGGCGAAGAGGCCGCTCAGACCGGATCGGGCCGCGGTCCTGCCCAGGTCCCGGTGGAGCGATTCGGCGAACGCCCCCAGTTCATACATGTCCCCGGCCACGAAAAACCCCCGCGCTGTCCCTTTGAGCCGTTTCAGGGTCGCCAGGGCGGCGGTCATGGAACCGGGGTTGGCGTTGTAGGTATCGTCGATGACGGTGATGCCCCCCTGGGTCCGGTGGATGTTCATCCGGCCCTGGACCGGTCGGAACGCCGAGAGGCCGGCGGCGATCGCCTCGGGCGGGATCCCCGCCAAATGACCCACCGCCGCTGCGGCGAGCGCGTTGGATATCATGAAGTCGCCGGGGACCGCAAGGGTCGTCCACACCTTTTTTTCGGATGCCGGCGGATCGGCGATGGCCAGCGCAAAGGCGACGCCGGATGGGGTGGCGGATATGTCCGCCGCCCGGATGGTCGCCCGGCCACCGGAAGCCTCGGCCATCCCGAAAAGGCGGCAGGGGCGCGCCATGCCGTCGGCCAGGGCCGCCAGCCGGGGATCGTCGGCATTGAGCACCACCGTGCCGTCCGGCGCCAGTTCTTCCAACAGCTCCGTCTTGGCCGCCAGAATGTTCTCGATGGACCCCAGCCCCTCCAGATGGGCCGGGCCGATGTTGGTGATCACCCCGATGTCGGGGCGGGCGATGGCGGCCAGACGCCGGATCTCGCCCGGCGCGTTCATGCCCATCTCCACCACGGCCCATTCGTGGGACGGGGTCAGGGAGAGCAGGGTCAGGGGGAGGCCGACCAGGTTGTTGAAATTGCCCCGTGTGGAGAGGGTGTCGAACCGTTGGGACATGACGTCGGCGGTCATCTGGCGGGTGGTGGTTTTGCCATTGGACCCGGTGATGGCCGCCACTGAGCCCCCCCACTGGCGGCGGCGGTAGGCGGCCAGATCGCCCAGGGCCCGGACCCCGTCGGCCACGGCCGCCGCGAACACGGCGGTTTCCCGCCATTCATCCAGGGGCAACGCCGGCACCTTGTCGGCTTCCACCAGCAGCCCGCGGCAGCCCCCGGCCACCACGTCCGGCAGGAACGTGTGGGCGTCGTGCCGTTCCCCGCGGATGGCCACGAACAGGGCCGATGCCGGAATCTGCCGGGAATCGATGGCGATGGTCCCGAAGGCCCGTTCCGGATCGCCGCAGAGGCGGTCTGCGCCGGTGGCCTCGATGATCTCCGTCCCGGTCCAGGGGAGAGGGCGGTCCATGGGCCTTATCCCGCCTTTCTTCGGGACGGGGACAAGGCCGCCAGGGCCACCGATTTGTCGTCGAAATCGATGGTCCGGTCCCCCAGGATCTGATAGGTTTCGTGTCCTTTTCCGGCGATGAGCACCACATCCCCCGGCCGGGCCTCCGCAATGGCCAGCTGGATGGCTTCCCGTCGATCCGGCGCCACCACAACGCCCGTCTTCTGTCCGCTGTCGTCTGTCCACTGTCCACTGTCCGCTGTCCTCTGTCCTCCGCCCAGCGCCTCCTCGACGCCCGGCAGGATCTCCTCGATGATCGCCATGGGCGGTTCCGACCGGGGGTTGTCGGAGGTGACCACCGCCAAATCCGACAGGGTGGCGGCGATGCGCCCCATTTTGGGACGTTTGTCCCGGTCCCGGTCGCCGCCGCACCCGAACACGGTGATAAGGCGGCCGCGCGTCAGGGGCCGAAGGGCGGTCAGCACGTTTTCGAGGGCGTCGGGGGTATGGGCGTAATCGACGAACACGGTCCGGTCGTCCCCGGCTTCGGCGGGGACCCGTTCCAAGCGCCCCGGCACGGCGGTCACCGATTCGATGCCGGCCGCCATGGCGGTCAGGGGGATGGAGAGGGCCGTGCCGACGCCCACGGCGCAGAGCAGGTTTTCCACGTTGTGGTCCCCGGACAGGGTGGATCTGCAGTCAACGGCCCCGGCCGGGGTCCGCATCCGGGCAGTGATGCCGGTCCGGTCGTTCCGGAAGACATCGGCGGTCACGGTGCAGCCGGGGTTCCCGCCCACGGTGACGACCGGACCCGTCAGGGCGGCGGCGAGGTCCCGGCCATTCGGGTCGTCGGTATTGATCACCGCGGTTCCCGGGCGGTCGCCACCGGCCAGATGGTCGGTAAAGAGCCGTTGTTTGCAGGCCCAATAGGTGGCCATGTCCCGGTGGTAGTCGAGATGGTCCTGGCTCAAATTGGTGAAGACCGCCACATCGAAGCGGCAGCCGTCGAGCCGGGCCAGGTCGGGGGCCAGGGCATGGGATGAAGCCTCCATGACCACGTGGGTGACACCGGCGTCCCGCATGTCGGCCAGCATCCGCTGGAGGTCGGGGGCTTCGGGGGTGGTCATGGGAGCATCCAGCGTGATGTCGCCGTATCGGTAATGAATGGTGCCGATGACGCCGGTCCGCAATCCGGCGGCCGACAGGATGTTGTCGACGAGGTAGGTGACCGTGGTTTTCCCGTTGGTGCCGGTGATCCCGATGAGACACAGGTCCCGGGAGGGGTGGCCGTAGAACCGGGCGGCGAGGCGGGCCAGGGCCCGGCGCGTGTCCGGTGCGGTCAGGACGGCGAGACCGGGCGAGGGAACCGTCGTTATGGGCCCGCCGGCCCGGTCCGCGCGGACCACCACCGCCGCCGCCCCTTGTCGGACCGCCGTGTCGATGAACTGGTGACCGTCGGCCCGGGTGCCCGGGATCGCCACGAAGAGGTCGCCGGGCCCGACATCCTGGGCCCGGTAGCGGATGCCCCGGACGGAGACCGATTCGGGGGCCGGGCCGGCGATGGGGGTCACGTCCGGGGTGAGGAGTTCCCTGAGCGTCATCCGCTCTCCTCCCCGGGTTTCAGGGCGGTCAGCTGGTTCGGGCCGTATTTGGGGGCCACGTTGAGGTAATTGAGGGTCCCCTGGGCGATCCGCCGGAAGACCGGTGCCGCCACGAGTCCGCCGTAATAGTCGCCGGTGGGCTCGTCGATGATCACCAGAATGGCCACGGCCGGCCGGGCGGCCGGGGCGAACCCCACAAAAGAGGCGACATATCTTCCCTTGGCATACGCGCCGGTTTGGTCCGTTTTCTGGGCGGTCCCTGTTTTTCCGCAGACAGCGTATCCGTCAAGGGCGGCCCGGGAGCCGGTTCCCCCTTCCGAGACCACGCCGCGCATCATTCCCCGGATAACCGATGCGGTGGCGGCCGAGATGGCCTGGCGGACCTTCCGGGGGCCGAACCGCTCGACGGGACGCCCCTGTCGATCGGTGACGGCCTGGACGATATACGGCTTCATGAGGACCCCGTCGTTGGCGATGGCGCAGACGGCGGTGATCAGTTGAATGGCCGTGGAGGCCATGCCGTGGCCGTAAGAGATGGTGCCCGTATGGGCCTTGGACCACCGGCGGAAATGGGGGAGGCTGCCCGAGGCCTCACCGGGGCAGTCGATGCCGGTCTTGTCGCCGAATCCGAAATCCCGGAGGGTTTCGTACAGCACCTGGGGGCCGATCATCTCCCCGACCTTGACAGCCCCGATATTACTGGAATACTTGATGATATTTTCCAGGGTGAGCCAGCCGTGGGGGCTGGTGTCGTGGATCCGGTAGTCGCCCACCTGGTAGGCGCCCTCCTCGCAGAAAAAAACCGTGTCCCGCCGGCATCCGCCGTGTTCGATGGCGGCCGTGGCAGTGAAGATCTTGACGGTCGATCCCGGTTCGAAGGGGTCGGTCACGGCCCGGTTCCGCCACCGATTTCGGTCGAACCGGGCAAAGGCATTGGGATTGAAAAAGGGGTAATGGGCCAGGGCCAGCACCTGCCCGGTGGGCGGGGCCATGACGATCGCCATGCCCGATGTCGCACCCGACCGCTGGATCCCCTCCTGGAGGGCCCTTTCCGCCATATACTGAATCGTCTTGTCGATGGTGAGGATGATGTTGTGGCCCCCGTAATCGGGGGGCTCCGCCCGCTCCAGGTCGAAACCGCGGCCCAGGGCGTCCTTGAGAACGGTAAATTTGCCGGCCCCGCCCTTGAGGTAGGCGTCGTAATAAAACTCCAGCCCTTCCAGCCCGCGGCCGTCGATTCCGGTGAACCCCAGCATTTGGGCCGCCAGGGTCCGGTTGGGGTAGAAGCGGCTGTGCTCCGGGATGAAGTCGACCCCCTCCAGTCCCAGGGACCGGACCGCATCCGCCTCCCGCGGCGTTGTCTGCCGTTTGATCCAGACAAAAGAGCGCCCCGAATTGAGCCGCCGCTGGATTTCGCCCGTGTCGACATTCAGGATCCGCGTGAGGGCCTGGGCGGTGCCGGGGTTCGCCGCCTGTGCCGGGTAGGCGGCGATGGAAGTGACGTCGATGCTCAGCGCCATTTCCCTTCCCGACGCATCGTAGATCGTGCCGCGTTTTCCGCGGAACTCAAGGGATTTTTCGTACTCGTGGGCGGCCTGCTGGGAGAGCCAGGACCGGCAGAATACCTGGAGATAAATGGCCCGCCCGCCGATCACCACAAAAATGAGCGCGAACAACACCCCGGAGAAGAGGATGCGCCGTTTCCGCTTTCGCCGGTCGGATTTCATGGGATCACGATCGTCTGTTCGGGGCTGGGGGTTTTCAGTCCCAGCTCATCCGTGGCGATTTTGGCGATCCGCTCCGGTGATGTGAGTCGCGCCATTTCAATCCGGAGGCTGTTCTGGAGGGCGTTCAACTGCTGGTGTCGGTCGGTTTCATTGGCGATTTCATACCCGATCTGGACGCATTGGACCCGGCACCAGGTATAGAAAAGGAGTTGGCCGATGAGCGTCAGCAGGATCAGACCCCAGAGGAGCGTATGTTTTATCTGCCATGCCATGGACGCGATCCTTGATGGGCGTGAAACGCCGCGTTATTGTCCGTATACTTTTTCCGCCGCCCGCAGCCGGGTGCTCCTGGCCAGCGGATTGGCCGCGATTTCCGTCGGACCGGGCCGCAACGGTTTCCGGGTCAAAAGGCGCATGAACGGCCGACGCCCGCAGACGCACTGGGGAAGTCCGGGCGGACAGGTGCAGGGCGATGCCATGGACTTCAGGTGCCGTTTGACGATCCGATCCTCCAGGGAATGGAACGCCAGCACACAGAGGCGGCCCTGCGGCCGGAAAACGGCCCCGTCGTCCGCCGCGATCCACTCCAGGAAAGACCGGAGCCGTTCCAGTTCCCGGTTGACCCGGATCCGGAGGGCCATGAAAACCCGGGTCGCCGGGTGAATCCGCTGGCCGGGCCGATGGCCCCCGGGGACGGCTCCGCGGACCAGGTCGGCCAACTGGCCGGTGGTGTCGATGGCCGACCGTTCCCGGCTCTGGGCGATCCGTTGGGCGATCCGGCGCGCATATCGTTCTTCCCCGCAGGTGGTAAAAATCCGGGCCATTTCCGTTACGTCTTCCCGGTTGACGACATCCCATGCGGTGATCTCGCCGGCCGGGTCCATCCGCATATCCAGGGGTTCGTCGTGCTGAAAACTGAATCCCCGGCCGCTTTCCCGGATCTGATGAAAGGACAGCCCCAGGTCCAGCAGGAGGCCGTCCACCGCCGGTATCCCCAGATCCGACAGGATGCGGGGCAGGGCGGTGAAATTGTCCCGGAACAGCCGGACCTGGGCCGGTCCGTTTTCCAGAACCCTCCGGGCGTTCCCGATGGCATCGGGATCCTGGTCGATGCCGATGAGCAGGCCGTCGGCTCCGATCCGTTCCATCACCGCCCGGGCGTGGCCGGCGCCGCCGAGGGTGCCGTCCACATAAATGCCGCCGCTCCGGGGCGCCAGACAGCGGAGGGTTTCCGCCATCATGACCGGTGTGTGCGTAAACGGCAACCGCCCCGCCCGACCGGCTACAGCCCCAGACGGGCCACGTCGCTCCGGGTATCCTCCGTCTCCATCGCTTCCTCCATCAGGCGGTTCTCCTCTTCCCATTCTTCCTGATCCCAGATTTCGAAATGGTTGAGAACCCCGACCAGGGCGATCTCTTTTTCCAGCTTGGCGTACTGTCGCAGCACCGGCGGGATCAGGACCCGTCCCTGTTTGTCCAGGGGACATTCAAAGGCCCCGCCGATGAACACACGGCGAAATCGGCGCATGTTTTCGCCCTGCTCCGCCATGGCCAGGACCCGGTTTTCGATCTGCCGCCATTCCTCGAAGGTATACGCGTAAAGGCATCCATCCATCCGGGTGATCATGAGCAGATTTTCCCCGGTGGCCCGGATCGTGTCGCGAAACCGGGAGGGGATGATGATCCGCCCCTTGGGATCGATGGAATGGAAGGAAATGCCCCGGAACATGTCCTTCTAAGTAACACCACTTTCCTCCACCCGACAAGTATAAAATGAAGTTTTTGTAAAAAATTTAGAAAGATATTATCATAATGCTTCAATATTATAAATGTTCTCAAAGGGTTAGAAAGCGAGGGCGAATTGAAAAAAGTGGAGTAAAGTGGAGTTCCCTTTGTTTCCGGCCTATTTGGAGGCGCTCGGTCCGGCCATGGGGACGCCGGAAGCCATCGGATTCCCATCGAAGGTCTTCTCCAGCCAGATCATCATGCGGTTCAGGACATCGTCGTGGACGGCGGTCTGGGAAATGGGCGCGTCCGCCTTGAGATTGAAGGAATGGTCGGCGCCATCGATGACCGTCAGGCCGGCCCTGTCCAGCCGGGCGACCGTCTCCCTGAGCAGCGCCAGATCGGCGAAGGCATCCCGGTCGCCGGCGACAAAGAGCATGGGGGCTTCGATATCGGGCAGATGACCGTCTCTCAATTGATCTTTTTGACCCGGCGGATGGAGGGGATAGCCCAGAAACACCAACCCCCGGGCGGGGAGGGATCCATCCGCCGCCATCTGGGACGCCACCCGTCCCCCCATGGATTTGCCGGCGGCAATGATCCCCTCCATGGCGGTTCCGGTCTCCGATGCCATGAAACCGAAAGCGGCCGCCCAGGTCTTCACCAGCACGGCCTGACGGTCCGGCGATGATCTGCCCCGTTCCCGGTAGGGAAAGTTGAAGCGAAGGGTCGGATAGCCCCGGTCCGCCAGCCCCCGGGCCAGGTGGACCAGCAAGGGTTCGTTTTTGTCAAAGGCCGCCCCGTGGGCGAAGATGATGCCCGGCGCCTGCCGGGTTCCCTCGGGCCCTGCGAGGACCCCTGATACCGTATCTGTTCCCGGTACCGGGATCCGGATCTCCTGGTACATCCACTTTCCTCCATTTCCGGTTGGCTGCGTTGACAGGAAATGTCTACCACATCCGACCCGGTCCATCAAGGCATCGGGTTACCACCCGCCCGGCGGCGGCCTCTAGAGGAACCCCTTGGTAAAGGGGCGTTCGCCCAATTGTTCGGCCCGGGCCTTGAGCCGGGGCCCCACCGGCGACATGTCGGCCTTGATGGCTTCCTCGGGGCATTCCCGGACGCAGTTGAAGCAGAAAATGCAGCGGGGACCGAACTCGGGATAAGGGGTAAACGAGATGGCATCCGTCGGGCAAACGTCGGCGCAAATGCCGCATTCGGTGCACAGGTCGGGGTCCACCTTCCGGTTGGGCAGTTTCTTCTCCGCCTCTTTGAGGGAGGCTTTGAGCATCTCCTCCTTCAGGGATTCGGGTTGGTAATCCAGGGCGTCCAGCGGGATGTCGTCTTGTCCCGGTCCCTTTGCGTAGACCGCTTCCACCAGGCCCCGGATCATCTCGTCATCGTCGGGGTCGGGATGGCCTTCGCCCAACGGCTCGTCTTCCTGCCACATCATGGTGTGAACCCCCAGCACCTTGGCGGCGCCGGCCAGGTGATAGCCCTTGCTCTTCAACGCCTTCCCCATCTCCCACAGCGCGATGCCGCTGGAGACGCCGCCCCAGGTCACGAAAGGAAACGCGGCCACGCCGCTGTTTTGGGGGAGGTTGTCCAGAAAGTCCGTCACCGGGGGCACCGCGTGGCCCACGTAGACCGGCGAGCCCACGAACAACAAGGTGTCGCCGGTCGCTGCTGTGAGGCGCTCATGGACGGCGCCCGCGTCGGATTCCCGGTCCAGGTCGAGGATGGCGACGTCGCCGCCCAGCTCCGTCAGCCGATCCTCGATGGTGCGGGCCACGTGGCGTGTATTGCCGCCGGGCGAGGCGAAGACGATCAACGCGTTCTTTTTCTCGGTCATCAAATGTCTCCTCTGTGGAATATGGGTTTCAGATTGGGCGGTGATGATGGTCAACGATCGGTCATTTCCGGGACCAGGTTGGGGGGGCTCCTGCCATCCAGGGCCGCCATGACGTTGTCCGCAGCCATGGCGGCCATCCGGTTCCGGGCTTCGTAGGTGGCCGACCCGATGTGGGGAAGGAGGACCACGTTTTCCAGGTCCAGCAGCCCTTTGGTTACCTCCGGTTCGAACTCGTAAACGTCCAGGCCCGCCCCCTTGAGCCGGCCGGCGGATAATGCGTCCACCAGGGCCGCCTCATGGACGATGTCGCCCCGGGCCGTGTTGATCAGGTAGGCGCCGGGTTTCATCTTGCCCAGGGCGTCGGCGTCGATCAGATGGCGGGTTTCCGGGGTGGAGGGGGCGTGGATGGAGACGACGTCCGACCAGGCCAGGAGGTCGTCCAAAGCGATATATTCGGCGCTCAAGGCCCGTTCCGTCTCCGGGTCCACGGGGCGGCGGTTATGGTAAAGGATCTTCATATCGAAAGCCCGGCACTTCCGGGCCATGTCCTGCCCGATCCGGCCCATGCCGATGATCCCCAGGGTCCGGCCCGTCAGCTCGTCTCCGCGCAGGAGGAGGGGGTCCCAGCCGGTGAACCGGCCGTCCCGGGTAAACCGGTCCGCCTCGATGATCCGCCGGGTCAGGGTGATGAGCAGGGCAAAGGCGATTTCGGCGGTGGCCGCGGTCAGGACGCCGGGGGTGTTTGTCACGAGAATGGACCGGGCCTTTGCGGCAGCCACGTCGATGTTCTCGTATCCCACCGCGTGGTTGGCGATGATCTTCAGGCTCGGGCACCGGTCCATGACCGCCCCGTCGATCCGGTCGCAGAGGAGGCTGATCACTCCGCTGCAAGCGGCGAGTTTGTCGGCCAGGGCCGATGGGTCCAGGGGGCGGATGTCCGGGTGGACCGAGACGTTGAAGCGCTCTTTGAGTCGATCGATGCCGATGTCCGGGATGGGATGGGCGATGAAAACGGTATCTTTCATGGGGTTACCGGCCCCAGACGTCCCGGCTTTTATCGATTTTTTTCTTGACTGTCGCCCAGTTTTTCCGGGTCAGAAAGGATTCCCCGTACCGGTCCAGCATCCGTTCGAACAGGTCGAAGGGCATGGAGAAGGAGAGTTCGTCGGGCCGGAAAAACTTCCGGGCCGAGATGTCCCATCCGCCCAGGACGGCCCGGGTCTGCCCCTTGGCGCTGTAATTCAGGGGCCAGATAACCAGGTTGCCGCAGGCGGCGCCCCACGGGGAGGCCACCAGTTCGGGGGTTTCCCCGTCGCCGGCCTGCTCCCGCTCCCGGGTCGGGGTCGGCAGCGGGTCCGGCGTCAGCCCCTCGGTCGGTTCCGTGTCCGTATAGAAGATTCCCAGAGGCATTTCATCCAGCCCCATAAGATCCATATAATCCGGCAATTTTTCTTTGATGGTCGGTTTCATAATGTCGGCTCCTTCCGGTCGTCCATTTCATTTTGCAGAGTATACCATTCCAGATCGATTCGGGCAACGATGGGCGCCTTACCCTGGCGGAACCCCGGGCCGACCGGCAGGCCCGCCTTGCGGGAAGGGGCCGGGGATGGTAGGCTCTAATTTAGGATTCCCGCCGTTCCGAGCGATAGATGAGATACCGGTTGATGAGGCGGATGGTGATGGAGAGGATGACGCCGGCGCTCAGGATCACCAGGAGGACGGGCACCCAGAGGTGATCCCGGTATTCCGCCACTTCGTTGGCCACGGAGATGCCGGCCATGCCGAACAGGAAGACCAGGAAAAGGAAAATGAGGGTCAGCAGACAGGCCGCTTCCGAGTCGTACCAGGGCACGATGGTCCGTCTGAACACCGGTGATGATTGATCCAGCCGCATAAGGGGGACATGGTATGAAAACCGCCGAAAAATTGCAAGGATTCCCGACCCGCCGTCCGGACGCCGCGGCATGGGGCCTCGCCCTCCTGACGGCGGCCCTTTTGCTGTCGGCCGGATGCGCCGGCCCCGGAGAACCCGGCCGACCCGGAGACCGCGCCATGAAACCACCCGAAGACCGCATCGTCCGCACCACGCCGGCGGGTCCCGAACCCGTCTCCTTCGAAGAGATGATCGACGACCTGGCCGAGGCCCGGGTGGTCTATGTGGGCGAACAGCACCGCCGGGTGGCCCACCACCGGATCCAGCTCAGGATCATCAAGGCCCTCCACGGGCGCCATCCCGACCTGAAGGTGGGCATGGAGATGTTCTCCCGGCCCTACCAGCCGGTGCTGGATGACTGGTCCGCCGGGGCCCTCGATCGGGACGCGTTCCTCAAGGCGACCCATTGGTACGCCAACTGGAAATTCGACTATGGACTCTATGCGTCGATCCTCCGGTACGTCCGGGAGAACGGACTGCCGCTCATCGCCCTCAACATCCCCTTCCACATCCCGCCCAAGATCGCCGTGGGCGGCATCGACACGCTGCTGCCCGAAGAACGGCCGTATCTTCCCGGAGAGATCAAAACAGACGATCCCGACCACCGGGCCTACCTCGAAAAGATCTACGAGGCCCACCGCGCCATGCTAAAGGGACGGGACGATTTCGAGAACTTCTACATGGCCCAGAACGTCTGGGAGGACGTCATGGCCGAGTCGGTGGCCGACAACCTGGATGACGCCCACATGGTGGTGATCATCGGCAACGGCCACATCCAACGGCGCTTCGGGGTGCCGGACCGGGCCTATGACCGGACTGGAGCGGACTACCGGACCGTGGTGACGGATCCGGGGGATGCGTCCGAAACGCCGGAGACCGGCGATTACATCTGGCGGACTTTCCGAATGCCCGATAAACCGGGGACCGGGCCCGCCGGCGAATAAGAGAATCCCTCAACAAAGCAATTTCTATGCCCTCCGTGTGAGCCTTTTCCGGCATCCACCTTTCCGAAAAAAATTCCCACGGAATAGCCTGCTGTTTTTCCTGACTTTACTGCTTTCGCCTTACCCCAAAAACACCACATATAGATTTTTTTGTTTGACAGACAACAATATGTGGGGTTAGTTTGGGTCCAAAAGAAGGACAAACACCCACCCGCCATCATAGATGGTCGATTTTATTTTTCCTTTACAATCTTAACCCTGAAACCGGGGAAGCGGAGGCGAAGCGCGTGTTCGAAGAGATCAAAAAGCGGAATGGAAATGTGGTGGAGTTCGATGCATCCAAAATCACGGCGGCCATCGCCAAGGCCGGCAAGGCCGGCGGCGAATTCGAAGAGCGGGACGCCCGGAAGCTGACCCTGCGGGTCCTGACCCTGGCCCATGAACTCCGGCTGGGCCCCATCCCCGAGGTGGAGGAGATCCAGGATATCGTGGAGCGGGTCCTGCTGGACACCCCCTACTACAAGACGGCCAAGGCCTACATCCTCTACCGGGAACAGCACGCCCAGATCCGGAACATCGCCGAAAAGGCCACCGACGGCCTGGTGGAGCAGTACATCCGGAAGCTGGACTGGAAGATCAAAGAGAACAGCAACATGTGCTATTCCCTCCAGGGCCTCAACAACTATATCTCCTCGGATGTCACCTCCGAATACTGGCTCAACCGGATCTACCCGCCGGAAATCCGGGACGCCCACAAGAGCGGCGACCTCCACCTCCACGACCTGAGCCTCCTGTCGGTCTACTGCGTGGGGTGGGATCTGAAAGATCTGCTGATCCAGGGGTTCCGGGGCGTCGAGGGCAAGGTGGAGAGCGCGCCGCCCAAGCACCTCCGGTCGGCCCTGGGCCAGGTGGTCAACTTCTTCTACACCCTACAGGGCGAGGCGGCCGGGGCCCAGGCCATCTCCAACTTCGACACCATGCTGGCCCCCTTCATCCGCTACGACGGCCTCGATTACCGGGAAGTCAAACAGGCCCTCCAGGAGTTCGTCTTCAACATCAACATCCCGACCCGGGTGGGGTTCCAGACGCCCTTTACCAACATCACCATGGACCTCTACGTCCCCACCATCCTAAAGGACAGCCCGGTGATCATCGGCGGAAAGGAGATGGACGCGGTCTACGGCGATTTCCAGGCCGAGATGGATACGTTGAACCGGGCCTTTGCCGAGATCATGATGGAAGGCGATGCAAGGGGCCGGGTCTTCACCTTCCCCATCCCGACCTACAACATCACGGCGGACTTTGACTGGGACAACCCCAACCTGGAGCCGGTCTGGCAAATGACCGGCAAGTACGGGATCCCCTATTTCTCCAACTTCGTCAATTCGGACATGTCGCCGGAGGACGCCCGCTCCATGTGCTGCCGGCTGCGGCTGGACAACCGGGAGCTGCTCAAGCGCGGCGGCGGCCTCTTCGGCGCCAACCCGCTGACCGGCTCGATCGGCGTGGTGACCCTCAACCTGCCCCGGATCGGCTACCTGGCGGATACCGAAAAAGACTTCTTCGACCGGCTCCGGGAGATGATGGGCCTGGCCCGGCAGAGCCTCGACATCAAGCGGAAGGTGCTGGAGACCTTCACGGACAAGAACCTCTACCCCTATTCCAAGTTCTACCTGCGGGACATCAAGGCGGGGTCCGGCCTCTACTGGAAGAACCATTTCTCCACCTTCGGGATCATCGGCATGAACGAGGCTTGTCTGAACTTCATAGGCGAGGGGATCGGCAGCGACGCCGGCCAGGCCTTCTCCCTGAAGGTCATGGACTTCATCCGGGGCGAAATCGCCCGGATGCAGGAGGAGAGCGGCGACATCTTCAACCTGGAGGCCACCCCGGCCGAGGGCACCTCCTACCGGCTGGCCATGAAGGACAAGGAGCGCTACCCGGACATGGTCTGCGCCAACGAGCCGGATTTCCGGGAGGGCGAGGACCCCTATTACACCAACTCCACCCAGTTGCCGGTGAATTACACCGACGACATCTTCGAGACGTTGTCCCTCCAGGACAACCTCCAGGCCAAATACACCGGCGGCACGGTGCTCCACATCTTCCTGGGGGAACAGGTGACGGACGTGGAGGCGGTCAAATCGCTGATCCGGAAGGTCTCCGCCGGATATCACCTCCCCTATTTCACCCTGACGCCGACGTTTTCGGTCTGCCCCTCCCACGGGTACATCAAAGGCAAAAAGGAGGAATGCCCGAGCTGCGGCGCGGAGACCGAGGTGTATTCCCGAGTGGTGGGCTACCTGCGCCCCGTCAAGCAGTGGAACGATGGGAAACAGGCGGAGTTCGGGAAGCGGAAGACGTTTCGGGTGGCGTAGGGAGGATGTGAACCATGGTGCTTGGCGGACTCCAGAAAAATTCATTGATCGATTATCCCGGCAAAGTGGCCTGCGTCCTGTTCCTGTCGGGCTGCAATTTCGACTGCCCCTACTGCCACAACCCGGAGCTGGCTACGGGATGCGCGGACTGCCCGGCCTTTTTCAAGGAAAAGAAAAACCTCTTCGATTTCCTGGAGCAGCGCCGCGGATTTCTGGACGGCGTGGTGATCTCCGGCGGCGAACCCACCCTCCAGAAGGACTTGGCCGACCTGTGCGCGGCCCTGAAGGAGATGGACTACCCCGTCAAGATCGACACCAACGGAAGTCGCCCCGGCGTCCTCCGGGACCTCATCGACCAGGAACTAGTGGACTACATCGCCATGGACATCAAGACCGATCCCTTCCGGTACGCCCCCCTTATCGGAAGGGACATCGACCCCCGGCACATCCTGGAAAGCATCGGGATCATCCGGGGGTCGTCCCTCCCCCACGAATTCCGGACCACCTGCGTCCGGCCCCTCGTTGACGACAAGATCATCGAAACCATCGCCATGCTCATCCAGGGCGCGGATCTTTACGCCCTCCAGCAGTTCCAGGAGGCGTCGGTGCTCCATCCCGAATTTTTCCAGGGCGGGGATTGCCGGTTCGCGGAGGAGGACCTGGGGCGGTTTCAGAGGATTGCGGGGCGGTGGGTGAAGCGGTGCATCGTTAGATCTTAATTCCACCACAGGGCATCGTCGACGGTTCTACCCGTTCCAAATCCATGAGCGGTTTTCCCTTGAAAGTTCAGGGATAAAGTTTTACCCTTTTCTTCAATGCTAACGAAAAGGGCCGCCTCCATGGAATTTAAATACAATTCTCGGAAAACGATACAAGCCGCCTGCCTGTTTTTGAAACTTCATGATCGGCCAATGGAGTACATGAGACTGCTGAAACTCCTTTATCTGGCGGATAAAAAAGCGTTGGACCAGATGGGCGAGACGATTACCGGGGATCGATATGTCTCTATGAATCACGGTCCGGTGTTGAGTCGGGTCTATGATCTCATCAACCATGGCCCCAAAGGCAACCCGGGCGATCCTTGGTTCGATTTCATTTCAGCCCCGGAAAAGTATCATATAAGACGTCTGGGAGATCCGGGAACCGACGATTTGTGCGAGGAAGAGGAGGAGATCATCGAAAATGTATTCGCGTTTTACGCTAAAATCGATCTCTGGAATCTGTCCGAATTGACCCATCTTTTCCCCGAGTGGCAGTATCCCCATGGAAGTGCCGTTCCAATCCGAGTTGAAGACATTTTAAGGGGCCTGGGAAAACCCGAAGAGGAAATCAGAGAAATTCAGGCTGATATAGAATCGAAGAATTATCTCGATATGCTGTTCGAAGACACCAAAGGTACCGGAATCGAAGAGATAAGCAACGAACTTTGTTGAAAAAGGTTCCAACCCAATGCTGAGAGTTGGCAGTTGTTTTTCGATTCCAACCCCGCCGAAAGGACACCACATTTTCATCGCAATTGCCGAGGCGGCGCCTGACCGGTTCCTTTGTGTGAACGTGACAACCCGACGAAAAACCTCTGAATTGACATGCGTCTTGAATCCAAGCGATCATCCGAAAATCACCCATGAATCGGTCATCAATTACAAGGATGCACGCATTATCTCACGGACGAAATTCAACACCCTTCACCGGGACGGGCGGTGCAGACAACATAACAATGTCGAGGGCTACGTATTGGACCGGATAAAACAAGGCGGATCTACATCAAAGCGTTTGGCCAAAAAGTTCAAGAAACTGCTGAGTTAAGGCAGCAAAGCCCTCACCGCAACGACGACTCCAACTCCATAAACCACTTATCGCCTTCCTTTTTATAATACAGGATAAACTCCGGATTCTTGATTTTATTCCTGCTTTTCCTTACCATCGGAATGCCGATCATAGCCGAGGTTCTTCACAATTCCCCGATCTTTCTCAGATAAGTCGCATACACGGATTCACTGTACCAGCGACCGTTTAAAATCATCCCATCCAAAAGCGGCTTAACCGTTTCTATCAATCCCCGCTGTTTTGCCATTAAAAGGATCGTCAAAGTCCCGATGGCGTTAATGCCTTGGGAGTGCGCAATGGCATAGCCTCTGCGTTCATCGATGATCAGCGCGTCGGCTTCCATTTCCTTTGCAAGAACGATCGCCTCTGCTTCCCCCTCATCCAATTCGTTCAGCAAAAATCCGAGATATTCTTTACCTTTGATTTCAAGGATATCGAAGAATTCGTGATCGATCTCATCAAAACCAGGGGCCTTTTTAGCTTTGATCTCGGCATATACAGCTTCTGGAACGCTGATTTTTTCAAACAACTCAAAAAGCAAACCGATTCTCTTTATACCGGCCAGGGAGATGATAGGCGTGGCGTTGGATACGATGCTCATTCGCCCTCGCCTTTAATCGCCTTCATCGTTCGCTTGGCCCCGTTGATCATGTCGTCGAGTGTTTCGTCATCATAATCGAATACCGGTTCGCCTTTGGATCTTAACAGCCATATAAAATCAAGCCGGTCATATCCAGCCATTTGAGCGGCCTTTCCAAGGCTCAACTTGTTTTTACGGTACAAAATCAAGGCATTGTTAAACAGCATTTCCTTGACGAATTCTTCCTTGTTTTCCCTCAGGGTCAACAGGATTGAATCGTCAATTTCGACTTGCAGTTCCGTCATCATTTCGACCCCCGACTCCTTGTTTCACCAGCAAATCCCGATCATCACGGCATAATCAGATTACCGCAACGACGACTCCAACTCCATAAACCACTTATCCCCTTCCTTTTTATAATACAGGATAAACTCCGGATTCTTGATCTTCCCGGAATTGAGCACGTTCACCTTGGCCTTCATTTTGACCCGGCCGCGGGTTCCCGTGGAATCCAGGGTGCTGTCCAGGATGGTGTATTCCATGACATCGAGGAGTTCCGGTTTGATCTTGAACAGCCGTTCCATCAGCTTCGGGATGTCCACCTTTTCCTGGTCCTCGGGGCTGTGGTAGGAGGCGGCCTTATCGAAATCCTTGAATTTGATGTCTTCCATGAACGCCAGGGAGATCTCTTCGATTCTCGCCAGATCTTCGGAGAAAAAGCCCATCAGGACCGAGCGTCCCCACTGGGAATCATAAAGGATGTAGCCGCCCACCGCGAGGGCCACCAGAACGAACGCCACCGTCGATTTTT
>CAYPCE010000033.1:0-24011 GCA_964409085.1 uncultured Desulfobacteraceae bacterium | reverse complement strand
CAGGTCTTTGGCCACGCCGATGGCCGTGGCCCGGTTGACCAGGGGGATCACGGCGACCTCTTTGACGAGGAGGTCGTTGAGGCGGATAAAGAGATCCCGCCGGACCGCGGGGTCGAATTCGGCGGCGACCCTGGCGTAGAGCCGCTCGTATTCGGGATGGGACCACCGGGCGTAGTTGGACCCCGACCAGTCGTTGGCCGCCCGGGCGATTTCGCTCTTCAGCCAGTGGGCCATGTAGGCCGTGGGGTCCGGCAGCCGGTTGCCCACGCTGAACTCCTGCATGTCGGCGTAGAAATGGCCGAAGGTATTGGGGTTGGACGGGTCGCCCGAGAAAAAGACGCTGGCGTCCACCACCTTGAGTTCCACATCCACGCCGATGCTTGTCAATGAGCGTTTGACGATGGCCTGGGTCTCCTGCCGGATGCGGTTGACGGAGGTCTGGAAAAGGACCCGCATCGGGACCCCGTCTTTGTCCCGGATTCCGTCTCCGTCGGAGTCGGTCCATCCGGCGCTCTCCAGCAGGGCGGCGGCCCGCTCTGGGGCATAGGGATACAGATCGGCCGTATTGGGGGACCGGTACCGGGCCGGGGCCACCAGGATATTCGTCGCCGGCTGCCCGGCCCCGCCGTAGAGAGCGGCGATGGTCCGTCGGTCCACGGCGTGGGCGAAGGCCCGGCGCACCCGGATGTCGCTGAAAAAGGGGTGGGGATGCCGGACGCTGGCCCGCTCGCCGTTCTTCGCCAACCGGTTCGGGTCCGCGAAATTGAGGAGAATCCGCTCCACGTAGGACATGGCGGGCATCAGAACCCGCCCGTTTCCTTCCGCGGTCATCTCCCGGAGCCCCGCCGCGTCCACCTGGAGGTTCCAGGCGAAATCGGCATCGCCGTCAACCAGCACGTCCCGGGCCGCCATGGCGGCGTCCCCGCCGCCCCGGTAAACGACCCGACGGAAGGAGGGCTTGCCCGTGTCCCGGAACCGGGGGTTGGCCTCGTAGCGGATTTCCATCATGCTGACCACATCGTCGCCGATGAGGATGGTGTCCCGGATCCTGATATCCGTCATCCGGAAAGGGCCGGTGCCCACGGCGGCGACGCGGCGCTTGGGATCCCCGGACGCCTTGGACAGGACATGGCGCGGTAGGATCATCCCCTCGCAGCCCACGAACAGGACCCGCCAGGCCGGATTGGGCCGCCGGAAGACGAGCCGGGCCGTATGGGGATCGGGGACCTCGACCCGCTCCACGATCTCGTAAGCGTACCGGGTGGGGGCGCCCCCGTCGGGATCCGTGATAAAGGCGTGGGTGAACCGGACATCCGCCGCGGTAAAGGGATGGCCGTCGGACCAGACGACGTCCTCCCTGAGCTTCCAGGTCACGGACCGGCCGTCGGCGGCCACGCCCCCGTTTTCCCGGCTGGGGATCTCCGCGGCCAGCACCGGGATCAGGTTCCCCTCCCGGTCGGCCGTGGCCAGGGGTTCGTAGACGATGCGGAGGGCTTCCCAGTCCTTGTGGCCCGAGGTCAGGTGGGGGTTGAAGACCGTGGGGGCCTGCCAGGAGACGATGCGGAGGGTGTCCGGGGCGTCGGCGGCGACGCCCCGGGCGGGCATCAATGTCCACAGAATGGCTGCGCAAAGGGCCGCCACGAGGCCGGCGAATCGACGGTTCTGTCTCATATCGGGCGATCGTTCCTTCACTGTTCGCGGAGCCGCCAGTCTGCGATGCGCCAGGTGCTGGCGTCCCAGGGGGTGAATTCCGGTTCGGTCAGCCGATGGCCGACGCCGTGGATGGAGGCGGCGTTGACCAGGGGGATCTGGACCACGTCTTCCACCAGCATGTCATTCATGCGGATGAAGAGGTCCCGCCGCTTTTCCGGCGACAACTCGAAGGCGGCCCGCTCCGCCAGCCGGTCGTATTCCGGGTGGCACCACCGGGGGTCGTTGGAGCCGGACCAGTTGTTGCCGGCGTCGGGGATCTGGGCGCAGGTCATCCAGGACAGATAGACCAGCGGGTCCGGCAGCCGGTTGCCGATGTTGTACTGCTGCATGTCGGCGTAAAAATGGTGGAAATTGCTGGTGTTGTCCGGCTCGCCGCCGAAAAACCGGCTGGCGTCCACGTACCGGAGTTCCACCCCCACGCCGAGGGCCGTCAGGGAACGCTTGACGATTTTTTGAATCTTCTGCCGCACGGGATTGACCGAAGTCTGGTAGACGACGGTCAACTCGACGCCGTCTTTGTCCCTTATGCCGTCGCCGTCGGGATCGGTCCATCCGGCGGCATCCAGCAGCGCGGCGGCCCGGGCCGGATCGTAGGGGTAGAGACCGGCCGTGTTGGGGGAATCGTACCGGGAGGGCGACACCAGCAGGTTCGTGGCGGGCTGGCCGCTTTTGCCGTACAGGGCCGCGACGGCCTCCCGGTCCACGGCGTGGGCAAAGGCCTGACGGACCCGCTTGTCGGAGAAAAAGGGATGGAGGAATTGCAGGCTGGACCGCTCTCCGGTTTCGGTGGCCCGGTCGGGATCGGCCCGGTTGAGGCTGATCCGCTCCACGTAGGACCGCTGGACCGGGACCAGGTTTCCCTTTCCTCCGGATGCCAGCGTTTCGAGGGTCGCCATGTCCGCCTGGAGGTTCCAGGCGAAATCGGCGGCGCCCTCCGTAAGCACGGCCCGGGCCGCCGTCCGCACGTCCCCGCCGCCTTTCAGGATGACCTGTTTGAATCGGGGCCGCCCGGGGTCCCGGTAATGGGGGTTCCGCTCGTAGATGATCCGGACGACGTTGACGAGATCGTTGCCGATGAGGAGCAGGTCGTCCTTGTTGAACTCGACGACCCGGTAGGGCCCCGTGCCCACCGGCAGCTGGTTCTCCCTTGCCGACCGGACCTCGTCGGGTCCGTATTTTCCGAAGACGTGGCGAGGCAGGATCATCCCCCACACGCCCACGAAGGGCACGGCCCAGCTCGGGTTCCGGTCCTTGAAGCGGACTTTGACGGTCAGGTCGTCCACTGCCTCCACCGTCTCGACGGCCGTATACCCGCCGGTGGACAGGGCTTTGATGTCCGGGTCGGTGATGAATCTGTAGGTGAACCGCACGTCGTCGGCGGTGACCGGATGCCCGTCGGACCATTTGAGGCCGGGCTTGAGCCGCCAGGTCACGGACCGGCCGTCCGGGGCCACGCCGCCGTTGCCGAGGCTCGGGATCTCCGCCGCCAGAAAGGGGACCAGCCGCCCCTCGGCGTCGAAGCTGGCCAGGGGCTCGTAGGTGAGCCGGCTGGCCTCCTGGTCCTTGTTGCCGGTGCTCAGGTGCGGATTGAGGAGGGTCGGCGCCTGCCAGTAGCGGAGGCGCAGCACGTCGGCGTTCTTTGTCGTGCCGGCCTGCGATGGCGGGCCGCCGGAAAGGATCGTGAATGCAACGGTCAGAAGGATCAGGAGACGCAACGTCCGGCCGGGGGGTGGGCCGAATTGTGTCATGGGGCTCCCCTTTTCTGTTCGGTCTCCGGCCTTCTTAGTACGCGGGGGAGGGGGGCGTCAACACCAATCAATTCGCGGACGGATGGGCCGTTGCGGCATGGATTCCGTTGAACCGGCGAAGCGCCGCCGGTATCGGGTCCGGGAGGCTGTGGAATGAGTCCTGTATCGTCACGCCATGGTTGTATCGCTCACATTTTTCATCAACCACTCTCGATGATCGCATGGCATTTCTCGCACCGATATTTCACGCCCCCCGACGGTTCCGCCGGGACCTCTTCAAAATCATACCGCCGGACGCCGCTCTCTTCATAACATTCCGGGCAATACCCGCCATCCAGTTCATCGGGCTTGATGGTCAGATTGCAGTGCCGGCACCGGAGCCGGCTTTCGTTTTCCGTTATCAGGACGAGTTTGCTGTGGTCGCAGTGTTCCATGTGACGTCTTGGTTATTCTCCTTTTCAGCCAATGTGGTGCTATGCAGGGCGGTTGTAGCCGGCTTCAGCCGGGTTTGGCTTGTAGCCGGGGGATTCATTCCCCGGTGGCGCCGGCCGGGAATCCGAAATTCCGAGAATCCAGGTGCCCATCTATCCCGCCCGCGCCCCATTCGGAACCGGCTTCTCAGGGGTCGCCAGCACCGGCCACGTCCTCGACCCTGCGGATGGTTCCGAACCGGATGTCGATCTTCTCGAACGTTTTGAAGTCAATGATGGGCTTGACTGGGCAGGGTTGAATTCGGTCACGGGTTTCTCCTTTCGTTCGGGTTCATTCCGACGGGTCTACTTTCCCCCGCAACGATTTAATCCTCCCCCGCCGGGTTTTCCGGTCCAGCCGATTCTTCTCCGAGGAGCGGGTCGGTTTGGTGGCCTTCCGTTTTTCCGGGATTTTCGAGACGCTCTTGATCAGCTCCCGCAGCCGCTCCAGGGCCTCATCCCGGTTGGCCTCCTGAGTCCGCTCCGTTTGAGCTTTAATGATGACCACGCCGTCTTTGGTGATCCGCCCGTCGTTGAGTTTCAGCAGGCGGCTTTTGTAAAACGGCGGCAGGGACGACGACGGGATGTCGAACCGGAGGTGGATGGCCGTGGCCACCTTGTTGACGTTCTGTCCGCCCGCGCCCTGGGACCGGACGGCGGTCATCTCGATTTCGTTGTCGGGAACCGCGACGTTGTTGGATATTCTGAGCATTGAAAACCGCTGGCTATTGTTGTCAATTTCTGTGGCGCTCCATGTTCCGGCCGCCCCGCAAGCAGATGCTGCCGCGTCGGCTCGTGTCGTCAATCGCCTTCATATGCTATGATCAAGGATAATATGAGTTTTCGGCAACGCGCAATGGAAAACAGCGAATCGATCGAAGACGCCGTTTCGGGTCATGGCTCCGGTGCCGATAGAGGATGAATGACCGTTCGTTCCCATGGCCGATGCCGGCCCGTGGTCCGTGACCGTTCCCGTCTTGACAACCGCGATCTCTTTTGCGATATATCGCTGAAAGAAGGGACGTTCGGGTCCGACGACCCGCCCAGTGCCCGCAACGAAACGGCCCGCCTGCTGCACCGCGTCCGGAAAACGACAGACAAACAGGAGACCCCTTCGTGATCACAATAAGGCGTATTGTTTTTATGGATGCTGCGGGGGCCGCCCCCGAATGACCCCATCCCCTCCGCGGCCGTATTCGGGGTGGCGCCGGCACGTGGGTGTCGGCCTGTACCTGATGCTCATCCTCATCGTGGGCGGCCTCTTTCTCCACGCGGACCGGCTCATGGACAGCTGTTTGCAGGGGATCGCGGGGACCGCCGACCCGACGGTCCCGGAGCGGTTCGCCGCACTGTTCGACCGGCTCCGGTCCTATTTCGGGTTCATCCTTCTCCTGACCATCGTCGCCGCCCTGGTCCGCCTGGCCGTCCTGAAGCGGGATGCCGCCGAGGAGCGGCGCATGCGGCAGGCCCTGGCGGAGCGGGAAGCTTTTCTGCGGACCCTGCTGGAGAACGTCTCCGTGGGCGTGCTCACCATCGATCCGAACACCCATCGCATCCTCACGGCCAACCCGGCGGCCGGCGGGATGCTGGGCCGCCCGGCGGACGCCCTTATCGGAGAGGAATGCCACGAGTTCATCTGCCCCGCCGAGAAGGGGAAGTGCCCCATCACCGATGGGGGCGAGACGGTGGACCACTCGGAACGAATCGCCCTGTGCGATGACGGAAGCCAGCGGGTGGTGCTCAAAACCGTCAAGCGGGTCCTTTTCGAGGGCGCCGAGCGGCTGCTGGAATGTTTTACGGACATCACCGAAATCAAAGAGACGGCCCAGGCCCTGGAAACGACCAACCGCCGGCTGGCGTCGGCCATGAGCCGAACCAATGAAATGGCGGCGCAGGCGGAGCGGGCCAACCGGGCCAAAAGCGAATTCCTGGCCAACATGAGCCATGAGATCCGGACCCCCATGAACGGGGTGATCGGCATGTCCGACCTGCTCCTGGACACCCCGTTGGACGGTGAGCAACGGCGCTACGCCGAAGCGGTGCGGCTCAATGCGGAATCCCTGCTCAACCTCATCAACGACATCCTCGATTTTTCCAAGATCGAAGCGGGCAAACTGGACCTGGAAATCATCGACTTCGACCTGCGGGCCCTGCTGGACGACTTTGCCGCCATGATGGGCATCCGGGCCCAGGACAAGGGGCTGGAGTTCATCTGCGCCGCCGCGCCGGCGGTGCCCGCGTTTCTCCGGGGAGATCCGGGGCGGCTCCGCCAGATCCTCATCAACCTCGCCGGTAACGCCGTCAAGTTCACCCGGCAGGGGGAGGTCGCCGTCCGGGCCGACGTGGCCGAAGAAAGCGACGGGACCGTTACCCTCCGGTTTTCAGTACGGGACACCGGCATCGGCATCCCCAAAAAAGAGCAGGGGCGCCTGTTTTCCAGCTTCACCCAGCTGGATCCGTCGGCCACCCGTGTGTATGGCGGAACCGGCCTGGGACTGGCCATCTCCCGGAAGCTGGCCGAGATGATGGGAGGGGAAATCGGCGTGGAGAGCGAGGAGGGGCGCGGGTCCGAATTCTGGTTCACCGTCCGGCTGGCCCTGCAACCCGGAGGAGAGCCGGATGTTCCGCCCCCGGCCCAGATCCGCGGGGCCCGCATCCTGGTGGTGGACGACAACGCCACCAACCGGGAGGTGCTGTCGGCCCGTCTCAAGGCATGGTCCGCCCGGCCGGCGGAAGCGGCGGACGGCCCCGCCGCCCTCCAGGCCCTCTATGCGGCCCATGCGGCGGGCGACCCCTTCCGGGCCGCCGTCCTCGACATGCAGATGCCCGGCATGGACGGCGCGGCCCTGGGGCGGGCCATCAAGGCCGACGAGAAACTGAGGGAAATCTGCCTGGTGATGATGACCTCGGTGGGCCAGCGCGGCGACGCCAAACAGATGACGGAGATCGGGTTCGCCGCCTACCTGACCAAACCGGTGCGCCGGTCGGATCTTTTCGACAGCCTGGCCGCCGTTCTGGCCGGGGAGCCCGCACGCCGGGATCCGCGGACCCTGGTCACCCGCCACACGGTGCGGGAAATGCGGCGGCGGGGAGTCCGGATTCTGCTGGTGGAAGACAACCCCACCAACCGGCAGGTGGCCCAGGGGATACTCCAAAAGCTGGGATTCCGGGCCGATGCGGCATCCAACGGGGTCGAGGCCCTGGAGCGCCTTTCCGGTGCGGCGTACAATCTGGTCTTCATGGACGTGAGCATGCCCGAGATGGACGGCCTGACCGCTACCCGGGCGATCCGGGAGGGCCGGGCCGGAAAACGGGCCCGGACGGTTCCCATCGTCGCCATGACCGCCCATGCCATGCGGGGCGACCGGGAAAAATGCCTGGAAGCGGGGATGGACGATTACATCGCCAAGCCCGTTTCTCCGGGACTTTTGGGGAAATTGGTGGAAAAGTGGCTGGTGCAGCGACCGCTGAAACCGGCCGGTGATCCCGAGCCGGATCCGCCCGCCGGGCCGGAGACGATCTCCCCCTTCGGCGGGCCGTCGATCTTCGACCGGGACCTTCTTCTGGGGCGGCTCATGAACCAAATGGACCTGACGCAGACCGTCGTCGCCGGTTTTCTGGACGACATCCCCCGGCGCATCGGGGCCCTGAAGGCATGCATCGAGGCCGGGGACGCGGACGGCGCCGTCCGCCACATCCACACCATCCGCGGCGCTTCCGCCAGTGTCTGCGGTGAAGAGATGCGGGCGGTCTGCGAAGAACTGGAACGGGCCGGCCAGGGGGCGGGGCTGCCGGCCCTGGTCTCCGGGCTGCCACGACTGGAGGCTGCTTTCGCCCGGCTGGAAGCGGCGATGCAAGGGATGCTCTCAGAGGAGAGTCCCGAACCAAAGGAGACGACATGACCGACTCGAGTTCCCCTGAAACGGCCCTCCGCGTGGTGGTGGTCAATGATGACATCACCCAACTCAACGTGATGACCGGCCTCCTGGAAAAGGACGGTCTGCGGGCCGACGGGTTCACCGAGGCGGAGGCGGCCCTGGCGGCCATGGACCGGGAGGGGCCTCCCGATCTCATCGTCACGGACCTTTACATGCCCGACCTGGACGGCTGGCGGTTCTGCCGTCTGCTCCGGTCGCCGGCCCACGCCGATCTGAACGGGGTGCCGATCCTGGTGGTCTCGGCCACCTTCTCCGGGGACGATACGGCCCGGATCACCGCCGACCTGGGGGCCAATGCCTTTCTGCCGGCGCCGGTGGACGGCCGCCGGTTTATCGGACGGGTCCGGACCCTGCTGGGGGGCGGGCAGCCCGCCGATTTTCTCCGGTGTTTGATCATCGATGATGATGAAACCCTTGCGGGATCGCTGGAACGGGCCTTTTCGGCCCACGGCTACGGCCCGGACACGGCCCTGACCGCCGAGGCCGCCCGCCAAAAATTCCATGCCGCGGCCTACGATGTGACGGTCATCGATTACCATCTCCCCGACGGGCTGGGAGACGACTTGCTGACGGAGTTCCGGACCCATCGCCCGGATTGCGTCCACGTCATGATGACCAACGATCCCCAGCCTTCCCTGGCACTGGACTGGATGAAAAAAGGGGCCGCCGCCTTTTTGCGAAAGCCCTTCGAGCCCGAATACCTCATCGAGGTCTGCGCCCGGGTCCGCCGGGAACGGGCCCTTCTCCGGGTGGAGGATCTGCTGGAGCAGCGGACCCGGGAACTCCGGGAGAACGAAGAGCGGTACCGGCTCCTCTTTACGTCCATGGATTCCGGCCTGGCCCTCCACGAGATCCTCTGCGACGAGAGGGGCACCCCATGGGACTACCGGTTCCTGGAGGTCAACCCCGCCTTTGAAACCCTTCTCGGCCTGCCAGCGGCGGCCATCACCGGCCGGACCGCCCGGGAGGTGCTGCCCAATGTGTCCCCCGAGTGGATCGACCGCTGCGGCCGGGTGGCCCTGACCGGCGAATCCCTTCACATGGAGCGATACTGCGCCGAACTGGACAAACACCTGGCGGTTACGGCCTATTCCCCCGTGTCGGGGCGGTTCGTCACCATCTTTACGGACATCACCGAACGGAAACGGGCCGAAGCGGATCGGCTGGCCCTGGAGCGGCGGCTCCAGCAGGCCCGGAAAGCCGAAAGTCTGGCCCGGATGGCCGGGGCCATCGCCCATCACTTCAACAACCAGGTCGGCGCGGTCATGGGCAACATCGAACTGGCCCTGGAAGATCTGCCGCCGGAAGGGCTGGTCCGGAAGCGGCTGTCCGATGCCATGGCGGCCGCCGACCGGGCCGCCGAGGTGAGCCGCCTCATGCTCGCCTACCGGGGCCAGATCGCGGGGAAACCGGAGGTGCGCGACCTGGCGGCGACCGTCCGGGACACCCTGCCTCTGGTCAAGGAGACCCTGTCGGAAAACGTGAGGCTGGAGGTGTCGTTCCCCGAGTCCGGAATCGACGTCCGGGTGGATGCCGCCCAACTGGGCCAAGTCCTGACCCACCTGGTGGAAAACGCGGGGGAGGCCGTCGGCGGCGGTCCGGGGGAGATCCGGGTACGGGTCGATACCCTCCCGGCTTCGGCCGCCGAAGACGGACGGATCTTCCCGGTGGACTGGGTCCCGCCGACCGACCCGCTGGCCTGCCTGTCCATTGCGGACAGCGGATGCGGTGTGGCCGAGGAACGGATCGATCAGCTTTTCGACCCCTATTTCACCACCAAGGAACCCACCCGCGGCCTGGGGCTGGCGGTGGTCCTGGGATCGGTGACCGGTCAGGGGGGCGCCGTGGCGGTGGAGAGCCGCCTCGGTGCCGGCAGCACGTTCCGGGTGCTGCTGCCGCTGGCGGGGAAAGCGGGGCCCCCGCCGCCTCCGGCCGGAAAGGCGGCGGGTGACGGCACCTTCAAAGGGGGCGGGACGGTCCTCCTGGTGGAAGACCAGGCGCCGGTGCGGGACGTGACCCAGGCCATGCTCGAACGGATGGGGTTTTCGGTGATCGCGGCTGAAAACGGGGCCGGGGCGGTGAACCGCTTCGCGGAACACCGGGATAGGATCCGCTGCGTGATCTGCGATTTGACCATGCCCGGCATGAACGGCTGGCAAACCCTGCGGGCCCTCCGGGCCATGCGGCCCGACCTGCCCGCCATCCTGGCCAGCGGCTACGATGAAGCCCAGGTGACATCATCGGACCGCGAGGAACTGGCCCAGGCTTTTCTGTTCAAGCCTTATCAGACGGCCGATCTCCGGGAGGCGCTGGGCCGGGCATTGGAGACGGCTGAACAACCCCTTGCAAAAAAGGGCCGCTGACCGTATGCTGAAGATAATGATCCTGTTACAAGAACGGTTTATGGATGGCCATACATGGTGGACAAACGGAAGGAGGCGAAACATGCGGCGGTGGACGGGGATCGGCATCGGTTTGTTGTTGGCGTGGGGGGGGATCTCGGCGTCTGCTGCCGCGGGCGACGACGCCCTGATCCGGAACGTATGGCTCAATCTCGCCCATACGGAAAATCAGTGCGAGGATGTTTTTGACTATTATCCCGACGGCGGCATGCGGATTTTCTACTGTCATCTGAAGACGTTCATCGATTATGGGACGGTCCTGCGGCTGGCCGGCGTCAAGGCCTTTCGATCGGGGCCGCACACCGACGGGGGGCTTGAACTGGGCGCCCGGTTCGATTTCGGCCGCTACAATCCCGCGTTTGTCAAATGGCTGATCGCCAATGCGGTCCCGGCGGCGGAAGATGCGTCTTTCAGAAAGGCGACCCAGGCCGTCTTCGATCGCTACGTGGCCCGGCTGGCGACCACCGCGTATGTGGCCCACGAGGAATTGATGACCGATCCGGCCTTCCTGCGGCGCGAGAAAGACCTTTACCGGCGCGGCATGGAACACCGGACCCTGGCCGACATGTTTTATGAAAAATATTACAATTTCAAGGGGCTGGATTCCCGGGGATACGACGGCAACGTGGTCAAGACCTGCGTGGCGTTCTGGCTGCGGCGGTCCATGGACGGCACGGAACCCCTCTTTTTCGCCGGGCTGACCCGCCTTCTGGAGGCCTATGCGCCCGAATTTGTCACTGAAAACCGGCGGACCGAGGTCCGGGACATGTCGGTGGAACCCGGGCCGGAACCGGACCGGTCCCCCTGTACACGCCTCGAAACGGCCGACGCCGAACTGAACCGCGTTTATCAGGAGATCCGGCGGACCTACAGCAGCGAAAAGCCCTTCCTGGACGCCCTCAAAGGGGCCCAGCGGGCCTGGATCCGTTTCCGGGACGGCCATCTGAAAGCCCGGTTTCCGGCCCCCGACCCCCGGTCGGCCTACGGCACGGCCTACCACGCCTGTTCCTGCGCCGAACTGGCCGACCTGACGGAGGAGCGGGTGGCGCACCTGAAAAAATGGCTGACCGGCGCCGACGGAACCGGCGGGTGTGCCGGCAGTTACCGGAGACCGTAGGAAAGGAGAGCCCATGTCCAAAAAAGTGCTCGTCCCCATCGCCGACGGGTCGGAGGAGATCGAGGCGGTCTGCATCATCGATGTGCTGCGGAGGGCCGGCGCCGACGTGACCGTGGCGTCGGTCATGGAAGACCTCACGGTGACCGCGTCCCGCGGCGTGAAGATCACGGCCGACAAGGGGATCGCCGAGTGCGGGGCCGGGGAGTACGACCTGATCGCGCTGCCCGGCGGCATGCCCGGCGCCGAGCATCTGCGGGATTCCGCTCCCCTCCTGCGCATGCTCAAGCAACAGCAGGAAAAGGGAAAGTTGCGCGGCGCCATCTGTGCGGCCCCGGCGGTGGTCTTCCAGCACCACGGGCTCCTGGACGGGTTGCGGGCCACGGCCCATCCAGGTTTTATCGACAGGCTGGACGGCCCCCACGCCCTGATGGACCGGGTGGTGGCCGACGGCGGCGTGGTTACCAGCCGGGGACCGGGAACGGCCATCGAGTTCGCCCTGAAGCTGGTCTCCTTCCTCTATGACGACAGGGCGGCGGCGGCCATCGCCGAGGCCATGGTGGTGGGCGGGCATGCGTCTTGAGGCGAAACATGTCGATGACGAGCGGATCGCCCGGCTCCAGGAAGAACTGGAGACGACCGTCGAAGAAGCGGACGACCCCGAAGAGGAGAAAAAGCTCCGGTGCCGGGCCTGCCGCCACCTGATCACCACCACGGACCACATCATTTCCGTGGAGGGCAACCACCGGCACACCTTCGCCAACCCGGCCGGGATCGTCTTCGAGATCGGCTGCTTTTCGGCCGCCGACGGCTGCGCCAACCGGGGCGCGCCCACCACGGAGTTCAGCTGGTTTCCCGGCTACGCCTGGCGGTTCTCCCTCTGCTCCCGTTGCCACGGCCACATGGGATGGTTCTATGGGGGCGAGGGGAAGCCGGGGTTTTACGGCCTGATCCTGGCCCATTTGGTCCAATGATCCGGCAAAGAAAATCCTCTCCCGGAGCGTGAACGGCATGGCGTCCTTTGCCAACCAACCCCCCAGGAAGAGAATCCCGAATCCGCCTCCTTCGGGCGCCCGGCTTCAATGGGCGCTGCGGACCCGGGAGACGTTGCTGGCCCGTCGGCCGGACCTGCGGGCCTTCCAGGAAGAGATCGACCGGTTGCTGGCCGGCGCCGGCGACGCCGGAAACCGGAGGGCGGTGCTGGAGTTTTTGATGGAGGCCCACCTGATGCGGCTGAAGCAGACCCTGACGGCCTTGTCCGACCGGCTGTCAGAGACCCGGTGCCGCACCGATAAATCCCATACTGAGAGGAGAAGAAGCGAATGATCGAAGTTGTCATCCCCGGATACCGGACCCTGCGGCTCAAATATTTGGTGATGGATTACAACGGCACCCTGGCGGTGGACGGTGTCCTGCTGGACGGCGTCGCCGAAGGGCTGGCCCGGCTGAAGGACCGGCTGGAGATCCATGTGGTGACCGCCGACACCTTCGGCAAGGCGGCGGCCCAGCTGGAGGGGCTCCCCTGCCGCCTCACCGTCCTGGGCAAGGAGAACCAGGACAGCGGCAAGCTGGACTTTATCCGGACCCTGGGCGCCGAAAACGCCGCGACAATCGGCAACGGCCGCAACGACCGGATGATGCTCAAGGAATCGGGCCTGGGCATCGCCGTGGTTCTGGAAGAGGGGGCCGCCGTGGAGACCCTGCTCTCCGCGGACATCGTCTGTTCCTCCATCCCCTCGGCCCTGGCCCTGCTGGACAACCCCCTGCGGATGACCGCCACCCTGAGATCCTGATCCCCTGATCCGCCCCAAGAGAAAGGAAACCGCCCTTTGCTATCCCTGATTGCCCCCGATCCCAAAAAAGACGCCGTCGAACTGCTCGCCATCCCCGTCTGCGAAGACAAGGAGATCCACACCCACCGCACCATCGCCGCGTTGGTTCGCCGGGCCCGGAAGCTGCCGGAGTTCAAGGGGAAAAAGGATGAGTCCGTGATCCTCTATGATCCGTCGGGCGTGGCCGCCGAACGGGTCCTGTTGCAGGGACTTGGAAAGGCCGGGGAGGTCGGCCTGGAAACCTTCCGGGCCGCCGCCGGCAAGGCCGTGTCCAGGGCCATGGGGATGGAGCTGACCTCCCTCTGGCTGGCGGGACCGGGTGCCGCCAAAATCGGACTGGACCGGGCGGACCTGGCCGAAGCCATCCTGGAAGGGGCGTGTCTCGCCAACCATGTCTTCGATGCCTACAAAAAAGAGCCGAAAGGCTCCTCCCTCACGGACGTGGGACTGGTCGTTACCGCGGAAATGGCCCGGTCCCTGGCCCGTCTGCCGGAGCGGGTCAATACGGTCTGCGGCGGGACGCTCATGGCCCGGGACTGGGTCTCCATGCCGGCCAACCACAAGACGCCGTACCTGCTGGGAAAGGAGATGGCCCGACAGGCCGAAGCCGCGGGATTGCGGGTCACGGTGATGGAGGAGAAGGAACTGGCGGAAAAGAATTTCGGCGCCATCATGGCCGTGGCCCAGGGGAGCCGGAACCCGCCCCGGCTGGTGATCATGGAGTATGCGCCGGAAGGCGCCAAAAAGACGGCGATGCTGGTGGGCAAGGGGGTGACCTTCGACACCGGCGGCATCAACCTGAAGAGCAGCGAGGGGCTCAAGGGGATGAAGTCGGACATGGCCGGGGCCGCCGCTACGGCCGCTGCCCTCATCGCCATGGGCCGGCTCAAGCCCGGTTTCCGGGCGGTGGGGATCATGCCCCTGGTGGAGAACATGCCCTCGGGGGACGCCATCCGGCCGGGGGACATCATCCGGACCTATTCCGGCAAAAGCGTGGAGATCGGCAACACCGACGCCGAGGGCCGGCTGATCCTGGCCGACGCCCTGGCCTACGGCGTGGAACAGTACAAACCGGATCTGGTCATCGACCTGGCCACCCTCACCGGGGCCTGCCTCGTGGCCCTTGGGGAAAAGATCGCCGCGGTCTTTTCCCGGGATGACGACCTGGCGGCGGCCATCGAAGCGGCCGGCCGGAAGACCCACGAGCGGTGCTGGCGGATGCCCCTGCCCGACGACTACAAGGAGCTGCTCAAAAGCGACCTGGCGGACATCGGCAACATGCCAAAAACCCGGTGGGGCGGCGCCGTCACGGCGGCCCTGTTCCTGTCTGAATTCGTGGGCGATGCCCGCTGGGCCCACATCGACATCGCCGGCCCCGGCTACAACCGGAAAAAAGGGCCCTACGGCCCGGTGGGCGGCAGCGGGTTCGGGGTGCGGTTGGTCTGTGAGGCGCTTGATTCCCTGCTCTAGGTTGTTCCGGCCGTTGCGTGACAAGACAATCGGGGATGTGTTCATGTTGTTGCATAACACTCACGCGTGCCCTCTACCGCCGGAATTTTGACCGGGCTTCCCCTCACTCCCCGATAATCTTCACCAGCACCCGTTTCCGCCTCCGTCCGTCGAACTCGCCGTAAAAGATCCGCTCCCAGGTGCCGAAATCCAGGCGGCCTTCGGTGACGGCCACCACCACCTCCCGGCCCATGATTTGGCGTTTCATGTGGGCGTCGGCGTTGTCCTCGCCGACATTGTGGCGGTACTGGGAGACGGGTTCGTGGGGGGCGAGCTTTTCCAGCCACACCTCATAGTCGTGATGGAGGCCGGACTCGTCGTCGTTGATAAAGACCGATGCGGTGATGTGCATGGCGTTGACCAGCACCAGTCCCTCCGTGATGCCGCTGTCGGCCAGGCATTCCTCCACCTTGGGCGTGATGTTGATAAAGGCCCGCCGCGTGGGGACTTCGAACCAGAGTTCTTTTCGGTAGCTTTTCACTGGGATTTCCCTCCAACATTTTCCGGCGCCATCTTCACGCGTCGTGGAGGACGGCCCGGAGTTCGATGTCCAAATCGGTCAATTCGATCTCCCGGCGCCCCATTTGCCGCAGGCGCCGGTTGGACCGGAGGATGCCTCGTCCAATCTTTTCAACGTACCCGTAATCCTTCAGGGTCTGCATGATGATGGGGTTCCGGTGATAGGAGACGCCCGCCTCCATGCGCGCGATAGTGAGGGTGTCGGGCAGCGCCCCCGGGCTTCTGATCTCAAGACGATTGGTAAAGACAAACAAGCGGATCGCGGCCCCCCAGATCGCATAATCCCGGTGGGCGATGGCGTTGGCGGCCAGCTCCCGCACAATGCCCGCCGGGTACTGTTCCATGTCGGTCCGCCGAACGTCGTCCGCGTCGAAGCGGACGCCGGTTCTGGAATGCCGATCCGCGAACCGCAGAACCCCGTCCATGACATCGCGGACCGCCCCGTTGAATTCTTTCATCTCCAGGATATCGGCCGTTTCGTCGGCCCCGTCGAAACAGACCGCTTTGACGCCCGCCTGCGGCAGATAATGAACCGGATTTTTCCCGAAAAGAATCATTCCGGCGATGGTCGGCGTCTCCTCTCCGCTGGACCGGTCCGTCAGGTTGAGATGATACAGGATCTGGCCGAATTCCTCTTCCGTTTCAATGGGATCGTCGATGGACCGGTAACGGCTGAAGTATTCATCAAGGTAGCTCCGGTTCAGGTCGCGGATCCCCGCGCCATGCACCGGCTTGATTTCAAAATGGACGAGATCGCCGTTTTGAAACAAGCGGACCAGCTCTTCATTGGTGGGCTCCACCGACGAGGAACCGGCGCGGATGTAAAATTTTCCGCTGGTCCTCACCTTATAGGGGCGATTGGGACCGCGCGGAATGTCCACCGCAAGGACCGTTTCGCCGTCGATTTCAACGAATTCGATCTTTGGAATCAACGACGGGACGATGTTGTTGCGGCAAATCTGGACCACCCGCTGTTCAACCCGCCGGTCGCTGACGCCTTCGACGGCTCCGTCATCCCGGACGCCCACCAATAGCGTGCCCCCATCGGTATTGGCAAAGGCCGCCGCTTCCTTGGCGATGCCGTCGCTTCGGGCCCTTTCCGTTTTGAACTCCAGGACGGAGCTTTCCCCCATCCGGAGCGATTCCCGGGTCCATTTCATGCGCGGTTTTCCTGATGATGCCGGCCGCTCACCGATAATCCTCCCTCACCGGATGGAAGACGTCCAGGATCCGGCAGTCGGTCACCGCCCTGCCGGCGTGGGGTACATCGGGCGGGATGACCGCCACGTCGCCGGGTGTCATGATGCCGGATTCGTCCCCGACGGTCAGTTCGAATTCGCCTTCCAGCACATTGGCCACCTGTTCGTGGGGATGGTGATGGGCTGGCAGGGATGCGCCGGCCCTGATGGCCCAGTAGGCGATGGTCATGTTGTCGGTGTGGACGAGGCGGACTTTGAAGCCGTCCACCGGCTCCCGTTCCGGCGTCTGGGACAGATCGATAAATGGCATCCCGTTCCCCTTTCGTTGTCCTGCGGTACCGAATTCCCCGTGATGAAAAGCCCATTGCGTCGATCCGGGGATTTTATTATGTATAGACCTGCAAGCGTGGCGTTGTAAAGAGGAACCCAACATCCCGCATACCGGGATGGGAAACGGATGCGCATATGGACAAACCGATTTCGATCGTCGTCGCGGTTGCCGTCCTCTGGCTGGCGGCGGCCCGGGGCTTCGCCTTTGATCCCAGGGCCATTGAGCGGTTAGAAGGTCCCCGGAAAGACTGCGACCGGTGCGATCTGTCCGGTGCCGACCTCCGGGGAATGGACCTCTCGAAAGTCCAGCTCCGGGAATCGAACCTGTCGGGCGCCAATCTGTCGGGCGTCAATCTCAAGGGGGTCCGTTCCTACCGCACGGATTTCAGCGGGGCCGACCTGACAAGGGCCGACATGGAGATGGGCTACCTCATCGAGGCGGATTTTACCGATGCGGACATGGCCTGGGTGAACCTGAAGGTCACCCATCTTCGGGATGCCGACCTGAAACGGGCCAACCTCAAAAAGGCCTATTTCTACCGGAGCATCCTCCGGGGCGCCGACCTGGAAGGGGCCGTGCTCGTGGAGATCTACGCCAAAGGGACCGATTTCAAACGGGCCAACCTGAAAAAAGCGGACCTGCGGGGGGCCATGCTCGTGGGGGCCGATCTGTACTGGGCCAACCTGGAGGGCGCCGACCTGCGCAACGCCGATCTGAAAGAAGCCTATCTGTACGCCGCCAAGATGAACGGCGCCGACCTCCGGGGCGCGAACCTGGAAGGGGCGGTGCTCCACGGCGCTGAAATGAAGGGCGCCGACCTGACCGGGGCCTACCTGCAAGCCGCCGATTTCAGGGGGGTGGACCTGAAGGAAGCCACCGTGGATTGGCAGGATCTGAAAGAGGCGATCCGCTAGGCGGAGTGGATCGGCTTTGAGGGGTCAGGAGCGGTTCCGGACCACTTCCTGGATGATCCGTTTCAGCTCCTCCATCTCGGCCGGTTTGGATGCGTAAGCGTCCATGCCGGCGGCATAAAAGGCCTCCCGGTCTTTTTCGGTCACAAAGGCGGACAGGGCGATGATGGGGATCGACGAGTCGATCGCCCCGTCGGCATTGCGGATCCGCCGGGCCGTTTCGACCCCGTCCATTTCCGGCATCTGGTGGTCCATGAGCACGAGATCGTACCGCGACTTTTCCAGGGCCTCCAGGGCCGCCTGGCCATTTTCGACCGCCTCGACGCGGTGGCCGAGGTTTTCCAGTCCGAAGACCAGGTGGAGGCGGTTGAGCCGATCGTCCTCGGCCAGAAGGATGGAAAGCGGGGGGTCGCCGGGGGGCGCCGGAGCGGTGTCCACCGCGGCCGTACCCGTGTGCCGGCCCTGTCCGCAAGGGAGCGTAAAGTAAAACCGGCTTCCTCCTCCTATCTCGCTCCAGACGCCGATGGCACCGCCCATCCGCTCCACCAGCGTCCTGGAGATGTACAACCCCAGACCCGTCCCCGCGTATCGTTTGGCATAGTCGTTTTCCAGTTGCTGGAAGCTCTGAAAAAGATCCGGGATCCGGTTTTCGGGAATGCCGATTCCCGTATCCGACACCGAAAAAAGAAGATTCCGGAAGGGCGCCATGGCGCCGTTCAGGGAGACGTGGAGGGTCACCTCTCCTTTCTCGGTGAATTTGACCGCGTTGCCCAGCAGGTTGTGGACCACCTGGGAAAGGCGGTCCGGGTCGGCAAACACCATTGGGTCCACATTCGGGGCGACATGCCAGGCGAATGTCAGGCCTTTTTCCTCGGCCCCGGTCTTGAAAATCTCGCAGATGGGCGCCAGAAATTCCTGGAGATCGAAAAACCGATAGGAGACGGTCATCTTGCCGGAGCCGATTTTCGCATAATCCAGGATGTCGTTGATGATCGAAAGCAGCCCCCGGGCCGAACCGCGGATCAGCTCCAGGTGCCGCCGCGTCTCCGCCCCCAGGTCGTCGGCGAGGGCCATGCGGGTCATCCCGATGATGCCGCTGATGGGGGTGCGGATTTCATGGCTCATGTTGGCCAGAAACCGCTCTTTGGCGCGATCCGCCTCTTCGGCCCGCTGGCGGGCTTTGACCAGTTCCTTTTCGGTTTTTTTCAGCAAGGTGATGTCGGTGGCGATACCGCTGAGGCCCGTCACCTCCCCGCGTTCGTCGACAATCGGGGCGATGTTCCATACCATATGGCGCACCCGGCCGTTGCGCCCGGTGATCCGATTCTCGAATGACACCGCGTTTTCTGTTCCGCCTATCCATCCTTCGAAAGCCGACAGGGTGGCCGGTCGATCGCCGGGATGGACGAAATCGAATGCCGACCGGCCGATGCAGGCCCGGGGGGAGAGGCCGAAGTAATTTCTGGCCATACGGTTGAGATAGGTGAACACCCCGTGGGCATCGACACGGACCACCAGGGATTCGGTCCCCTCAACGAGTTCCCGGTACCGGCCTTCGCTGTCCACCAGGGCCTGGAGGATCTTGACCCGGTCGTTTATATCCAGCACCGATGCCAGCAACTGGCGCGCCCGGCCGGTTTCGTCCCGCGCAAAGACCCCGACCCACGACTGGCACCAGCGCCATCCCCTGGTTTTATGGCGGGCACGGAACTCGTGAGAGACGGTGCTGTCGTCGCCGGCGTAAGCGAGCCGTTTGACACACCCCAACAGCCCGTCGGCATCCTCGGGATGGACCAGGTCCCGCAGCGAGGAGCTGTCCATGGCCAGGATCTCGGATTCATCGTATCCGAAAACATCTTTCAACCGGGGGTTGACAAACACGGGACGGCCCGCTTCCAAATCGAACACATGAACCAGGAACGGCACCGACTCCGTAATGCGGCGGACAAAATGCCGGCTCTCCCGGAGCGCCGCCTCGGACCGTCGCCGGGCGACCAGGTTGGAAAACATCTCGCCCATGATTTTCAGGATCAACAGGTCTTTTTCCGACCAGCCGGTTTCCCGTCGAATGGAGGAAAACCCGAAGAGCCCCGCCAGCTGATCGTCGATGGTCAGCGGAATCGCCATCACCGAACGGACGTCCATTTTTTCCCATGCCCGGCGGGCCTCGTCCGCTTCCGGGGGCAGATCGGCCATCCGCTCCACGATGACCGTTTCGTTGCGGCTCAGCTTTTGGATGACCCAGCCGAAAGGCCAGAGCGACATGCCCGCCGACGGCCGGTCCCCTTCCGTGGCCTGCCGGACAAACGCCTCCTGGATGGATTGGAGGTCAGGGGTGAACAGCAGCAGAGAACAGCGATCCACTTCCAGAAATCGGGCGATCCGCACCAGGGCCGACCGGAGTTTTTCCCCGAACCGGTCCCCGACGCTGTCGATGCCGACAAACGAAGAAGAGACTCGCGACAGCAGGCTTACCATCTCCAGCCGTCGCCGGAGACCGGTGGCCTCGGCCTCCAGTTCCCGGATTCGCCGCTCCGGGTCTCTATGGGTCGACGTCATCGTCAGGGCGCCGGCGTCTGTTCGGGAAGGGGCGCGAGTCGCGCCATCATCCCGCGGAGTTCCCGGATGCTGCACGGTTTGGGGAGCGCCGCGGCAAACCCGTATTTTTGATGATCGATCATGGCCGGATCATTCAACGATCCACTGTGGGCAATGGCCGTCACCGCCGGGTCGATCTCCCGAAGCCGCCGGATCGCTTCCTTCCCCCCCATGCCGGAGGAGACTTCCAGGTCCACGATGACCGCGTCGAACGGCTCGCCATTTTCCATGGACTTCCGATAGCATTCGACGGCCGCCTCTCCCTCTTCCGTCATCACCGTCCTGTATCCGGACCGCTCCAGCATGGCGTTCAGTACGCCCCGCACCATCTCCTCATCATCCATCACCAGGATACGGCCGGCGGACCGGTCCGCCGGCCCCTTTCCAGCGGTGTTTCCGGAATCCGGAAGGACCATCCGGATGGCGACCCGCAATTGGTCCACGGGGCAGGGCTTCAACAGATAGCAACACGAATCGACCGTCCGTGCCCGTTCCACCAGGTCGTCGTTGCTGTAGGCGGACAGGAAGATCACCGGGATGGTTTCCGCCACTTTTTCGCGGATCTGTCGGGCCGCCTCGATGCCGTCCATGTCCCCCGCCAGAAAAATATCCATGAGGATCACATCCGGCCGGTGCGCCACGGCGCTCTCCACCGCCCGCTCGCCGTGGGTTGTCGTAAACGCCACCTGGTGTCCGATGGCCTCTAAATGGGTTTTGAGTCCCGCCGAAACGAGTCGTTCGTCTTCGACGATCATGATGGTTGCCGGTTTCATGCGGTATCGTCCCAATCGGAGATCAATCGCTGGATTTTTTCGATATCGCGCGCCAGTTCCCGGTACAGGCGCCGGGTGGCCGCGCGATCCTCTGTATCCGATAACAGCTCCTGGAGTTTTCTGGCATGATCGACGGCGGCCGGCGACCGGACCACCCCGCAGAGATTGGCCAGCGTGTGGGCCGCTTTGGCGGCCTGATCGGCCTGATCGGCGTCGATGGCCGTCCCGAGCCGCTCCAGGGCCTGGGGGGCGTCTTCCATGAAATACCGGAAGGTCTCCCGGATCATCTCTTTCCGTCCGTTATAATGATTGGTCAATTTATCGATATCGATCATCTCGCCTCTTTTCTGCTCTCCGGTGCCGCGGGTTGAATCCGCCACCGAGCGCCGGACACGGCCCGATTCAGGGCCGGATCGAGTATCCCGGGCGCTCGGGACGGCGGCGCGGGGCGTCCGCCGGGACGGCCATGCCGTCCATATGGTCCAGGATCTGCTTCAGCTCGTCCATGGGCACCGGTTTGGACATGTAATAAGCGATCCCGGTTTTTCGGACCGCCCGCTCCATCGCCTCATCCGCCTTGCCGGTCATCGTGATGATGGGGAGCTTGGGGCAGCCCGTTTTGATCTCCGGGATCAGCCGGTCCGCCGTGACATCCGGAAGGTAGATGTCCAGCAGCAACAGATGCCATCCGCCCCCGGATATTTTCCCCATGGCCTCGTCACCGCTTTCGGCCGTATCCGCATGGTGGCCCCAGGATTCGACGGCGGCGGCAATGAAGGTCGCGACCTGGGCGTCATCCTCTACGATCAGAACATTCATGGAACCCCCTTTTTCCCGGCCCCCCGGGGCCGGGACATTCAACAATGCAACAAAAGTGCCAAACAATTATTGCGCACCATCTAAAAATAGTGAAATTAAATATTTAGCATATTGTTTAGCAGAGATGAACCGAACCGGCGGAAACAGGACAACAGGGCATTTCCGCCTTCAATATGGAGGGGAACTTCTTAATTGCCTGGAATATTGAGCCAAAAAAAGGGCAAAAATGCCCTGCCCGCGCGTCACTTCAGCCCGGCTCTTACCATCTTGCGGTAGAGCGTCTTCTTGTCGATGCCCAATGCGGCGGCGGTCTTCTGGCGGCTGCCGTCGTACCGCTCGAGGGCTTTCCAGATATATCCCTTTTCGAAATCGTCCAGGGCCTGTTTCAACGGCTGGAGATCATTATCGCCCGCCGTCCGATTTCTCTTTCCAGGGGTGCCGAAGGTCTGGCGGTCCAGGTCCCCGAAGGAGAGATACCGTTGGATAACGCCTTTGAATTCCCGGACGTTCCCCGGCCACTGGTGGGCGTACAGGCGCTCCATGAGCCGTCCGGGAAACGTGGCGCGCTCCTCCCCGCCGTTGAACGTGGCGAGAAAATGGGTGGCCAGCAGCGGCAGGTCCTCCTTGCGGTCCCGCAACGGGGGCAAATGGATCTGCACGACATTGAGCCGGTAGTAGAGATCCTCCCGGAGCCGGCCGCTTTCCAGGGCGCCTTCGATACCGCGGTTGGTGGCGGCGATGATCCGGACGTCCGAAGAACGCGACCGGATGCCGCCGACAGGCAAGTATTCGCCGGAATCGAGGGCCCTCAGCAACTTGGCCTGCATGTTGGGGGCGAGTTCCACCACTTCGTCCAGGAACAGGGTCCCGCCATGTGCCGTGGCCAGGAGCCCCTGCTTGTCGAACTGGGCCCCGGTAAAGGCGCCTTTTCGATGGCCGAAGAATTCGCTTTCCATGAGGTTCTCCGGAATGGCGGCGCAGTTGACCGGCACAAAGGGGGCCTGGCTCCGGCCGCTCCTGGTGTGGATGGCGGCGGCGACAAGGTCTTTTCCGGTGCCGGTTTCCCCCAGCAGCACCACGCTGGCGTCGGTTGCGGCGGCCTTCAGGATCTGGTCGTAGACCCGCTGCATGACGCTGCTCTTTCCGATGATCTCCCCGAGCCGGGTCCGTTCCCGGACCCCTCTCTGAACCCGTCCGACCGGCGCCGGCCCTCCCCCGGACGGTTTGGCCCGCCGCGCCATTTCAGCGTTGTGGAGGGCGATCTCCACCGCGATGGCCAGCTGCCGCCGGTGAATCGGCTTCAGGAAAAAACCGGAAGGGCCCGTGAGCTTGGCTCGTGCCACCAGGTCGGCATCCGCGAAGGCGCTCATGTAGAGGATGGGAATCTCCCGCTGACCGAGGATGAGATCCGCGGCGTCGATGCCGTCCATGGCGCCGGGCAGGAAGATGTCCATCAATATCAGGTCGGGGGCTTCGGCCGACGCCTGTTCCACCGCTTCTTCCCCGGTGGTCGCATGGGCGCAGATCTCATGGCCCATCCTCTGGAGCGAGGCGATCACATCCTCGGCCACGAAGGGTTCGTCTTCAACAACCAGTATGCGGGCGTTTTCCATGGCGGCATCCAAATGGGACGAGCAGCTTCAGTGGAAATAATGATAATGAACTTTTCATGATACAAGATGAAATCGAAACAGAAAAGGAACTATATCACAATGCCGCTGCAAATGTCGGGGTGGATGCGCCCTTCCCGGCGGATGTTCCGGGAAGAAAGACCGATCAGTCCGGGAACACGTCCCCCAGATTGGCCGTGGTCAGGGGATCGTCCATGTACATCCCCAGGCCGTTTCGCCGGATCGATTCCATGCCCCGCTCGTCATAGACCGGCATCACCACTTCCGGGGCTTCGTCGGCCGTGACCTCAGCGGCGATTTTAACGACCCGCTCCAGCTTCCGGAAGGAAAAATCGACGAGATACCGGAGAAAACCGAAGGGGTGGCGGATCATGTGGACCCCGTATTTCCGGCAGAGGGCCATGCCGGTTCTGGCGTCCGCCAGGGCCATCTGGGTGGGATGGGCCTCGTGGGTCATGCCGGCGCTCTGGCAGGTGGGGATGTCGAGCATCATGTTGAGGTGCG
>CAYPCE010000032.1:0-24120 GCA_964409085.1 uncultured Desulfobacteraceae bacterium | reverse complement strand
GGGTCCATGGACCAGCCGCCGTTGTCGATGGCCAGGATCACCTTGAGGCGGTCCTTCAGGCTCTGTTCGAAGACGATCTCGATCTCCCCGGCGTTCTTCATGGTCTGGTAGATCGTCTCGTCCACGTTGATCTTGTCTTTGGGGCCGGCCGGCTGCATGTTCCGGAGCCGCTTGAGGGCCTCGCCCATCATGGAGGGGGACAACGGCCCCTGGCGGGAGTAGTCCCTGTACCGCCGGTCCATGGCCACCTTGACCGCCGACTTGTTCCGGGACTCGCCCCCCACCCGCATGCCGCCGGGATGGTAGCCGGAGTGGCCCGTGGGAGACGTGCCACCGGTACCGATCCATTTGCTGCCCCCCTGGTGCCGCTCGGTCTGCTCCTTGAGCCGCTCCTTGAAATAGTCGATGAGTTCCTCGGGGGTCAGTTTGCTCAGTTCGTCTTCGTCGGCGCCCATGGCCCGGGCCACGGTCTCCGGGTCCTTTAGCCATTCTTCGAGCAGGGATTTGGCCATCTCCGTCAGCTCGAAATCCGTGGGATCCGGGAGGTCGGCCCCCTCGAAATAATGGGCGAAGATCCCGTCGTAGAGATCGAAATACCGCTCGCTCTTGACCAGGATGGCCCGGGCCGCGGTGTAGAAATCGTCCACGGACTGGATCAGCCCCCCGCTCAGGGCCCGGTGGAGGGTCAGGAACGAGGTGGGGCTGGCCGGGACCCCGGCGTCGCGCAGTTTATAGAAGAAATCGATAAACATGGGCGTTAGAACAACCGCCGGCGGTTGACGAGACCCGAGGCCGCCTGGTGGTCTCCGCTCTTTTTGAACAGGACCCCCAGATACGGGATCTCCCCCTTGGCCAGTTTTTTGGGATTGAAATCGGGGTCCGTCTGGAGGGCCCGGATCCAGTTGATCAGCTCACGGGTGGCCGGCTTCTTTTCCACCGCGTCGATCTCCCGCAGCCGGTAAAACGTGTCCACGGCGTTTTCCAGAAGATCCGAGCTGAGGGTCGGGAAGTGGACGTTGATGATCTTCCGCATCATCTTCGGATCGGGGAAGGCGATGTGATGGAAATTGCACCGGCCCAGGAAGGGGTCCGAAAGGTCCTTTTTGGCGTTGGAGGTGATGACAATCACCGGCCGGTGGCAGGCCCGGACCCGCTGGTCGATCTCGATGATGTCGAACTCCATCCCATCCAGGACGTCGAGCATGTCGTCCTGGAAGTCGGTGTCGGCCTTGTCGATCTCGTCGATGAGAAGCACGGTCCGCTCGTCGGCCGTAAAGGCCTGGCCGATCTTGCCCATCTTGATGTATTCTTCGATGTTGCTCACGTCCCGCACCGAGTCGCCGAACCGGCTGTCGTTCAAACGGGTGAGGGTGTCGTACTGGTAGAGGGCCTCGATGAGCTTCATGCTCGACTTGACGTTGAGCACGATGAGCGGCATCCCGAGGCTTTCGGCGATGGCGTGGGCGAGCATCGTCTTGCCCGTGCCGGGCTCTCCCTTGAGGAGCAGGGGCATTTCCAGCCCCATGGAGACGTTGACGATGCTGGCCAGCTCGGCGTCCAGAACATACCGGCTGGCCCCGGTAAACGGTTTGTCGTTGGGTGTCGGCGTTGTCATGGAATCTGTTGTCTATCCTCCTAATCCTTCCGGTCGGCGTTAGGCCAATCCGTGTTTTTTCCGCAATGCGTCCGAAATCTCCCGGGTCATCCGGAGCACTTTTTCGGCGTGCTGGACGCTCAGGGACCCGGTCCCGCAGGCCGGGGTGATGAGGGACTGGGTCATGATCCGCTGCCGGTCGAGGCCGAGTTTGTCCAGGGCCGCGGCCCGCTCCTCCCAGGCGGCCAGCAGGGTGTCGGTCTCTTCTTTTTCAATGTCTTCCGGTTCCAGGGTCGGGACGATCCCCCAGGCCACGATGCGGCCCTTCTCCAGAAACGTCTTCAGGGCCTCTTCGTAGATGACGAACCGGTCGAAATAGGCGTAGGCGTCGAAATTGACGATGTCCACGTCGGATTCCAGGATCAGGGACCAGTCGGCGTTGGCGCAGACATGGATGCCGGCCAGTCCGCCCTCGGCGTGGACGGCCTCGATGACCTCGTTGAGGCAGGCGGAGACCTCCTCCCTGGACATGCTGATGAACTCCGAGGAGCCGAACCCGGCCAGGGCCGGTTCGTCGATGAAGAGGATCACCGGCTTACCGAATTCAGATAGTTGCCGGATCTGCCACCGGGCCTTGAAAGCCAGGAGCTTCACCTGGACGTCCCGGAGCTGCTCGTCGTAGTAGATGGCCCGGCCGTTCTGGTCCTTGACCGCCGTGCCGAAGGTGATGGGGCCGGTCACCTGCCCCTTCAGGGCCTTCGGCGGCATCTCCGCCCGGGCGATGCGATCCTTGAAAACAAAAAACCCTCTGGCCGTGTCCGGCTTCAGGGCGAACCGGGAACTGTCCAGGTCCGCGCCGCCTTCGGTCACGGCCATGTAGTCCTCATAGAACTGGAGCATGGCGGACTCGAACCCGGCGCCGGCGGCGTCGATGTAGAACTTGTCCCCCTCTAAGACCAGTCCGGGGAGCCCGGGCAGAAACTGGCGGACCATGCCTTCTTCGGCATACACCGGCAACTGGACCCAGAGGGGGATCTGGGGCGTATGGGTCATCACCAGATCGACGGCCGCCTCGTGGTCCCCCAGAGGAAGGCTGCCGATCAATGCGGGCAGTGCGTTGGGCTGGAATGGCGTCGTCATGGACGGATTCCTTTCTGTTGGAAGGTGCCAGATACTCGAAATCAATCATAAGCGGATAAAAATAAGGAGACCATCGTCAAGAATCAAGTTCTTTTTTCCGGCCGGAACGATGGATCCGCCCTCTTGACCGGGACACCGGACCCCAAAGCGGATTCCGCCGGCCGAGTAGATCTTTTTAATTATTTATCTCTTTAAAGGCGAGCGGTTACAGATTGACACCTCCGGTGTCGGGTGCTATATCTAGAAAGTTTTTTAGACCTTTCAACCAAACCGACAAAGGACTCCATTGGCGGACATCATATCATTCGACAACCTGCGGCAGGAGGCGGACGAAAAGGCGGCCGGACGGCTGAAGAAAACCAAGGTCCTGGCGGCCCGAAAAGGCATTCAAGAGGCCCGGAAATCCCAACATTGCGAAAAATGCAGCAATAAGATCTCAGAACCGGGAACGGAAGGAAAGACCGACCCCCGCCGTCTCCAGACCCCTTACGTGTTCTGCGACAGCTGCCTGGATGAATATATCGACTTTATCGACCGTCTTCAGGGCCGGGGAAACCCCCATCTTTACTGGCACAACGATATTTGGCTGGAATCGTGGCGGCGCTGGATCGACTACAAAAGCACGCTGGACCGCTACATTCGATCGAAGGAGTTCAACCAACTGGTTCAGGAAATCCAATTGCAGACCATGGATGAATAGGAGGAGCGATTTATGTTTGGAATCGGAATGCCGGAGCTGATCATCATTCTGGTGATCATTCTGATCATCTTCGGCGCGGGAAAACTGCCGGAGATCGGCGCGGGTATGGGCAAGGCGATCCGGAACTTCAAGACCGCTACAAAAGATACCGAAAAGGAAAAACTAGAGGATAAAGACAAGGAGACGGACGAAAACAGCGCCTGAACCGGGCGCCGGATTCCCCCCCATCCACAACAGGGCGGTCCCGCGCACCAGCGCCGGATCGCCCTGCTCGTTCAGCGCTTCCTTACCAGCCCTTCTTGGTCATGATCTCTTTGAGTTTTTGCTCGGTCTTTTTGTCGACGAGGATCATCTTCTGGGCCCGGGCCTGGTGGATTTTTTCGGTCAGGGAATTCATATCGATCGGTTTTTCCAGGAAATCCATCGCCCCCAGTTTCATGGCTTCGACCCCCTTTTCAACAGAGCCGTGCCCTGTGAGCAGGATAATCTGGAGTTCGGGGTGCTTCTCCTTGAGCGCGGTCAGGGCCTCGATCCCGTCCATCTCCGGCATCATCAGGTCCAGCACCACTGCATCAAAATTCTGGTCCTGGGCGAGCTTCAACGCCTCCTTGGCGGAGGTGGACGTCGATACATCGATTCCCCGGGTCTTCATCCGTTCCGACATGACATCCAGAAAATCGGTCTCGTCATCGACGAGCAGCACTTTTTCGGACATGGTTGCCTCCTTACTGTGATTGATGATTCCCGAACCCCACCGTGAGGGTTCCGCCGGCGGGATCCACCTGGATATCGACCTGCAACAGCGCCATGAGGCGGGTTTCCCGATCGCCGGGAAACGGGTCCTCCCCGAAATCCGCAAGGCCGGAGAAGATCACCTGCGGACTCGTCGTTCCAGCCGTGATCCGGATGGAGAGGCGCTTTTCGGCTCCGGCCGTTTCCAGGGCTTTGTCCAGGCAGTTGAACAGGATGTTTTCCATAAAAAACGGGTTCGTGGTGACCGTCACCGGCGGGTCCGGCGGGGTGTGTTCAACGGCGATGTTTTTGTTGGCGATGAACCGGTTGGACAGGGCGAGGACCAGACCCATCAACTCCCCCAAATCGGTCCGGGAGACCGGCTCATCCACGCTGTGGGAAAACCGGTTCATCCGTTTGACGATTTCGTTGGCCCGCCGGATCTGCTTGATCTGACTCGAGGCGACCTTTTTGAGTCGTTCGGGGGGGATCTCCTTCCCCTTTTCCGCCATGAAGCAGAAATCTTCCAGGAGTCCGGCGTTTTCGTTGAGAATGGCCAGTGCGTTATTGATTTCGTGGGAGATGGACGCCGAGATTTTTCCGAAAAACTGCAAGCCGCTTTCGGCGAGCGGATCGGGACGCTGTTCCATGGTCGTGCTCCTTTACCCGTTGAGGGCCGCTTTCATTTTTTCCATCAAGGCTTCCAGCTTGACCGGCTTGACCAAATAATGGGAGGCGTCCGTCGACCCGGCCCTGAAGTCCTCTTCGGACCCGTGGCCGGTCATGAAGATAAACTTCATGGCCGGATGGGTCTCCCGGAGTCGTTTCATGAGGGTGATGCCGCCCATTTTGGGCATTTTTACGTCGAGCACCGCCAGATCATAATGGTTCTCTTCGGCCAGTTTCAGGGCATCACGACCGGAGGTGGCCCAGTCCGCCTCGATGTCACGGAATGTCAACCGCTCCGCCAAGGTGACCACCAGCTCTCTTTCATCGTCTACAAGTAGCACCTTCACCGCTTCAGGCCTCCTTCTTTCCGGGGTTTATCGGCAGGGTGACGGAAAATGTTGCCCCCTTTCCCAGTTCGCTCGTCGCTTCGATCTTTCCCCCCAGCTCCTGGACCAGGTTATAGGTGATGGATAGCCCCAGCCCTGTTCCCCCCTGGGTGGACCTCGTGGTGAAAAAGGGTTCAAAGACCCGCTCGAGGTTCTTTTCGGGGATTCCGGGGCCGGTGTCCGTGAAGGAGATGACGACCCAGTGTTTGTCCCGGCGGCCCGCCGTGACCGTCAGGGATCCGCCTTCCTGAAGGAAGGAGAAGGCGTTGTTGATCAGGTTGAGAAAGATCTGCTGCAACTTGCCGCGATCGGTCCTGAACTCCGGTACATCCACATCCACGTCGAGTTGGACGGTAATGGACCGGTATTCCGCCTCCTTGTTGACGAACCCGAGGACCTCTTCGAGCAACCGCTGGAGCCTCACTGACTCGATGTTCGCTTCCTGTTGTCGGGCAAAGCTGAGCACGCGCTTCGTGATGGCGCCGCACCGCTCCACCGACAGCAGAACGGAATCCACCAGTGCCAGCAGTCGTTTATCCTCTTTGTATTCCGGCTTGTACGTAAAATAATCCTGGATGAGCCCGGCCTTTTCATAGATGATCTGCAGGGGGTTGTTGATCTCATGGGCCACACCGGCGGCCATCCGGCCGATGGAAGCCATCTTGTTGGAATATTCCACTTCGTGGAGCGCCATGACCCGACGGCGATCCGCTGTGTAGATATTGTTGACGAGACGGGTCGCCATTCCGATGATCACCACCAGCACCAGGGTGACGCTCACCCCCAGAAACCCGATAATCTGACGGCGGGTGCTGTACCATGGCTGCATCAGGGATTCCTTGTCCTTGATGGCCATCAGGATGAACGGGGTGTCCAGGAGATAGGCATACCCGATCACCATGGTTTTCCCCAGCACCTCTTTTTCGAGCACCCGGGTATGGGCCGAATAGTCCGGCACGGCAAAGGGGATTGTCTCCAGGGCGTCCAAACCGCACGGTGCGCACGGCGTTTGAAGCACCCCCTCCCGATTGATGATCACCGCACTTCCGCCGCCCATGACCTCCAGCTGGGAGAGGAGCCGTTTGAACCGCTCCAGGTCCACCGACGCCCGGAGCACATAAAAGGAGCCGTCGGGCAGGTCGTGCTTGACGGCGATCACCAGATGGGGGACCTGCCGGTACCCCATGAAGACGTCACTGATGTAGTGCCCCTGCTCGACCACCTCCCGGAACCATTCCTGGCCGCTGTAGTCCTTCCCCTCCAGTTGGTGCGGACCCACATAGGTTCTCTGCCGGCCCGAGGCGTCGATGACCCCCAGATCCGAGAACCCCCCCAATCCTTTCCGGAGGTTCTCCAGGATACCGGCCAGCCGCTCCGGATCCTGGAGGTCCTCGTACCGGTTGTCCCGAACGATGAAAATCAGGGCGAAGCGACGCTCCTCAAGGAAAAAAGAGACGGTGCGGCGGGTGTTGGAAACAAACCGGGAGGTTCGGAGCAGGATTTCGGATTCAGCGGATTTCTTGGTGACGCTGTAATCGGCGAGGGTAATGAAAATGAGGGGGAGCAGCACCACAGCCGCCGTAAACCACACCGCCTGATACCAGATGCCGCGGAAGTCGAAAAGGCGTTTGTAATGGCCGGCCGCCACATCTTCGTGATCCCAGAACGGCGGCTTGAGTTTATGGAGCAGGGACATGCTTTAGATCGATGCGCTTTCGGTGTGTGATTTCCAATCGACCAGGGGGCGGTATGCCGCCCCCGTGAGGCCCGTCATGGACCGCTGCCCGATCGGATCTAGTCGTCTCGATCCATGATGTCCTTTGCGGATTGGAAATCGCCGGCTTCGGCGAACGTCGCCGCCATCAGTGGTTTTTCGATCTTGCGCTTGTAGGCTTTCCGGATGGTCTGGACAATGGTGTCGATATCGGCCGGCTTCTGGAGGTATTCAAACGCACCCAGCTTTCGGGCCTCCTGTTCGTCCTTTTCCGACCCGTGGCCTGTGAGCATGATGACCTGCACCTGGGGGTAGGCCTTTTTGACCCGTCTCAAGACCTCCATCCCGTCGATGCCCGGCATTTTGAGGTCGAGGATCATGACATCCGGCACTTCGTCCTTGACGACCTTGAGGGCCTGTTCGCCGTCATAGGCGATATCCGAACCGAGATCGCGCATCTGGATCCGTTCGGACAGGGTTTTTACAAACTCCTCTTCGTCGTCCACCAACAGCACCTTAATGTTATCGTCCATTCATTTCTCCCTTCCGATCACCCGTGAGCCGGGGGTTTTCTCCTGCCCTTCCCCTGGTGGAGAGGGCAGAGAGGCGGTTTCCTCCAATAAGGTGATGGCAGCCTCGGGTTCGCCGGCTTCGGCGAAGGCTGCGGCCATCATGGCATTCTGATATCGCTGGAAGAGCGATCCTTTCGACCCCTCCTGCCGTGTTTTCCGCCGGTACGCGTCCTTGATACGGCCAATAAGCTTTTTCACATCGAACGGCAGGAAGAAATCGTCGAAAGCGCCCAGTTTCATTCCCTCGATGGAGAGGGAAACATGGGCGCCCCCGTTGAGCAGGATGACCTCGGTCAGCGGATTCAACTTTTTGATCTGTCGAAGAAGGGACAACCCCTCCTCCTTCAACCCGCTGAGGCTCAACAGCACCACATCGATTTTATGCTTTTTGATGGTCTTTTTCAAGCCCGCGTTCCCATCCGACTCGAAAACGTGAATCGGAACGGCATCCAGGCGTCGGCAGAGGCTCTGCCTGAAAGACCGATCCGATTCAATGACCAGAAGGTTGATGCCCATGGGCACCCCCGATGCGATCCGGGCGTCGATCAGAGGCTCGCCACGACATAGCTGTAGCGGACGCCGCCGAGCCCGACGGTCTCAAGAAATTCGCCCAGCGTGCCGGTTCTGACGGTCGCGTCTTCCATCATCTCCTTGGCCGTTTCGTGGCAATCGGCTTCCGCGAAGGTAACGGCCATAAAGGTTTTTTCCAGTTTTTTGATCAATGATTTCATAATGATCTCCTTTCAGTATCCCGTTGGGGTGGCAGTGGTGATGAACAATCCGTGCCTTCTCTAAAGCAAAACAAATGCCAACCAATGATTTCGTGTTATTGTAGAAGGTTAGGAGTTCCCTTTGCCACAAGGAAATACAATTGAATCATCATGAAACAAAATAGATCACTTCGGCATGCTCAATTTGAAACGTTTTAAATCACTTTCCGGACGCTTCTTCCAGTTTCACCAAAAGTTGATCGAGGTTGATGGGCTTCATCATGTAATCGAACGCCCCCTGACGCATGCCCTCAATGCCTTCTTTGGTGGAACCCCGCCCGGTCAGCAGAATCACCGGGATCTCCGAATGCGAGGTTTTGATCCGTTTCAGGGTCTCCATCCCGCCGATGCCCGGCATCATCAGGTCGAGAACGATGATGTCCGGGGCGGCGTCGGCCACCATGGCCAGGGCGGACTCCCCGTCAGCGGCGGTCCTCACGGTCATCCCCCTGAGTTCCAGCCGCTCGGCAAGGGTGGTGACGAATTCCGTTTCGTCATCCACCAGCAGCACGTTCATTTGCGTCATGGACTGCTCTCTTCCGGGGAGGCACCCTCCCCTTTTTTCGCCGTTTTCGGCAGGTATACGGTGAAGGTGGCGCCTTCTCTCTCCTTGCTGTGAACCTTGATGTCGCCACCCAGTTTCTTGACAATCCCATAGGTGATAAAGAGCCCGAGGCCGGTCCCCCCCGACCGTTTGGTGGTGAAGAAAGGATCGAAGATCCGCTGGATGGTTTCCTCGGACATCCCGGACCCATTATCCTGAATGGACACCCCCACGGTCTGCGGGTCTTCTTCCCAGGTGGTCACGGAGATTCGTCCGCCATCGCTTACCGCCCCCAGGGCGTTGGTCAGGATATTGAGGAACACTTGCTGGAGCTGGCCCTGATCCGAGGAGATGACCGGCGGGGCGTCGGCCATCTGCAGGCGCAGGTCGATGTTCCGGTACACCATTTCCTTTTCCAGAAAGCCGATCACTTCTTTGATGAGATGATTGAGGTCCAGCTCTTCGTAATGGACCTCCTTCCGCCGGGCGAATCCCAGCAGTCGGTGGGTGATGGTCTTGCAGCGGCCCACCGAGCGGACCACCCCCTCCACCAGTTCTTCGAACCGCTGTTTCTTTTCAAAATCGCCGGTAAAGGCCAGCAGATCCTTCATGAGACCCGATTTTTCGTTGATGATGGACAGGGGGTTGTTGATCTCGTGGGCCACGCCGGCGGCCAACCGTCCGATGGCCGAGAGCTTCTGGGTCTGCTCCAGTTCATGAATGGCCGCCTCTCGCCGCTGGTCTGCCTCTTTGATGTTGGCGACCAGGGCGTCGGCAAGCTTCATGACGATGACGATGATCACGATCACCGAGACGAAAAAAATGAAAAACATCTCCCCCTGGAGGGTGATCCATGTGCGGAGCACCAGGGATCGGCTCTTGACCACCACGAGTTTGAAGCTGGGCTTTTCCAGGCCGACATAGGCGACCATGACCTCCCGTCCCTGGGGGTCCACCGTTTCGATCACGTGGGGTCCGTAGGTCTGGGCCGCCAGATCGAAGGGCGCCTTCTCGAGCAAATCGCCGTAAAAGCGGGACCGGGTCTGGAGAACGCCCTCCTGGTTGACAATGAACGCGTCCGCCTCCGGATCAAGGCCCATGGCCGAAATCAGTTCATAAAACAGGTTGGTGTCGATGGTCGCCCGCAGGATCCAGTTGCGGCCGCCCTCTTCCATCCGCTGCACGGCGATGGCGATATGGGGAAATTTCCGGTATCCCATGAAGACGTCGCTGATATAGGTGTCCCGGATAACAACCTCCTGGAACCACCCCTGTCCGGAATAATCCTTTCCCAGCAGGTTATAGGGGCCGGCATAGCTGATCTGGACGCCGTTGCTGTCGATGAGTCCGATATCCACGAATCCTTCGAACTCGTTTTTGAGCACCCGGAAGACCCGTCCGAGGGTCGGCTCGTCGGACAGCTGCTCATAGGTATACGCGGAAGAAACGAACCGAACGGTGGAAAGGCGCTCTTCCAGGAAAAGCTGAAAGGAGTGACGGGTCTTATTGAGCAGGAGTCGCAGGGGTTCGATCACTTCGTTCTTGATGCTCTTTCGATACTGGAAGTGATTGATCCCCGCCATGATGCCCAGGGGCAGCAGGGTCACCAGGAGCATGAGAATGATGATGTTGCGTCGGAGGGTGAGGTAGCGGTCGGGCGCGTCGCTCATCTCGTGAAAACTGAGCAGCCGCCTGTATATGGCGTTCAGCCATCCCCTAACATTCATTCGGATTCCTCCTCGGGTAGAGGATGCGCCCGGACGACAGGGTGCCCTCCGTCCAGGCCGTCAGGGCCGCCTTCCACGGCCCGATCACCGCGTCCAGAAGCGCGACGCGTTTCCATTTGAGGTACTGGTAATATTCTTCTTCAATGCCCCCGCAGATCACCGTGCCGATTTCTTCTTTCAGAATGAGATGACACAGTTCTTCGGCCGATGCCTGGGAGACCACGATGATCCGGTCCTCCCGGACGGTCCCCTCGTCATCCAAGACGACGATCAGCACCTCTCCCGCGAGATCGAAACGCGGGGCCACCTCGTCGCCATACAGCGGGATGAGACATTTCCGGCTCATGTGGCGTCGATCCCGTGTTGTTTCATCTTCCGCCAGAGGGTGGACCGCCCCCAGCCGAGAATTTCAGCGGCCCGGGTCCGTTTGCCCCCGGCCTGCACGAGGGCATCGAGGATCATCCGCCGCTCCACATCGGCCCATGTCTTGTCCGACGCCCCGCCCTGAAGGCCGGAAACAAAGCGTCGCGGCGGTCCGTTATCCGATGATGACGGAGCGGCGTCGGGGATGTCGGGTCGCTCTTCCGACAGGTAGGCCGGCAAGTGATTCGGGTGGATCCGGGAGTCGCCGCAGACATTGACGGCGTATTCCACAATATTCCTCAATTCCCGGACGTTGCCCGGATAGTCATACTGCATCAGCATCGTCAGGGCGCTTTTGGCGCAGCCCTCTATGGGTTTGTTGAACTTTTCGGCAAACCGGTTGAGAAAATGGTCCAGCAACAGCCGGACATCCTCTTCCCGGTCCCGGAGCGGCGGCAGATGGACCCGGACCACATTGAGACGGAAAAGCAGGTCCTGCCGGAACCGGCCCTCCCCGACCATGGTTTCCAGGTCCCGGTGCGTGCCGGCCACCACGCGGACATCGGCCTGGAACCCCTTGGTGCTGCCCAGGGGATGGATCACTTGATCGTCCAGGAACGTCAACAGCTTGACCTGGAGACTCAGGGGAAGGTCACCGATCTCCGTGAGGAAAAGCGTGCCGTTGTGGGCCAGCTGAAAGCGCCCGGCTTTGTTTTCGACCGCGCCGGTAAACGCCCCTTTCCGGTGACCGAACAGCTCGGACTCCAGCAGGGTCTCGGGCAGCGCCCCGCAATTGACCTTGATAAAAGGCCCCTTGGCCCGCCCCGACGCCCCGTGAATCGCCTCGGCCACGAGATCCTTGCCGGTACCGGTTTCCCCGGTGATCAGAACCGAGGAATCGCTCTGGGCCACGGCCGGGAGGACCGCGAAGACCTTCTCCATGCGGGCGCTTTTGCCGATGATCTCGCCGAAGCGATAGGCTTGGCTCGAACGGGTGTCGGAGGTCCGGAATGCCCGCATGTCTTCAATGGATTCGACAAACCCCTTCGGCCGTTCCCCGTCTCCGGCGATGGGCGACAGGGTGATCCGAACGGGGATCCGCTGCCGCTCCCGGTCGATGATGTCCGTTTCCACGGTCACCGGGTTGTCCTCGGCGTTCATTTTCCGCGCCGGACAGTCGGTGACGCATGTCCGGCTCCGCAGCGCCCCGTGGCAGGGGAGGCTGTAGGCGGCCACGGTTTCAGCGGAAATACCGGTGAGGGCGCACAGCGCCCGGTTCACCAACGACACCCGAAAGGTCTCATCGAGGATGGCCAGACCCATGGGAATGTCATCGATGAGCGCCTGGAGGGTGACAGGGTGATCAAAAAGCCCCTCCACCCGGGGAAGGCAGCGCTCGACAGGAGACACTACCCCTCTTCTTCAAGAAAATCGTGAACGGCCAACAGCAGGTCCGCATCCCGAAGAACCCCTACCAGCCGGTCCCCATCGTAAACAGGCAGCTTGATGATTTTGTTTTTGAAAATCGCCTTCAGGGCGTCCATCAGCCCGGCATCGGCCTGAATGTTCCCCCGGATCTTCAACATGATGTCCTTCACCTTGACCTGGGCGTTTTTGCGGATCCGGGCCCGGAAGCCCAGGTTCGTATCGTCCAGATCGGCGGCCCCCTCCTCGGCGAAAGCGGCCGACACACCGGCGGACATGAGCCGCTGGGTAAGCCCGCCGGCCGATTCGGGAATGAGGGTTTTCAGGATGGCACCGAAATTTAGGATCCCTTTCAACCGCCCTTCCCCGTCCAGCACGAAGACGGTCCGGTGTCCGGCCTCGGTGCAGCTTTCGGAGTCCAGTTCGCAATAGGATCCCCGCAGGGTGGCGACCGCCTCCCGCAGGGTGGCGTCAATCGACACCGTTGAATAGTCTTTGATCGGGATCATGATGTCCCGGACGCTTTTTTTCAGCATATCCGCGTCTCCTCTGAAAGATAATCGTTTTTTCAGCCCCGAGGACCGAACCGGTATCCGGGACGTGGGTCATCCCCGCCGGATCAGTGACCGCCGGTGCCCAGCAGACCGCTGGCTGCAGCCGCCAGAATCACCGCTTCCAGCAGGGCCAGGACGGCGTAGACCTTGTCGTTGTTTTTGAGCAGGGTGGGTACGATACTGAGATAGCAGATGATGGTGACGCCAGCGAGAATGGCCACCCCGATGAAATTGAGAAAATCCCCGTATTTGATCATGCCCAGCCACGCCCATCCCGCATGGATGTCCGCCTCGTGGAGGTAGTCGTCCACATTCATCGACCAATAATGGGATATTTTATCCAGCGCGATAAACGGGTCGAGGATCCCGAAGATATAGATGATGTAAGTGATAAACAGGATGGCCAGTCCGATGTACATCCCTTTCTCCAGTACGCCTGCGTACAGTATCTGCTCCGGGGTCGCCTCCAGGTTGACCGCTGATTTTTCGGGTGTATCCGCCATGGCTTTCTTTCCTCCTTTTGTCCGTTTGCGTAACCGGTTAGTGTCTCTATCCGAAAATTCCCTTCTGGAGGGCCTTGAGCCCGGCAAAGCCGAGGATGGCGATGACCATCCATCGAATGAAGGTGGGCTTGGCGACCTTCAGCAGCCGGACCCCCACGAAGGAACCGAGCATGATGCCCACCAGGGAAGGGACCACCATCAGCGGGATCACGCACCCTTTATTCATATAGATCCAGGCGGCAGAGGTATCGGTAATGGAGAGCAGGAACTTGCTGGTGGCCACGCTGATCTTGAGCGGCGCGCCCATGAGCAGATTGAGCACCGGTACGTTGGCCCAGCCGGCGCCCAGCCCGAACATGCCCGCCATCACCCCGATGATCACAAAAAGGCACAGGCCCAGAGGGGTCCGGTGAATCTGCCAGTTGATCGTCTTCCCGGTAGAGACCTCCTGATACACCCCACAGATGCGGAGCGCCGAGGAAAGGCGGTCCGCCTGGGGCACCTCGGGAAATTCCGATTTCTTGGCGGTGAGCATCAGCACGCAGATGCCGAGGATGGTGGCCCCCAGGGCGATCTGAACGATATTGGTGGGCAGGGCCAGTCCGATCATGGCCCCGATGATGGCACATGTAGAGGCGATCAGCGCCACGGGAATGGCCAGCCGCAAGCTGGCCAGATTGGCCTTGAGGAGTCCCGGTCCGGCCGCCAGCGCACCCGACAGGGCCACCAGCAGGCCGGTGCCGCGGACAAAGTCCAAATGAAACGGAAAGAAGCCGCTGATGATAGGCACGAACAGCACTCCCCCGCCCACGCCGCCCAGTACGGCGAGAATTCCCATGACGAAGGTGGTGATAAACAGCAGCAGCGGCCAGAACCACCATGCATGACCGTCGGCGGTGGGCGCCGACTCTGTCGCCGTTTGCGCAAGTACGGGGGGCGTGACCAGGAGCATGCCCAGCAGCAGTACCAGTGCGACAACCCAGAATCTTCCGTTGTTCCCCATCGATTCCTCCTTCAGTTTGTTAAAATCGTTGATCCGCAGTAGAGGGCGCTTTCTCACGCCCTCTCGGCTCGGTCGTAAGGGCGTCCGATCTCCATCCGCCGGGAGAGGAGAACAGAAGAGAGGTAACCTATAGGATGTTCCAAAATGGGTCAAGCATTAAATAGCCCTCTCAGAATTCGGAGGGGATTCACAAGGGGCATCGCGGAAATGGCTTGCCAAAGGCAACGGGGTCATGGCAATACAGACGGACCGGTCCCGATGGACCGAATCCTTTTTTGGGGAGTTGTATATGATACAAGCTGCTTTCTCTCTTCTCATCCGATTCGCCCTGCTGCTGGCAGGGGCGGTGATCGTCATCATGACCCTCACCGGCGCCAGCCTCGGGCTGGGATCCCTCGTCGCCCTGTTCACTCCCCTGGACCTGTTCCAGGCCACCATGGTGGTCGCCGCCGCCACGGCAGTGGGCGTCCTGATCATCCAGTTCATTTTTCTTGTCTCCGTATCGGATAGACCGGATCGCTCCGCCGCCGGCCGGTCGAAGCGGCCATCCACCCGCACCAGCCGTTTCAAAGACCTGAATGAGAACCTCCGGAACAGCCCCTGTCCCTGTGGCAGCGGCAAGAAAGTGAAGGATTGCTGCGGAACATGAGCGAGAATGGACGCGGCCGTAACCGATTAGAAACAATTTGAGACAGAAATGGGCCAATGGTCCGGTCATGTTTTGGTCGGTATCGCGACAATTTGGCCCTTTTTTGCCGTATTACGGGCGAAAAGACCCCCGAAACCTCGATTGCCTTCCCGATATTGTATCATTTTTCCAGCGTGTTGACCCATACGATTCCGTCGCGGACCAAAGGAAACAATTCGAATCATCTTCGAACTTTTCTTGATATTCCCCGATTCCCATGATAAGGGCTGGTTTTCTGGGGGAGGCGATCGACCCGAGGCCCGAATGGCATGAGGGCCGATTCGGACGCATCACGAAACGGTCGAGAACGCCTCGGCGGCGACGGCGACATCCGGAAGGGATCATCATTTACAAAGGAGGTTTCGGGATGCATTCAATCACGGTGAAAGATTTGATGGTGCCGTTGGCGGAGTACGCCACGGTCAGTGAAAAGGCCAACCTGTTCGAGGCGGTAAGCGCCCTCGAGCAGGCGCAGGCCCATTTCGACAGTAAAAAATACCGCCATCGAGCCGTTCTCGTTTTGTCCGACACCGGAAAGGTCGTGGGGAAGTTGAGCCAGCTGGACGCCCTCAAGGCCCTGGAACCGAAATACTCGGAATTCAGCAGCAAGGGAGCGGCCGCCATCGGATTTTCCAAACAATTCATCCTGTCGATCATGAAGGGGCATGACATGTGGAACCGGCCCTTGACGGACATCTGCAAAAAGGCCATGGACATCCGGGTGAAGAACATCATGTACACCCCGTCGGAAGGAGAGTTCGTCGAAGAAAACGCCACCCTTGACCAAGCCATTCACCAGCTGGTCATCGGCCACCACCAGTCGCTGCTCGTGACCCGCGGGAAAAAGATCACCGGGATTCTGCGGCTGACGGACGTGTTCGTGGCCGTTTTCCATGAGATGAAACAATGCAAGCGCGAGGGAATCTGAAGGCGAGTCGCCCCGCATAACCGGGACCGTTTCCAGCACAACGACATTCCAAATGGAGGATAAGATCCATGCAGAGTGAGACTCAAGAAGCCGCCGCCAGCCCTATCCAGTGGGGAAAGCTGGCCGCGCTCATTACCGGTCTGCTGTTGTTCGTCATCGTCTATTTCTCCCCCCCCTGGCCCGACGCCGTGGACCCCATGGGAAAACAGTTCTCCCTCAGCCCGGCCGGTAAAGGGGCCATTGCCGTCTTTCTGATGGCCGGTACCTGGTGGGTATTCGAAGTGGTACCCATCGGGGTGACCAGCCTGGCCATCGGGGTGATGCAGGTCCTGTTTCTGATCCGACCGGCCGGGGAGGCCTTCAACGATTTCATGGACCCGTCGGTGATGTTCATCTTCGGTTCCATCGTCATCGGCCTTGTGTTCACCAAGACCGGGCTCACGAGGCGGCTGGCCTACAAGATGCTCTCCATTGTGGGCGAAAACACCAGCATGATTTATCTCGGATGTTTCCTCGTCACCTCCGCCCTGGCCCACATCATGGCCCATACCGCCGTGGCCGCGACCATCTATCCGCTGCTCGTGGCCATCTATTCCCTTTACGGAGAGGGGAACAAAGAGACCAAATTCGGCAAAGGGCTGTTCATGGGCATGGCCTATGTCGCGGGCGCCGGCTCCATCGTGACCCTGCTGGGGGCGGCCCGTGGCGCGGTGGCCATCGGGTTTTTCAAAGATGTCATGCACCGGGACGTGGGCTTTTTCGAACTCACCTATTACATGTTCCCCATCGGCTGGATCATGACCTTCCTCCTGTGGATCTTTTTCCTGATCGTCATGAAACCGGAAAAGAAAACGATCCCGGGGCTCAAGGAACGGGCCAAAACCCTCTACAAAGAACTCGGCGGCATTACCCGAAAGGAAGTGCTCGCCGCCTCCATCGTCGGGCTCTGCATTCTGTCCCTGGCCGTGTTCGCTTATCTGAAGGCGTCCATCCCCGGATTCTCGCCCCCCCACAAAACGGCCGTCATTCTCGTGAGCACGATCCTGTTTTTCATCACCGGCATCCTCGACATCAACGACCTGGAAGAGATCCCCTGGAACATCATCCTCCTCTTCGCCGGGGCCATGAGCATCGGGTTCTGCCTCTGGGAAACGGGTGCGGCGGAATGGCTCGCCATCAACTGGCTGGCCATGTTCAAAGAAGCCCACTGGTTCGTCTTCGTCATGAGCATCGCTTTTTTCGTCATGATGATGACCAACTTCATCATGAACGTGGCGGCCATCGCCATCTCGCTGCCCGTGGCCCTGGTCATCGCCCCCTACCTGGGCGTGGCGGGCGACGTGATCCTCTTTGCCTCCCTGGTGGTGGCGGGCATGCCCTTCCTCCTGCTCGTGGGCGCGGCCCCCAATGCCATTGCCTACGACTCGGGCCAGTTCACCACTGCGGAATTTTTCCTGTGGGGCATCCCGGCCTCGATCCTGCTGATGCTCGTGACCGGCTTTGCGGTCTATTTCCTGTGGCCGCTCATGGGAATGTCCATCACCTTGAGCTGATCCGCTCCCAGAAAAAATCCGGCGTCACGCCGTATCGGCGACGCCGGATTTTTTGTGCCGGAACAGGGAACCTTCCGTCCATTCCGTCAGGTGGAAGGGGTCCCCACCAGCCGATTCAGCTCATCCACAAACCCCTTCATGACCTCCGCCTGGGCCGTGAGCTGACCCGCTGCATCGGCCGACGTCGCCGCGTTTTCGGAATTTTTGTGGACAATGGATTCGATTTCCGAAACGGCGGCGTCGATTCCTTTCACACCCTCGGACTGCTCCCGGGAAGCCCCAGAAATTTCGGTGACCAGCTCGCCGAGGGCGGCAACGCTCTCCCGAAGCTTTCCGAAGGAGGCCGCCGTATCCGCCGCGCCGGCGGAGGCCCCTTCGACCTTTTCCACCGTCTCTTGAATGATGGCCGCGGTGTTCCCGGCCGCTTCGGCCGCTCTGGCGGCAAGGTTTTTCACCTCCGTGGCCACGACGCTGAAACCGATGCCCGCCTCGCCGGCCCGGGCCGCCTCCACCGCGGCATTGAGGGATAACAGGTTGGTCTGGAAGGCGATGGATTCAATGGTGCCGATGATCTCCCGGCTCCGGGCGCTGGCCTGGGAAATGTCGTTCATGGAGCGGCTCAGTTCCTCGATGGAGCCGCCCGTCCGGGTCATTTCCGTATTGGCCTCGCCCACGATCCGGTGGGCGTTATCGGCATGGTCGGCGTTTTTCTGGGCCATTCGGCCCATCTCTTTCAATGAGCCCGCGGTCTGGGACACAGCGGAGGCCTGCCGTGACGAACTCCGGGACAGAAAATCGCTGGAGGAGAGGACCGAATCGGAAACCGCGTGAAGTTCCGCCTCGGCCCTGATCAACCCGTCGGTCACCCGGTTGATGGGTTTCACAATGGTGTGGACCAGGAGCATGACCAGCAGGGCCGCCAACAGGACGGCCCCGGCGCCGATGGCCAGGTTCCCGTACCCGATCCGCCTTAAGGGGGCCCATACCGCCCGCTCGGGAACGGCCACCCCCACGGTCCATCCCAACCCTTTGTGGGCGGAATACGCGATGATGACCGGCTGTTCCTCCTTCCGATCGTAGATCACGTCCTCGGTCCCGCTCTTTGCCGATTCGGCCAACACCGAATAGGCCGCTGATTCGTTCAGGATCTCCGATTCGATGGGGGAGGCGATGACCATCCCGGCCCGGTTGACCAGGAAGGCGTGTCCATCGCCGCCGACCCGTGCGGGAGCGATGAACCGGCGGTTGAAGTATTCCAGGTCCACGGTCCCCAGTATCGCGCCGACAATTTCGTCGTTCATCTTCAGCGGCGACGCGATGGTGAACACCGGATGACCGCTCAGGGGGCTCTTGGCGACCGTCGATTTGAACACCGCCCCTTCCAGCGCGCGGTCGAACGCCTCCGTTCCCGCCAGATCACCGCCCACCGCCTCCTTGTCGGAGGCCGCCACCACCTTTCCGTCGAGGTTCGCCACCATCACCCGTTCATAGTAGCCGTAGTCGGCCTGGATCTTTTCGAGCATCCCGACGGCGGTATCCATGACCGTTTCGCCCAGGATATCCTGGACCGCCACGGAAAAGGTCGCATCTTCGCTCCAGTAAACAAAGTTCAATCGGATGTCTGTCACAAACGTATCGATGAGCGTGGCGATGGACGCCGCGGTCCCCTCCATCCGGTCATGGGCGGCCGCTTCGAACAGGGTTTTTGATTTCAGATAGGAAAAGAGGCTGGAAGCCCCAAGGCATGCCGCGACAATCAACAGGGTGGGAATCAAAAACCGTTTTCTCAGACTCAGGGCCATGGCATTCATCTCCGTCGCGGCGCACGGTCCTCGCCGCAGCTTCTGCGGTCTTGCGGGGAGTGGGGGCGCCAAAGGGGATCGCCCCGAATCGTATGGGAATGGGCTAGGGGGAGACGATCTCCGCGATTTTCATGATGACCGGATTCCAGTCCATCCCCTCGTTTTCCGATGCCGAGAGATTGAACAGGATTTTCGGCTTCTGCTCCCGGATGCCGACCCCCAGGGTGATGCCTTTCCGAACGAGTTCCGGAAGGCCGGTGATGCTCAGGATTTTCTGGTCGTGCGTATACGTAACCACCGATTCGAGCCCGTCGGATTTCCCCAGATAGACCACCGAAGGGGGACTCTCCGGCAGGCTGGCGGACTCGGTAACGGCCGTGAATTTGGATTTTCCGATTTTCATGCCCACCGATTTTTCCATCTCCGCGGCAAATTCCGGCGCATCGATCACATGGACCACAACGTCGCCGCCCCCGTTCAAATCGTTATTGAAAAGGAACAGCTTGATGAACAACGCCGCCTGGATGTCCACGGGCGCCAGGCCGTACTCGTCCCCCGGAGGTGCATCGGATTCACACCGGGAATCGGTCGGAACCGCACAGACCAGTGCCGCCAGCACCGCCAATAAAACGATCTTTTTCAGCATGGATGGTATCCCCGGTTCATTCAGGATAATCGAGGCGCACATCGCCTTCCAGCGTTATTTTGCTGTAGATTTTGCAGATCCGCCGTCGTTCGTCCCGGGCCTTGTAAGGCGGGTCCACATACCCCTTGGGATACGGCAGGGCTTCGCCCAGCCCCTGAATTTCCGGTTCCCCGATGACGCAGTTTTTGTCTTTCAGCCGGCGCCGCAATTCCAGTTTGATGTACTCGACGATGGATTCCGCCCGGAGATAGGAGAGTTCCTGGTTGAGCACCTTTTTCCGGGCGCTGGGGGCGTCGGGGATGGGGCCGTCGATCCGTTCCGTGAGGGTCTCGGCCAGTTCCGACCCCAGGGGGGTTTCATCCGCATAGCCCACTCCCTTGATGTTGACGACCAGGGTCCGCTGGGGAAACATCTTTCGGAACACCTTCACCTGCCGCTCCATGACGGCGTCCACGAACCCCCTGAGATCGGCCTTGCCCTCTTCGGACAGATCTGAAATCTGGTATTTGCCCAGGCCGAAAAAAACATCGCTGCTGAATACCTTGTCGACCGAGTTGCGGATGTTGGCCTCGATTTCCTGGATCTTCCGCGTGTATTGCTGGATCAGCGCTTCATCATAGGGCGCGTTCCCCTTTTTGATTTCCTGGATGATCCCCTTCATGGCCTGGAGCTTGTCGAGTATATCCAGGTACTGGTTGGTGGGATCGGGGTTGTTTTTGAGGATCTTTTCGGTCTCCTCGATGGTTTGGTCGAGGATGCTCATAATCTCCAGCAGGGCCTCCTGCTGCTGTCGCTCCAGATCGTTTCCGGTGGCGCAGCCCGTTAACATCAGGGCCAAGGCCAGCAGGCACGGCGCGATCGTTTTGAACAGGGTCATGCTGTTCCCTTCTTGTTCCGCTGTTCCCAGTGGGCCGAATCCGCCATCAGGGGGACGCGACAAACACATTGCCATGGATTTTGCAGATCCGCCTTCTGTTGTCCCGGGCCTCATAAGGCGGATCCACGGACGATTCGGGATATGGATGGGCCTCGCCGAGGCCAAGGATGATCGGCGTTTCGATCGCCACGTGCGCCATATCCAGCAGGTCATCGACCCGCATGTTGACGTAATCGGCGATGGCCTTCGCCCGTCGATAGGACAGTTCCCGGTTCAACCGCTTCCGCCGCGCCACCGGTTCGTCGGGCACGGATCCGCGGATGCCGGCCGCCAACTTTTCGGCGAACCCCTCGGCCAGGGGCACTGCGTCCGCATATCCAATGGCCTTGACCACGATGGCCAGTTGTTTGTCGGGGAACAGGTCCCGGAGAGGTTCGACTTGCAGCCGGATGATGTCGGCCGCAAATTCGTTTAGCACCCCCTTCCCTTTTTCGGAAAAGTCCTCCACCTTGTATTTTCCGGGATGGAAGAAAACATCTACGCTCAACACCCGGTCGACGGGCTGATGGACGTTGAGCCGGATCTCGATGATGTCGTTCCAGTATCGTTCGAGGACCGCCGGATCATATGCCGCCTCGCCGGTTTCCATCCGTCGGATCTGGGCCCGGATGGCCTCCAGTTTTTTGGCGAAATCCCGGAACGGGCTGGTCGGGTCGGGCTTCCGGTTGAGCGCGGTTTCGGTTTCCGTTATGGTCGTGTTCAGAATTTCCAGAATTTCGGCCATGGCCCGTCGCTGCTCCGGGGTCAATCCGTAATGCGCGCAACCGACCATAAAAACGATGAGCACCAGCATGCTCACCCAACTTTTCTGTAGCCCTTTCACGTTTCGCACTGCCTTTCGCCCCATGTCGCGTCAGAGAGTCCGGCGGGTCGATATTGGGAAGGATATCGAACCTGTCGGCCCATCATAGCTCAAGCGCAGGGATGATATCAAGTTCGATTTTGGCCGGTGGGGTTCCGGCGGATAAAAACGGGAGGGCGCAGGGGGGGACCGGCCGGCGGCGTCGTTGAGGGCGTGGATCGCCTAAGGGGTCCCCACGCGCCCGTCGCCGCTGATGTCGAAGGGCATTCCGGCTTCCGGTCCGGCCGGCTCGACGCCCGCCACCACCTGGAGAGACCGAATAGCAACGCCGAGACCGCCCGTGGGTTCACCGAAACCGGGCCGCGGCGAGGTCGCCGCAAGGAAGAGGACCAGCGCCGCTGTCAGTACCTGTTTCATGGATCGCTCCTTTTTTCCCAGTGGGTTACTGGAGGATCATGGAGCCGGCTCGGACGGCGGGCATTTTTCTTACAGGATCGGTGCCAAATCCGGATTGACTTCCATGCAAATAAGTTGCATACTGCACCGGTATGGTGTCGATCAGTAAAGGAAAACAGCGAATGAAACACCCATTTTATGCAATGGCGGCACTGCTGGCGATGATCGTCGCCGGTCTTCCCGGTCCCGCCCCGGTGGCCCACAGCGAACCCCTGCCCGTATTCGTCAGCGTGGCCCCGCAATCCTACTTCGTCGGCCGGATCGGCGGCGATCGGGTCGCCGTGTCGGTGATGGCCCCGCCCGGCGCCAGCCCGGCCACGTATGAGCCCAAACCGCGCCAAATGCGCGCCCTTTCGGACGCCGTTCTCTACTTTGCCGTAGGTGTCCCCTTCGAAGGGGCCTGGCTCGATCGAATCCGGTCCGCCAACCCGAACATGAAGGTGATCCCGACCCAGAAGGGAGTCCCGGTCCGGCACATGGCGGGCCGCCACACGCATGGCAACCACGATCCCGGCGATGAACAGACCCACGGACATGCGGAAGCGGTTCCCGACCCCCATATCTGGCTCTCGCCGCACCTGGTGGCGCAACAGGCCCGGAACATCCGGGACGCCCTCGTGGAGGCCGCACCGGCTTACCAGGCCGAATTCGAGCGGAACCACGCCGCCTTTGCCGACGAACTGACCGCACTGGACCGCGACATCCGTGAGATCCTGGCGCCGGCGAGCCACCGGACCTTCATGGTCTTCCATCCCTCCTGGGGGTATTTCGCCGATACCTACGATCTGGAACAGATCCCGGCGGAAATCGAGGGAAAGTCCCCCAAGCCGGCCGATCTCCAGCGGCTCATCAACGTGGCCCGGGCCAACGACATCCGTGTCATCTTCGTCCAGCCCCAGTTTTCGGACCAGAGCGCCCGGATCATCGCCAACGCCGTGGGCGGACGGGTGGCCGTGGCCGATCCCCTGTCCGCCGACTGGGCCGACAACCTGCGGGCGGTGGCCCGGCGGTTGTCGGAGGCCATGCAGTAGCCATGGGGGATCCGGTCATTGAGTTGCAGGATGTCTGGTTCCACCGCAACGGGCAATCGGTGCTCCAGAACGTCAACCTCGCCATCGAAAGAGGGAATTTCACGGCCTTGATCGGTCCCAACGGCGGCGGAAAAACGACCCTGATCCGGTTGATGGTGGGGCTGCTCAAGCCCGATCGCGGTGTCGTGCGGGTCCTGGGAAAACCGCCGGGACAGGTGGCCCAGCGCCTGGGGTATGTGCCCCAGAACCTGGGCAACAACGAACGGTTTCCCGTCTCCGTCCTCGACGTGGTGCTCATGGGCCGTCTCAAAACCTTCCGGCGCTGGCCCCGCCATTCCCGGGCGGACAAGGAGGCGGCCCGGGAGGCCCTGGAGCGGATGGAGATGTGGGAGTTCCGGAATCGTCACATCGGTCAGCTTTCCGGGGGGCAGCGGCAGCGGGTGATGATCGCAAGGGCCCTGGCCACGGACCCGGAAATCCTGTTCCTGGACGAACCCACGGCCAGCGTCGATACCAAGCACCAATCGGAGTTCTACGAGATCCTGAAGCGGCTCAACCGGCGGAAGACCATCGTCATCGTCTGCCATGAACTGATGATGATCAACACCTATGTCCAGTCGGTGGCCTGCGTCAACCGGTGCGTCCACTACCACGACCACGCCGAGGTCACCGAGGAGATGGTCGATATGTACCAGTGCCCGGTGGAACTGGTGGCCCACGGACTGCCCCACCGGGTACTAAAGGAACACAACGGCGGCGAAGGGGCCCGCCGATGATCGAAGCCCTCGGGTACGAATTCATGCGCAACGCCCTGGCGGCCGGGCTACTGGCGTCCCTCACCTGCGGGATCATCGGCTCCCTTGTCGTGGTCAACCGGATCG
>CAYPCE010000031.1:0-24208 GCA_964409085.1 uncultured Desulfobacteraceae bacterium | reverse complement strand
GATATTCGTTTCGTATGCATGCGTAAAGTGGACAGTGTGGACTCGGTGGACGGGGTGGGCAGAATGGACGAACGGCATGAACGACAATTGGGGCACTTTCCGGAAGTGCTGGTCATTCTGGGCACCGACGCGGCCGGGAAAAACCATGGGGCCGATGTCGTGGCCCACGCGCCGGCCCGCTCCGGGAGTCGGGTCGAACTGCGGGAAGGTTGGTTTTCAAAGCCCCCGACGCCGGTCGAGGCCGGAAAAGGCGCGCTGTAGCTCCTATAGGAGCAGCTTTTCCTCTCCACCTTCGGGATCAACCGATACCTGATCCCCTCTCTGTTCACCCTGCTCATCAAACGGGATCTGCGGCGCTTCCGGAAACCCGACCACCCGCTCATTACTGTCAGCCACACCGGCCTGCGGATTCTGGCCTTCTACCTGGGACATCGTTTCCGCCGCATTGAAGACATCCGCATGCCGGCGTTCCTCGACCTGGCCTTGCGGGCCTTCCTGCCCGTCACCCGCGCTAAGGCCATCGTCCTGGACATCGACGATCAGTTCCGCCGTCAACGCACCGCCAAACGGACCCGGGGCGGCGGCGTGGACCCCTTCGACCGGTACATGGCCCGGGACAGCGCCCGGTCCGAACGCATCGAAAACATCATGGTCTGGCTGGGACGGACCTACCTGAACGCCGTCAAGATCGAAAACAACGATTTGGAAGAGGGGGAGGTGACGGGCGAGGTGTTCAAGGCGATTCAATCATCTGAAGGATGATCTTTTGAAAAAAGCAATGGACCTTCGGGGGGTACAATCGGAGGAACAGTATCTAACCATTATGAAACCTGAAGAATATTTCAAAGAGCCGCTCTTGCCCGACCAACGCAACTACGAAGCCCTGAAAGCTTTTTACTCCGACGGTATCGGCGCGAAGGAAACTGCGGAGCAGTTCGGATTAGCAATTAAGAGGGAACACCATGACAGGGAACAGACCTAAGCAAAACAAAAAGTCCCGTGGGCGGTTATTTCCGATTAACGACCCGGCTTCTGAGATAGGCCTTACCCGCTGGTTCTGGCGCACTCAAATTTGGGACGGGAAAACTCCCTGTGTCCAAGTCGGCCGGAATCGGCAACGGCACCGAAGCCGCACTCAGGGCATGGCAGGAGGCAAACGGACTGGCGCCCGACGGCATTGCCGGCCGGAATACCTACCGGGCGCTCGGTCTGATCGGTTGATCCAGGGCAATGGCTTGGTTCCCGATGCCGACGGCCGGCCGGTCCTTCCGGGCGTCCGGCGACAACGGTTCCCGATCATACGCCGCCACCGGCGGCAGATCGACCTGGTCCATGAGGGCGGCGCGGCGGGACCGCAGCCGGCGGTCCATCGGGGCGCGCTCGATGGCGGTGCACAGCAGGTCCACGGCATCGTACCAGTATCCTTCGGCCGCGTAGGCGGCCACGGCGGTGTCGCGGTCCGGCGGATCGGCAGACACCCGCTGTCCCGGCGAAAGCGGAGCGTATCGGATGGGCGCGCCGGCCAGAAAATCGAAGGATCGTTCCTCCGGCAGGGGGATGATGGAGACGAACCATTCGTATTCCACGTCCGGTTCCAGTCCGATGCCGTAGTCGCCGAGCCGGACCGCATAGATTCCCTCCCTTTCCGGCGGGTCCAGCGGCGTCAGGATCAGGGGATCGATCCGGTCCACCCGGTTGAGGGTGAATTCGATCCGTCCGGACCAGGGGGCGGAGACGTACCAGTAAAGGACCGGTTGCGCCGATGCGCTTAAGCCGGTGCGCTGGGGCGCCAGGGGCGCGATGGTGGCCGGCGGGGTGGGGATGGTGGGCGCCTCTTCCGTATCCGATGCCGGTTCCGGCGCCTCGGGCAGGCGCCGGGTCAGTCGGGCGATCTCTTCGGCGGCGAATCCGCGGGTCAGGCCCCGGGCATACCCCCGGGTCAGACCGCGTGCATACCCCCTCGTGAGGCCCCGCGCGTAGCCGCGGGTCAACCCCCTCGCGTACCCGCGGGTGAGTCCCCGGGCATATCCCCGGGTCAGCCCCCTGGCGTAGCCGCGCGTGAGGCCCCGGGCGTACCCCCGGGTCAAGCCTCTTGCGTACCCCCGGGTCAGGCCGCGTGCGTATCCGCGGGTCAGGCCCCGGGCATAGCCCCGGGTCCCGCCTTCCTCCACGCTCCGTTCGCGCCGCCGGATGTCTTCATCCGGGTCCGGCGGTATGAACCGGGGGGCGTTGCCGATCGTCGCCGTTTCCTTCGGAGATTCTACGGCCGACGCCGGCGGAGGAAAAAGGATCATCATGGCCGACAACACCGGCAGCAGGCCGACAACAGTGCAAATGAACGCGCGTCCGATGGATTTCCGTTTCATCTTCCACCCCCTCCGTTACATCCAGTTTCCGATGAGCAGAAACGGCGCCCAGTAGGCGGGATGGCGGTACCGTTTCCGGGCGATCAGTTTTTTCTGGGTGTTCTGCAGGGCCGCGGCCTTGGAAACGCCGCCGGCTTTCAACTGGGTGTAGTACTCCCGGATGGCGATGGAGGCGGCTTCGTCGTCGATGAACCAGAGGGTGGCGATGGCGCTCTTGGCCCCGGCCTGCACCGCCACGCCGGCCAGGCCCAGGGTGGCCCGTTCGTCGCCCAGGGCGGTCTGGCAGGCGCTGAGGGTGATCAGTTCCACCTTCTTTTTCCGGTACCGGCCCAGCCCGATCAATTCCTTCAGACGGTTCAGGGTCAGGCGGCCGTCGTGGGTCAGCAAAAACGTTTCTTCGCTGCTGCCGCCGAACACCCCGTGGGTCGCCAGGTGGAGGACATCGTACCGGGCGGTCCGAAACCGCTGCGTGATGCGCTCGAGGGTGAAGTTTTCGTCTTTGAGGATGTCCTTGACCCCCATGATCCGGCGGATGGCGGCCAGCTCCTGGGGCACGCTCGGAAGCTCCGGAAAGTCCTGGACGCTTTCGGAAATCCCGCCCAGCAGGATTTCTCGGCCATCCTGCTGAAACGGCGTCAGATCCGTCAGCGCGACGGCCGGCACCACGCCGACGGCGAACCGCTCCACCAGAAACCCGTCGCCGTCATGGAGGGCGGCGAACGGAATGGATCGGAGGACGCCGTCGGGCGCCACGATCAGCGTATCGATGCCGCCGTCGGCCAGGGCGGAGGCGATCGGCCGGATCAGCCAGTCGTAGAGCTGTTGGGCCTCGTGTTGGTAGAGATGGTTGGACCGGGTCTGGAGCCGCTCCCGGAAGCGGCGGACCGTCTCTTCCAGTTTTTCCGACCGGACCGGGACGGCGACATACCGGATCGTGTCGGGCAGCGTCAGGATCAGCGCCAGCTTGTCCGCGAGGATGATGGGATAGAGCAGGGCCGACCCCTCCGGCGTGTGTTCAAAGCCGTTGCCGCCTTCCGCCGCCAGGCATTCGTCCGCCAGGAAGTCTTCCAGCTCGGCGGTCTTGAGGGATTCCATCACGTCGCGGATTTCCCGGAGCCGCGCCCGGCGGGCCCCGCCCGCGGGCAGGGTCCGCACGCCATCCAGCAACAGGTCCACCAGTTCCAGGTAGACCGGTTTGATCTGCTGCTGGAAGACGCCGCCGGCGTCCCGGTATCCGTTGAAAAACAGATGGCGGATGGGATTCAGGGTCTCGACGGCCGCATGGTAAAAGCGGATGGCGGTCCCCCGGTCGCCGAAAGCGGCGTAAAGCCGCCCCAACTGCCACTGCCACCGATAGAGGATTTCCGGAAGATCCGCGACTTCGGCCAGAAATGCCGCGGTTTCCGTGAGGCGGATGGCGTCCCGGTACCGGGACGCCTCCTCGTAGAGTTGCCCGAGGTAGCCGTTGGCGTAGGAGCGAATCCGATGGTCCCCCGTCTCCCGACCGATGGCCAGGGCGTCGGCCAGGATGTCGTAGGCGACCCGCAGGAGCGTCTCTTCCGCATCGGTTTCTCCCGCCAAAGAGTCCCGGACCGCCGGGTTCTGACGGAAATCGCGGATGACCCGGTGCAAGGCCATCAGGTCCATGGCCGTTTCGGGCGTGTCCGGGAGACGGGCCGTCTGGAGGACCGCGTAGTCCATGGCCACGGCCGCTTCCCGGAAGCGTTCCGCTTTCAGCAACAGCCGCATCAGGTTGATCAGGGCCTTGGCCCGGACGCTGGAAAGCGCGTCGTCCACCGGTCCCCCGGCGGATTCCACGACGCCGACGCAGGTTTCATATGCGGCCACGGCTTCGTCGGCATAACCGACAGCCGTATAGAAATTCCCCAGACCCAGCAGACCCGCCGCCGCAACGGCCGGATCATCGGTCTGCCGGGCCGCTTCGGCGGCCTTTTCCATATGGCTCATGGCCTCGTCCGGGCGTTTCAGGGACAGATACAGGTCGCCCAGCGCGCCATGATAAGCGGCTTTCAGGGCCGGATCGCCCGATTTTTCGACCGCGGGCGCCGCGCCGTTCAGCCGTTTCAGAGCGGTTTGGTGGAAACCAAGAGCCTGGTAAACCCCCGCCAGCCGCATGAGCGATTTCAGGTAGGGAGCGGGCCGGCGGTCCCGGCCCATCTCCGCCAGGGTCCGTTCCAGGTCGGAAGCCGCCGCTTCCAACCGCCCCTCCTCAGCCGAAGCCCCACCTTCCACGGCCAACCGGCCGGCGTCATCCGATCCGACGGCCGCGCCGGCCGCTTGCGGGCCCATCATGAACCCGATTGCCAATAAAACCGCCCAGACAATCCGCCGTATCCTCCCAAGGCTCGCCCCGGGGACCTTTCCCGTCATCACGTCCCGCCCTTCTATTGATTTTCTGCAATCACCCGCAGACCGTAAATGGCCTCGGCCAGCCCGATGTTCAGGTCGGCATTCACATCCGCCGCCGTGTAAATCGGGACATCCGCCGGGATCGAAGCCCCTGCGGCGATCTTCAGGGCCAGCAGCACGTCGGTCAGGTCGATGCCGCCGATGCCGTTGACGTTGCCGGTCAACGTGCCGGCGACGCTGTCGTTGGCCGCCAGCAGGGCCCAGACCCCGGAGATCCGATCGGTCTGGAAGGTAATAGTGTTGGCCTCCGCATCCACCGAAAAGGTTTCCAGGGGCTTCCACCCATTGCGGTCCGGCAACCGGTAGGCGGGCCGAAGGTCGGTTTCGGCAACGCCGAGCCGGGACAGATCCGCGTCCGCATAGGGAAGGCTGAAGGTGGCCTTCCGGGCCAGCGACCGAATCGGAGAACCCTGCTCGGGCCTGCCTTCGGCGTCAACGTAATAGGCGGAAACCGCATAACCGTATCGGACAGGCCGGTTGAGCCAAGTGTCCGGCAGGCCGCCCGCGCTGCCCTTCCTGCCGCCCATCAGGGGCAGCACTGCCATCCCGTAGGATTTCGTCAACGCGTTTTGGGGGATGTCGATCCGGGCCCCGTCGGCGCTGAAAACATAGCGGACATTCCGGTCCCAGGCCAGGGCGGTTTTCTGTTGCCCCGGCAGATTCCCGGATTTCGTCAGAATCAGGGGATCGGCCAGAACCAGGGTTTCAGAGATGTCCAGAAGCGCCGTCGGGCTCTGATAATACGCGCTCTCCTTGTCATAGGCCGCCCGAAGGGACCAGACCCGGCTGAGGCCGTCCGTAGTGGGCGAGATGGAAAGGCTGAACCCGCCGTCGGCCCCGGTATAGCCGTTGACCGCCTGGCCGTCCTGACTATAGGCGGTCACGAAGGCCCCGTTGACGGCCTCGCCGTCCAGAAGGACGGACCCCGTCAGTGTACCCGTCGCCTTCCGGAGGGTCAATATCACCGGATCATCGGCCCGGACCGCCTTCCGGCCCGACCGTTTTTTTGCGCAGACCGTCGCGCAGGTCCGCCGGCCGGATCGATACACGCAAACCGTGCTGCACGAATTGGTCTGGTTGCTTCCCTTCAACCGTTTCCGGCCGTCCTCCTGGGCAGGGACCGCCAGGGCGCCGAGGGTCACTTCGGTGTTTTCGGGGACCTGGAAACTGAATTGACCGGCCTCGTCCGTGATCGTCATTTCTTCCGTCGGACGCCGGTCCGGGGTGTCTTCCGACCTCCAGCGGGCCCACACCCAGACGTTTACGGCCGGCGTGGCGCCGTCCGATTCATAGACGATGCCGGAAATCGTCTGGCCCAGCTCCGTCAGCGCGACCGACACGGGCGCTTGTTGATCGGGGACCGTCACGAGAACGCCCTCTTCAACCGGCGCATAGGCCGTGGCATCCGGATAAACCGTCAAATACCAGTCACCGTCGGTTACATTGGGGATGGAGAAGCTGCCGTCGGCGGCATCGATTTCGCCTTCCCGCCACACATCGCCATCCGTTTTGTCTGCAAAGATCACGCCGCCCACACCCGTCAGGGGCTGGCCGTCGGTGTCCGTCAGATTTCCCTGGATCGCCGCGCGGCTCTGACCCAACGGGAAGACGACGGTCGTCTCTTCGCCCGCCTCGACGGTCACCTCCAGCTCGTCAATCTCTTTAAATTCATATCCCGAAGAGAAATCGATCCACAGGCCGATGTCATAGGTTCCCGGCGGAACTTTCAGGGTGAAGGCGCCGTTTTCCGCAAATGCGCTGTCCACCAGTTCGTCCCACTCGCCCGACGGGGCCAGGGCATAGGCATTGGCCCACAGGGTGGCCAGTGTCGTACCGCTCTGATCGGTGATGGTCCCCTGGATTGTCGCCAGTGATGCGTTGTTGCCGGATGTCAGATTGAAATTGACGCCGTCGTAGACGCCGCCGGCCTCCGCCTCAACGACTTCCGGGTCGGCGGGCAGGACGTCCTCAAATTCGAAATTGGGCGTGACTTCCCAGATTCCCTCTGTCGCCGTAATTTCGTACAGGCCATTGGCATCTGTATCCGTCTCATAGTAGGCGCCCGAGATCAGGTTGTAGACGCCCACCGGCATGCCCACGAAAAGATCCCCGTCGAGGCTGACCATACCGCGGATGGGAATGTCCCGCTGGAGGAGGCGGACGGCGACGCTTCTGGACGTCGTCCCCAGATCGATCAGCATGGACACCGGCGCCCCGAATACGGAATAAACATTTTCATCCACCTCGACCCAAAGTTCGTATGGGCCGGGAACAAGATCCGGGAAAGTGAACGGATTGGCGTCGATTGTGACGCTTCTGTATCCATCGCCGTCGATTTCGACCAGATCCAGAACGAGACCGTCTACCCCGAGGGAATCGCCATCGGGCGACTGAATCTCGATGGTCAGATCGGCGGCCCCGCAAACCGCGGCCATTGCCGCCCAAAGGACGGCCGCGCCGATGATGCTCTTGAAGATCCCTTTGAAACCGCGTTCTTCTTCATTGGACCTATCCATACTGCTTTCTCCTTGTGGTGTGTTGCGCTGCGTGGTTTTCCATACCGATCCGCTCCGCCCGCCGGGACCGGTCAGGGGAAAATGAAACCGCCCCGAAGATCCTCCGGCGACGCCGGGGCCGCCTCCCGGCCCCGGAAAATCAAACTGCCGACATCGGCGCCGGATCGGGCCGCGCAGGGCGTCAAGGCCCAGGTTTCCGCATCGGGAAACGTCGAAGGGACGGCCACCAGGTCGCGGCTGAGGTCCAGTTCCGGCGCATCGATGCGGATGACGCCGTCGTTGCCGCGGTTCGACGAAGCGTCGAGCCGGCTGTCGGCCGAGGCGATGTAATGATCCGTCCGGACGAAGATGGCGCCGCCCGTTCCGGCGTCGGCCGCCGTGACGATATCGCTGTGATGGAGGATCACGAACCGGACGTCGCCGATGCGGATGTCGCCGCCGTCATCGTTTCCCGTCTGGACGTTGCTGGCGATGCGGCTGCCGTTCAGCCGGACCCGTTCCCCGCCGGCCAGATGGATGTTGCCGCCCCCCGATGTCTGGGCCCGGGTGGTGATCTCGGCGTCTTCCATTGTCAATGTTCCCGAAAAGGAGACATGGATGTCCCCGGCCGGACCCTCGCCGTCGCTGCCGGCTTCCAGGCTGCCGCGGTTCTCGATCCGGATGTCCCCGCACCGGATGGCGATGTTCCCTCCGACGCCAATGCCGAAGGTATTGGCCACGATGCCGCCGTCGTCGGCGATGCGCAGCACCGGCGCCGTCAGCGCAATGTTGCCGGCGTCTCCGCCCCCTTCCTGGACGGCGTTGACGGTGATGAGAGCGGGGTGACTGCCCCGGCCCAGGACGGCGATTTCCGCTGATGCGTCGATGGTCAAATTGCCGCCGTCCCCGCCGGCCAGGGAAGAGGCGCTGATCTTGGCGCCGTCGATCACCTGCACGCGATCCGCGTGGATGCGGACATCGCCCCCCGGGGCCGCCCCTTCGGCGTCGGCGGACAGGGCGGTCCCGAACGAGCCGGAATCCGTCTCTCCGGCAACCACGAGATCGTTCTCGACACGGATCAGGACATCGCCGCCGGGGCCGGTGCCCAGGGACCGGGCCCGGAGTTGCGCGCCGTCTTCGAGCCGGAGGTCCTGCGCAAGGACCTCGACGGTCCCTCCCGGCGCCTCGCCAAGGGTCAGGGATTCGATCCGGGTGAGGGATTCGTCCGGGGTCCCGGCGGCGGAAAGGGAGACGCCGTTGCCGGCCCGGATGCGGATGTCGCCCCCGGGGCTTTCTCCGTCGCTGACCGAGTCGATGACGGCCCCGTTTTCCATCCGAAGGGTCCCCGCGTGAAGGTCGATGGCGCCGGGGGTCGCCGGGTTCGCCCCCCAATTGCTGACGGTGACGGCGCTGAACAGGCCGGACATGAACAATTCGTCCCGGACCCGGATGTCGAGGCCGCCGGGCGGCGAGGCGGCATCCGCCGTGCTCACGATAAAGGAACCGCCGAGGATGTCCATTTCCGCAGCCCCGATGTCGATCCGTTCTCCCGCGGTCATGCCGCTGCCCCCGTCCAGCCCCAGCCGCCCGGTCCGGATGAACAGTGCGCCGGATCCGGCATCGCTGTAGAGGCTGATGTTGGCGCCGCCGGCCAGGGCGATATCGCCCATCCGCTCGACCCCCGTCAGGCCCGGCCCGGCGGAACCCGGAACCACCTCGCCGGCCGACGCCGCGGCCGCCAGGGTCACCCGTCCTCCGGGGGCCTTCAATTCACTGGTCGAAAACGGCCCCCACGCATCCACATAGTACGTCCCGTTCCGGATCTGAATATCCCCGCCGATCAACGACACCGACTGCCCCTCCCCCACATGGAGCCCCGTGGGGTTTTCCGCCCACTCCGCCTGAGTGATCTCCCCCCTTCCTTCAACCGAGATTCCGCCGATATCGCCGTCCAGAAACCCGAAGGCGGCGGGCGGGGCCGTGGCGAGCACGTCGCTTCTGCCGGCGGCGGCGTAGAACCGGTCCGCTTCTCCGAACCGGAGATAATCCGCTGTGGAAACATGAAAGGAACCGGTCAGGTCGAGGGCCGCGTTGGGGCCGAACATGACGCCGGCGGGGTTGAGGAAATAGAGGTCGGCGCCGGGAATCTCGACGCCGAGGCGGCCGTCGATCCAGGAGGCGTCGCCGCCCGTGACCCGGCTGATGATCCGTTCCACCGTTTCCGGGCCTGAAAAGGCGGCGCTTTCCCCGTGGTGAAGGTTGAACCGCTCGAAGCTGTGAAACAGGTTGGCGCCCCGGAGGGCCCCGTAATCCGATGGGATGGCGTAATCCGGACCTTCCAGTTCCAGTGCCCCGGCGCTCCCCAGGCTACCGTCCAGCCGGATGCCCTGTGGATAATCGCCGTCCGCGAACACCGTCCCGGCGATGAACAGGGCCCAGCAGATGATCGGTACCGTCCATGACCGCCTCATGCCGGTGCATCTCCTTTCGATTCCAGCCCCGACGATGGATCGAGTTCCTCGATCCGGTCCCGGGCCTGCTGCCCATAGTACCCCTCTGGGTCCATCTCGATGACCTTCCGGTATTTTTCCACCGCCTCCTCCGTTTTGCCCATCTTTTTCAGGGTGTTCCCCCATGCGTAATAAACGGAATGGGTTTCCGGATCCATCGCCAGGGCCTTCCGGTATTTTTCGATGGCCCGGTCGTACCGCTCCAGGCCGGTGAGGGACTCCCCCCACGTCTCGTAGTAGACCGGCGCATCGGGCTTCAGTTCGACCGCCTTCCGGATTTTCGGCAGCGCTTCTTCGTACCGCCCCTTCTCGTTTAAAAAAAACGCCCAGTTGTTGTAGGCGTCGGCGTAGGTCGGGTTGGTCTGGATGACCTGGCGGGTTTTGGCGATGGCCCTGTCCAGATCCCCCATCTTGAAGAGGGTGATGCTCCAGTTGTTGATGGCGCTCACGTAGTGGGGGTCCAGTTCCAGGGTTTTCCGGAACTGCGCGATGGCGTCCTCGAACCGGCCCATCTCGTCCAGGATGATGCCCTGATGGGCGTAGGCGTCCGGATCGGCGGGGTCCAGGGAGGCGGCCCGCTCGAACGCCTGAAGAGCGTCTTCCAGCTTCCGCTGGTCCAGGAGGATCATCCCGTCGATGAGAAAGGCGACGGCCCGCTGCTGGTCGTCCGGGCGGTTGTTCCGCAGAAACTGGGCCACCTCCGCCATGGCCTCGTAGTCCCGCTTCCAGTAGTAATACCGGGCCAGGGTCAGGGGCTCCATTACCTTGAGGATGAACTCCGCGGCCACCTGGAGCACGTCATCGATCTCCTGGGGGGTTCCGGTCAGCGTCTTGCCGGGACGTCCCGAGATCCGGACCGTCAGGCGGAGTTCGTCGCCGTCCACCACCGCCTCGCCGGTCACCTGGTTTTTTTTCTTGCCCACCAGGATGTTGAGATTGGTCAGCAGCACCTGGAGGGAGATGTCCGCGCCCGGCACCTGGATGTCCGGCCCCTGCTCGGGCGGGGACAGCCGGACGCTCAGGTTCCGGTCCGTCCGCACCACTGACCGGCGGACCCGGCCCACCTTGTCCGACAGGTGGCTGGCGATCACTTTCCCGGTGTACCCCTTGCCGGACAGGGCGGAAGGGACCTCGAAGGGCATGAACACCACGTTGTCCTGAAAGAAACTGATGATCGTCTGGAAAAAGAGAAAGACCACGGCCAGGGAGAGGATGGTCTTGATGGCGAACCGGTAGCTTTCCAGGAAGCCCGCGCCGATCCGCTGCCATTTCGAGGCGGGCTTGGGCGCGGATTCCGTTCCTTCGCCGTTTTCGGAACCCTCGGCAGGGATTTCCGGCCCAGGATTGGTTTCGTTTTGTTCTGTCATCGCATTCCTTGGCAACGCGGCCTGGCGCCGGCAGAAGAAGGCATCGATGGCCCCCTCTTATAACGGACCCGCGCGCCCTGATCAAGCCCAAAACGCGCCGGCCGAAAAAATGACCGCCGCCGCAGGTCGCGCCGTCAATCCCCGCCCGGCGGATATGGCGGAGCCCCGTTTCTGCCCGGCCCTTGCATTTTCCGAAGAATCCCCCTACACTAAGCCCATATCCGTCCTTTTGCGGCCAAAAGGCCGCCCCGGCAATCTCCACGGAACAAGGAGGCTTTATGATCGACCGGATCTCTTCAGGGATGCAATGGACAAGGCCCGCCGTGATGTTTGGGGCCGTCCTGCTCGCATCCCTCTTCTCTTCCCTGCTCTGTCCCGCCCGGGCCGCCGCCCCGAAACGGGTCATCCTTCTGGAAACCATGCCGGTGGCGGCCGTGGCCGAACAGTCCCGATCTTTTCAACATCACCTGGAACGGATGGCGGACAAAAGCGGCATCCCTCTTGATCTGGTCGTCCTCAAGGCCGAAGGCGACCGGAAGCGGGCGGGAAGACTGCTGGCGAACGCCCTGGACGCCGGCCGGCCCCGCCTGGTGGCGACGGTGGCCACCATGGCCACCCAGACGGCGGTGGAACGGCTCGGCGGGACCTCGACCCCGATTCTGTTCTTCTGTGTCTCGGATCCGGTGGGCGCCGGCATCGTCGAGGCCGTCGGCGTCCCCAGCGGGACGAACGTGACGGGAAAGGTGTACACCGTATCCCGGCGATCGAAAATCCGCATGACCATGCGGCTGGTCGGACAAACCACGGCGAGCCGGCCCATCCGGTTCGGATTTGTCCATTCCGATTATCCCTCCTCGGTGGGGGACATCAACGCCCTGATGTCCATCGCCGAGGGCATGCCGGACATCACGTTCACCCCATACCGGCTGCCCTACCGCGACGTGCCGGACGGGATCCCCGACATGCTCGCGGACGTCAAGAAAGGGATCGCCCAATTGGCGGACCGGGTCGATTTCTGGTGGGAACCCTCCGGCCCCCTCGGAGAAACCGCCGCATACACCCAGACCCTGCTGGCAGCATCCGGCACGCCCATCGCCTTCGGCACGAAGCTGGGCAGCGTGGAACGGGGCGCCCTGCTCCACGTCACCCCGGACTGGGAAGCCAGCGGCCGGGAGACCGCGGCCATGGCCATGGCAATCCTCCGGGGCGCCGATCCGGGGGCGATCCCGGTCATCCCGCCCGATACCTTCCGGTTGGGACTGAACCTCGCCACGGCCCTGAAACTGGGCATCGTCGTGCCGCCGGATCTCATGCAACTGGCCGGCCCCCACATCTACCGGTAGAAAGGCTCAAGATCCCGATGCGACTTCAGACCAAGATCGCCCTGGCCATTCTGCCTTTGGTGATCGGATCGATATTCGCGCTGGGATTCTGGACGGTCCATCAAGCGGAAGAAGGCATCCACGAATCCACCTTCCGGTATATGGAGACCATCCTGGAAGTGTACATCGCCGACCGCGTGGCGCCGCTCCACCGGATCCTGGTCCAAAACGGCCTCGCCGACGTGCCGTCCTACGTGGCAGCCTACCAGAAGCGGGCGGCGAAGGCGGCCAAAGGGTTTCACCTGAAAAAAGACGCCCACATTTTCGCCTTTACCGAAACCGGAAATTTCGTTTTCTGCAGCCAATACATGCCGGCAGACACCATGGAGAGGAGATGGGGCGCCATTGCCGAAAAACTGGCCGGGGGATCGCCGGATACGGTCCGGGCCCACCACACGGCCATGTCGGACCACCACGTCTTCACGGCCCGGCGCTTCGCCGCCTGGAACTGGGTCATCTTTTTCGCCATGCCCGACGAGGCCGTCCACAAGGCCCAGGTCCACATCAAGACCGCCACTTTCGGTGTGGCCGCCCTCTGCGCCGTTGCGTCGATCCTTCTGGTACTGCTGGTGTTCCGGAAATTTTTCGTCCGCCCCATTTCCCTGATCATGGCGGCGGCCACCGACATCGCCAGGGGGGGATCCGTGGAGACGATCCCCATCGTATCGAACGACGAACTGGGGCAACTCGCCCGGAACATGGAAACCCTGTCCACGGCCATCGGACGCCACAAGGCCGAACAAAACTCCTGGCGGGAGGAGCTGGAAGCCCAGGTGCAACGCCAGACCGCCCACCTCGAAGCGGCCAATGCCGCCCTGAAAGCCAGCGAATCCCGGTATCGGTCCCTGTTCAACACCATGCACGACGGCTTCGCGCTCCACGATATCATCTGCGACGAAACGAATCAGGCCGTGGACTACCGGTTTATCGAAGTGAACCCGGCATTCGAGTCCCTGACGGGAATGAAGCAAGAGACCGTGGTCGGGAAACGGGTCACGGAAGTCCTGCCGGAGATCCAGCCCGAATGGATCGACGCCTTCGGCCATGTCGCTTTGACCGGCAAACCGACGCGGTTTGAAATGTACTCAACGCCGCTGGAACGCCATTTCGATGTCACGGCCTACAGCCCCCATCCCAACCGGTTTGCGGCGATCTTCGTTGACGTCACCGAACGAAAACGTCTGGAAGGCCAGCTTCAACAGGCCCAGAAGATGGAGGCCATCGGCACCCTGGCCGGCGGGATCGCCCACGACTTCAACAACATCCTGTTTCCGATTATCGGGTATACCGAAATGACCCTGGACCGGCTGGATTCGGAATCCCGGGAAAGAAAATACATGGAGGAGGTCCTCAAAGGCGCCCACCGCGCCCGGGATCTGGTGGCCCAGATTCTGACCTTCAGCCGCCAGGGCGATCGGGAAGTCAAACCGCTCCGAACCCAGCTGGTGGTCAAGGAAGCCATGAAGCTGCTGCGGTCCACGATGCCATCGACCATCGAGATCCGGGAACGGATCGACAAAAACAGCCGGCCGGTGCTGGCGGACCCCACCCAGGTCCACCAGATCGTCATGAACCTGTGCACCAATGCCTACCACAGCATGCGGGAGACCGGCGGCCTTCTGGAAGTCGGTCTGAAGGAAGTGGCCTTCGACGATGAAAACATCCCCGGCGGCAGCCGTCTGGGGCCGGGGCCCTATATTCTGCTGACCGTATCGGATACGGGCGGCGGCATGGATGCCGCAACCCTTCAACAGATCTTCGACCCCTATTTCACCACCAAAGGCAAAAGCGAAGGGACCGGACTGGGACTGTCGGTGGTCCACGGCATCGTCAACACCTACGGCGGCGACATCCAGGTCTTCAGTCATCCCGGGGAGGGGACGACATTTCACGTCTACCTGCCCGCCATCGACGGGGTTCCCGCGGAAGACACGCCCACCGATGAAATGCCGGCCGGCGGAACGGAACGCATCCTGGTGGTGGACGACGAAGCGGTCCTGTTGAAAATGCTGGACCGGATGCTCTCTTCCCTGGGGTACGACGTCACCTGCAAACAGGACAGCCGGGAGGCCCTCCAGAGCTTCATCGACGCCCCGAGCGACGTGGACCTGGTCATCACCGACATGACCATGCCGGAACTGACGGGTATTCAACTGGCCCGTGAACTGCTGCACGTCCGCCCCGACCTGCCGGTCATCCTCTGCACCGGCTTCAGCGCCCTCATCAGCGAAGAAAGCGCCGCCGCCATCGGCATTAAAAAGCTGGTGATGAAGCCGGTGGTGCGGCGGGACATGGCCGAGGCGATCCGGGGGGTGTTGGACGGGGGGTGATCCCTCAGCCCAGCAGATTGTCCAGCGCCATCATGATCACGAACCCGACCATGACGCCGAAGGTGGCGATGCGGGACCGGCCCTTGGAATGGGTTTCGGGGATGATCTCGTCGCTGATGACAAACAACATGGCCCCGGCGGCAAATGCCAGGCCCAGGGGCAGCACCGGCTTGAACAGCGTGACGGCGGCCACGCCCAGAAAGCCGCCCACGGGTTCCACCAGGCCGGTAAGCGTAGCGATGCCGATGGCCTTCCATTTGTTGTAGCCCAGTCCGATGAGCGGCAGGGCCACGGCCAGCCCCTCGGGCATGTTCTGGATGCCGATGCCGATGGCCAGGCTCGTGCCGGCGCCGATGTCGCCGGTTCCGAACCCGACCCCAACGGCCATGCCTTCCGGAAAATTGTGGATGGTGACGGCGATGATGAAGAGCCAGATCTTCCGGAGGGAGCTGTCCGGGCCTTCGTGCCCCATGATAAAATGCTCGTGGGGCAGCCATTTGTCCATCCGGTCGAGAAACACCGCCCCCAGCAGCATGCCGAAGACCACCATCCAGACCCCGTATCCGGGCCAGACGGCGTTCCCGGCTTCGATGCCGGGGACGATGAGGGAGAAGGAGGTGGCCGCCAGCATCACGCCGGCGGCGGCGCCGAGCAGGGTGTTGACGAACCTGTAAGGAATTTCTTTGAAGAATGCGATGGGCAGCGCGCCGAGCCCGCTGGCCAGACCGGCGAGAAAACTGGCGACAAGACCGAGAAGAATGAGGTTCATTGAAGTGACTCCTGGTGACGGTTATTGGTGAAAAATTCGCGGCCGGTACCATTCCAGTATCCACGGAAACGACGGATGCGTCAAGGCGTCATCCGTCGCCGCAACCGGAATCGCCACAGGAACAGCCGATGCCCCGGGCCTTCTCGAAAGATTCTTTGGCCTCCCCCCATGCGAACCAGGCGATGGCGAAGGCGCCCAGGGCGTCGAGGCCGCCGATGCCCGTCAGCTCGTAGCCGGCACTGGCAAAAAGCAGGGCGAAGGACAGGTACATGCACGTTTTGGTACAGTTGGCGTCCGCCACGATGGCCTGGGAGCCCAGGGCATTGCCGACTTTCATTTTGAAATGGATCAAGGCCCACATGGTGAAGATGGAAATGGACGACACCACGATCCCCCAGAAAGTGGTCTCGGGCGCGTGGCCCCGGACCAGGTTGAGGACGCCCGTGACCGTCAAGCCCGCCGCCAGGATGTAAAACGCGGTCCCGGTGGTCCGGAGGGCCCGCCGCTCGAATTCGTCCGGGCTCGCGTCGCCCGCGTCTTTCATCCGGGTCGTCATGTGCCAGATGCCGATGCCGGAAATCACCTCCACAAAGGAATCGAGTCCGAATCCGAAGAGCGCGAGGGTCTCGTCATCGAATCCGAAGAAGACGGAAACGACGCCCTCGACGAGGTTGTAAAGGATGGTGATGTAGGCCAGTAACAGGGCCTGTCGATAGAGGCGCGGGCGATCCGTTGCAGTCCCTGTCGGTTGGCCGTTCCGTGTCGTTTGATCCATGTCCGATGGTCTCCTTTCCGCATCCAAAAGCCGCCTCGATTCCCGGGAACGATCTCCCCGGTTTCGAAAATCGCACCGCCAAACCCGTAAGCCGCAAATTCCTTGAAAACTGCTCGAACATCGAGATTGCCAATCGCGGGATCAAAGTGTATTTCAAGAAGAAACCGCATTTGCCTTTGCTTATCGAAGTAGCGTGGATGAAACGTTCAACCAAATTGCCGTGGGTAGGAGTTCAGTTATCTTTCGACGCGGCAACTTGCCCGTAAAGACACTTCAATTATCTGAATGAAAATCCCTGCTTATTGGATTACCGGCAATAAACGGCATTTTCCAATGAAAGCGTTTCAAGGTCCCAAAATCCCGACGCCGGCTGAGTTTCGTATTTCTGTCCCATTTTTCGGGTCAGACCGCTACGGCAGGCCGCCTATACAAGTGCTCCAGATAAAACACCCTCCACCACCGCCGCCCATCGAACCATCCCCCTCATCCGCTTCATACGAAATACCGAAACCGATAGTGTTAAGATCCGCATCGGCATCTTCGGCGGCTGCCCGATCCGTTAAGGGCACATCCACCCGCATGGCATCGTCGCTGAACCGTGCCGCCGCCACCTCCCGCCAACCGTCTTCCGTATTGTACCGATAGCACCCGTAGCGGCGTTCGCCCGCGATGGCCGGTTCCGGGAAAAAGAATCTCGCCCGACTCTCTCCATCCCCCCCGGATATTTTAAGACGGACCAGCCCGTAAATCAAGTTCCACGGCCGGTTGACCGTATCCGTAACCTCCGAAGACGGAATGGGGACGATCTCCCGCAGAACGCCGCCGTCGATGCGAAGGCCCAGTTCCCTTCCGGTGGCGGTCTCGAATTGAAGCACCCCTTCCGACGCCTCGAAAATGCCGCTGCCGAAGACCCGCACGGAAACATCGTCTACCGCGGTTTCACCGTTGGGGTCGGTGAGCGTCAGCCGGAACGTCAGCGTATCGCCTTCAGCCCCGACTTCGGGCAGGGTGACGGCCGTCACAGCGGACCCGGCCGAAGACAGCGCCGCTGGCGGGCCGCCGATCTGAGTCCAGGCGAAACTCGCGTCCCCGCCGGGGGTTTGGGACCCCGCGCTGTCCAGCGTAATCGTTTCGCCCTCCAGTACGATCCGGTCTGGCCCGGCGTCGGCCCTGGCGGCCTGATGAGGCGTTGTGAGGACGACGTCCCGCCGCGCGGTGCTCTCGCTCTGGACGACCACATCGGAGAAAACATGGGGCTCGAACCCCGGCGCGTGAACGGTCACCGCATGGATTCCGGACGGCACCACCAGGACGAAATTCCCCGACGCATCGCTCAATCCCGCGGCCCCGCCAAGATCGCTCCGGATGCGGGCGCTGCCGACGCCGCCTCCACCGCTGTCGGTCACCCGCCCCACCAGCAGGCCGGGGATGCCCTGAACCGGGATATAAACACTCAGATCGTACCCGGTTTCCCTGCCGAAGACTGAGGGCTCATGCGGAGACACACGGATGAAATAGACGCCGTCGGCCGGGCATTTCCAAGACAGCAGTACTTCCGCGGGGGAATCGACAATGCTTCGGATCAAGTGTGTCTTATCGACGTAATGATACCCTTCCCTTATGAGTTTCTCAAAGTCGGAAATGCCGATGGGGAGTTTGGGGGCGGTCATGGGGTGATCTCTTAGTTCTGAAAGGTTGTTCAGGTTATGGTTGTGATGAAAGGAACCGGCGTTCGCGATGAGAACGCCGATTCCTCATTTATATTACAACCCCGCCGCTTCCCGCAAGGCGTAAATTACCTCTTCGAATCCCGCTTTATCATTGCCGTTCACATCGACGCCCGATATCACGTAGTCGAGACGGATCTGATCGGTGACAATGCCGACCATCAGTTTGAGGGCGACCATCATGTCATCGAGATCGACGGTTCTATCGCCATTTACATCGCCCGTGACGATGAGGGGCGATTCCGAATCGCAGCCGCGAACGAGGCTTCTCGTCACCGGTATGGATTGCGTGCCGGATTTATCCTCGGCGGTCACGGTGATGCCGTAAACGCCGTCCTCGACAAAATCATCGAATGTGTTTTCGTATGGCCCTTCCCCAGTGCCGTCCAGGTGATCGCTCGCGGGGCTGAAAACGCCCGGCTTCGTCTTGTCCACTTGTTCGTCGGGGGACTCGAACCGGACGACCCGGGCCATGACGCTGCTGATGCCGTTCAGCGTCGTGACGCCCGTTGCCGTCACGGTGGTGGACGTTTCGCACGCCAGCGTATCTCGGCTGAGGTAAACCTCTCCAATGGACGGCGGCGTGGAAGCGGCGACGCGACCCCGTCCGATCTGGATGTCGCTTGCCAGCAAAACTTTCGTTACGGCGTCCGCTTTTCCGTCGCCGGTCAAATCGAGGACGGGCGACTGTTCAAACTTCATGAAGTTTTTCCCTTCCGCGAATGCTTCATACAGATGTCCTTTTGTGTAGACCGCATCCCAGAAATGATAGGAAAAGGAATGCTTCCCGCTGTTCAAAAACCACGCCCGCTGATCATCAGATGCACTGGCGATGGTGTAGCGATGAACCGCTGATCCTTCCGGCGGGAGCAGTTCGGAAAAGAAGCTGCCGGATAAGCAGGCGTCGTAGATGAAGATGATGTCGCAGGACGTGGCGGTCTGAAGCGCGTCCATCCATCCGTCCAGGGTGTCGGCCATCAGGGGGTCGTCAACGCAGATCTGGAAAGAGCCATTTCCGCCGTGGCCGCTCATGAAAATGAGGATCTCTTCGGGAGGTTGGCTCGTCGTACCAGGAACGGCGGCCCTGGCCCAGTTCTCCAAAGCGTCCTGGAAATTGGCTTTCGTCGCTTCGCCCGCGCGGTCGTTTACACCATCGCTATTCATATCGATGAATTCTTCGTCGGAGAAATAACGAATTTGGTCGCTGTGATACCCTTGGGACGACAGGGCCCAATAGGCTTTTTGAGTGACGAGTTTGGTGGCGTTCCACAGGACGTTGCCCAAATACGGGCCGCCGCCCGCCACGATGATCGCCTTTTTGTTGAATTTGGGATACAGCGCGAAGGAGACGGCGCCTTCGAGCCTAAAAATTTTGCGACAAAATAATTTTTTAGGTTGATATGCACTATTGATATCATTGGTTTTAAATTTTCATTCGTCAGCCCTGATTCGATATTGCCTTCATCACCAGCGGGATGGATGACGAAGGATTGTCTTTTCTTTACCTTATTGTCCCGACGGAATCCTTGTGGTAAAAAAGATTTGGGAAAACATAAGGCCCTTGCAACGCTGCATCAGGAGAAAATCATGCAAACCTACCTCGAAGAAAAAATCGGCAACCCGGATTTGTTTACCGGCCGGAAACAAGAGCTGAAAAAATACCTGCAATGGATTGAAAACATAGCGGATCGGAATTCCAGAAGCATGGCCATCCTTTCCCGCCGCAAAACCGGGAAAACGGCCCTGATGCAGCGAATGTACAACATCCTTTTCCATGAAAACGGCGCCGTGATCCCGTTTTATTATGAAATCCGGGAAGAAAAGCGGTGGGCGATCCGATTTTGCAAAGATTTTTTTCTTCAATTCATCTTTCAGTATATCGCGTTCAAATCCCGAAAGGCTGAATACCTCCGTCATCCTCTCCCAAAAGATCTGTCAGCGGTCATCGACATTGTCCAAAAAGAAGGATTGGATTACCTGAAAGATTTCATTGATCAGGCGGCCTACCTGGTGAAAGAAGAAAACACAACCGAAATGTGGGATTACGTCCGGGATCTTCCCCGCGGCCTGGCGTCGCTGAGAAACGAATTTTTTGTCCAGATGATCGACGAATTCCAGTTTCTGAACAGCAAAATCTACCGGGACGAAGCGATGCAAAACCCTATCGACGATTTCGCCGCCGGCTATTTTCACACCGCGGAATATAAAAACGCGCCGCTGCTGGTGTCGGGCAGTTGGGTCGGCTGGCTCATGGACGACCTGATCATGATGCTTCCGGCCCGGTTCACCCTGACGGAACTCGAAAACATCCCCGAAGAAGAAGCCGTTGAAATGGCCTTTAAATATGCGCATATCCGGGGCGTCCCCATCACCGAGGAAACCGCCTATATGATCGCGGACATCGGGGAAGGCAACCCGTTTTACATCAGCGCGTTTTTCGATTCCCAGTGTCCGGACAAGGATCTGACCACAAAGGAGGGGCTGATCCGGGTCCTGGAATTTGAAACCCTGAACGACGGCGGGATCATCAAGAGCGCTTGGATGGAATACGTGAAGACGGCGTGGACCAGAATCAACGGCCGTGCCGCCAGGCGCATCGTTTTGTACTTGTGTCATCACCGGGACCGGCAGGTCACCCGCAAGGAACTGAGGGAAAACCTGGCCCTGGACATGGACGACCAGGAGTTGGAAACCAAGCTGGATTCACTGGTCAAATCGGACATCATCGAACAGGGCGCCTCCAATTTCCGCTACCAGGGCGTCCAGGACAACATTTTCGACAAAGTATTCCGCGGCGTGTATGCGGAGGAAATCGAATCCTTCGACAGCGGAGACGTTTCCGAAGATTACCGGCGGATGTTCAGAGCGTCTGAAAAAAAATATCGAAAACTTCTGGGAAAAACCAGCCAAATGAAGGGCGCCTTCGCCGAGTACCTGATTATCCGCCAACTCCGGTTTCACGCCCATCGGGACAACGACCGGTTTCGCGGGATGACGGAGAATCTGCCGCCGGATTTCCGCTTCGTCGAATACCAAACGGTGTGGACCTACCGGTATTCGCCCATCGAGAAACGGGATTTTCAAATCGATGTGTTCGCCCGCGCCCCAAAAGGGGCCTATTCCATCATCGGAGAGGTGAAAAACCGCTCGAACCGGAAATTCAACAAAACAGAGGCCGCGGCGTTTCTCGAAAAAATGGCGGAACTCATGTCAAAGGAAGGGATTGAAAAAGCCGTGGGCTTCATTTTCTCCGTCAAGGGGTTCACGAAAGACACGACGGCGTTCATGAAAACCCACGGCGTGGCGTGGAGTTCGGATGGGCGGTGGCTGGATGCCTGATCCTACCGCTTTCCCGATATCTTCTGCAACAAAAACAACGCATCCGGCACCCCAATCCGCTCGTCGCCGGTGGGTTCGAGGTGCAGGGTGTCGTGGACACTCAGGCCGGCGGCGGCTTTCAGGGCGGTGATAACGTCGGAGAGGTCGATGATGCCGTTGACGTTCAGGTCGCCGATGTCGAAGGTCAGGCCGGCGGTCTGGGTAACCCGGACGGGTTTGGGGATGGATTGATGATCCCGCTTGTCGGTGGCGTGGATGAGGACTTTGTAGGCGCCGCTTTGGGTGAAGTCATCGTGGGTTTCGGCGTATCGTTCGTCGCCGTCCGGGTCCTGGAGGCGGAGGGTGGGGAGGACGAGAACCGGCCGGTCGCCGGGCTGGAGGGATTCAACCGGCGGGAAGATGCGTGCCCATATCTGGCTCAGGCCGTTGTCGGCCGTGACTTCTTCGGCCCAGAGTTCGTAGGCGGTTCCGGTTTCCAGTGTCTTGTCGGGGCAGATTTTTCCGATGGCCGGCGGGTCGGTCTCCACGTCCCGGCCCCGGCCCAGGGTGATGGGGTCGTCGGGGGCCCGGCGGTTGCGGGGGTCGGGGAGGCCGTCGCCGTCCGCGTCGATGGCCGGGGTCTGCACTTGGCCGATGACGTCGCCGGCGCGGTCGAATGCGGCGAAGAGTTCTCCGCCATTGTAGACCGCACCCCAGAAGGGCCAGGAAAAGGAGATTTCGCCGTCGTCCAGGAACCAGGCCCGCCCGTTGGCGGATGATCCGGCGATGACGATGCGGCCGGGGGTGGCCAGTGGAGCGAGAAAGCTGCCGGACTGGGGCGCGTCGATGATCACGATCAGGTTGCCGGTGAGTGAGGATTGAATGGCGTCAAGCCAGCCGTCCAGGGTGGAAGCGGAGAGGACTACCTCGTAGCCTTCGGTGGATTTGAGCAGGAATTGACCGTCGCGGGCCGGGCCGACGAGGTAGAGGAGCAGGTCGGTGGCGGGGGGTTCGGTGTTAACGGCCCAGTCGGTGAGGGCGGTTTCCAGGGTTGCGAGATTGGCGTCGGCGTCCGCGTCGGTTTCACCGTCGCCGGTGATGTCTTCAAAACCGGGGGTAAGATACTGGATGGAATCGGCGTCGTATCCCTGGCCGGCGAGTGCGGAAAAGGCGTGGTTGGCGTTCCGTCGGGTGGCCATCCAGAGATCGTTGTCCAGGAAAGGGCCGCCGCCGGCGACGATGACGGCTTTTTTGGCGCGTTGGGCCGCAATTTTGGTGGCATCGGCGAATGATACGGCCGATTTGAGGATGTCGGTCTCGTTGTCGGAGTTGGCGACTTTCAGGTCGTAATCGACCGGGGCGCCGGGGGCGGGGATGGTGACGTGGAGGGTTTCGGCGTTATCGACCGTGACCGGGGATATTTCGGTTTCGACGCCGTCGGAGGAAATGGTGAAAACTTGTGTTGTTCCGTCGACAAAGCCAATGCCTTGAATTGTTGTGGAAAAGTCTTCGGTTGAAGACCCATAGGCCGGATAGACGGAATCGAAGTAAACGCCCGCCTGCTCGTCTTTCACCGTCACGGAAACGTTGGCGATGTTCAGGCCGGAATAATCCGGGTCATCGCTCTTCACCATTGAAGTGAGTACCTGACTCACCTGATCCCCGTCGGGAACATTGTCCGCCTCGGCTCGAACGGTCACATCGATACCTGTCTCCCAGTCGGTCTCGCCCAGCGTCACCGTCAGCTTGTTCGTCCGGTTGTTGCCCCCGTCGACCAGGGTGAATTCGCCGGGGTTGGTGGTGAAGAGGTCGATAATCACGTCCGCGGTGGGGGCTTTTTTCAGTTTGATGGTGAAAGTCGCCTCGCCGGAGGGCTCGGCCACGGCCAGACCCAGCGGATCGATGGATATGTTGTTGACAATGGAAAACAGGCTTTGAACCGTCCCCTTGGAAGGGTCGGACAGGGGCTCGATCTTCAAGGCCGCGTTGACGGTGCTCGCGCCATTGACGGTCCATTCAAAAGTCCCGTCGTTGGGAGTTGACGCCGCTATCTTTTCGTAGCTACCGGGGCGACCACCTAGGCGGGACAGAAAAATGGCGACGTTGCCGGAAATGCCGGCCGTGCCCCAGATGATGGGCATAGGGGCATCGATGTTCCATTTCGATGCTTGGCGCGGCTTCGAAATAATCAAATGACCAAATAATCGAGACTGGCCGCCGCGCACGGCCCGAGCCTGAAAGAGGGAACCCTTTTCGCCATAACTAACGCCGCCGAAATCGAAACGCACATACCATGCGAGGAGCGGTGTCTGGCCGAGGGCGCAAGAGGATGAGCACCAATAATAGTAGCTGACAGTGCCCGGGAAATAGGTTTCATCGATTACAGGGTCGTACCCGCCATAATCCACCAAGGATTGGAGTTCGTTCAAATTGGGCAGCCGCCAGTCCGAATGACCGGCAAGGGTGAGGCCGTTGCAGTAGTCCAGGGCTTCCTTCCATAAGTAGGTATCGTTAGGCGTCGCCTGCTGCCACATTAGTCCCTTTTCCGAGTCCGTCACCGTGCCGTCGCCGTTGGCCACGTAGGCGGCTATATTGGAAGAGGACCCGATACAAAGGAATAAAATCATATCGAAAATGATTTCTCTTTTCATTTTGGGCTCCTTTGGGCTGGTGATTTGGCATTTTGGAATAGCAAAGACAAAGGAAAGGAGCTATTCCCTTTCTGGTTAATTTCTTTAA
>CAYPCE010000030.1:0-24518 GCA_964409085.1 uncultured Desulfobacteraceae bacterium | reverse complement strand
ACCCTGGCCGATTTCGCCAGCCAGGCGGTGATCAATTTGGAATTGCGGCGGGCGTTTCCGGATGATCCGGTGGTGAGCGAGGAAGAATCCGCCGTGCTGAAGGAAAATGACGATCTTCGTCTGAAGGTGACGGAACTGGTCCGTGAGATCGATCCGGCGGCAACCGAAACCGACATTTTAAGCGCCATCGATTTCGGGGACCGGAAGATCGATTTCAGGAACCGATACTGGACCCTGGACCCCATCGACGGCACCAAAGGATTTCTGCGGGGAGAGCAGTACGCCATCGCCCTGGCCCTGGTGGAAGACGGCGCGCCGGTTCTGGGGGTACTGGGGTGCCCGAATTTTCAAATGGGCGAATCGGACCCGATGGGTTACCTGTTCTGCGCGTCGAAGGGCGACGGCGCCACGGCGCAACCCCTGGGCGGCGAAGAGGCCCGACGGGTGACGGTGGACAGCATCGCCGACCCGACGTACGCCCGGTTCTGTGAATCGGTGGAAAAGGCCCACGCGGCCCACGACGTCCATCACCGGATTTCCGAGGCCATGGGCATCGAAGCCTTCCCCTGCCGCATGGACAGCCAGGCCAAGTACGCGGCGGTGGCCAGCGGCGAGGCGTCCATCTATCTGCGGCTGCCCCGCTCCGCGGAATACCGGGAGAAGATCTGGGACCACGCGGCCGGCGCCATCGTCGTCACCGAAGCCGGCGGTGCGGTGACCGACTTCAGCGGAAACCCCCTGGATTTTTCCAGGGGCCATAAACTGCTGGACAACTATGGCATCGTGGCGAGTAACGGGCGCTTACACGAGCGGATTCTGGAGGCGATCCGACAGGAAACCTGAAGGGCGGTGTCCGTTATTGCGCATCCGTTGCGGGACGACCCCTTGGGATAGCGACAGCGGCTACGACGGGCTGTGAAAGGCCGATTTTATGCCGTCCCGGAGGGATTCGTCCGTTAACACCGATAGACCGGTGGCCGCCAGGGCCTTCGCGGCGACGATCATGGTCTCCATGCCTTCCGGAGACGCGGCGGCGTCCCGGAACGTTGTGGTGTGTCCGGGCAGGTCGCCGGGGGTGGCCGTCAAACTCAAATAGGGATGGATCGCCGGCACGATATGGCTCACATCGCCCATGTCGGTGGACCCGAGGCGTTTTTCCGGGTTCACTTCTTCAAATGTCCGGCCCAGGGCCTCGGCATGCATTCGGAACGTTTCCGCCAGTGGCCCGTTGGTCCTGAGGGATTTGTAAGCGCCGGTCATTTGTATTTCCGTCCGGCAACCGGTGGCCAGGGCCGCGCCCCGGGCGCAGTTTTCAACCCGTTCTTGCAGCTTGCGGCAGTCCGCGTCCTCCAGGGCCCGGACATAGAACAGCGCCCGGGTGTAATCCGGCACGACATTGGGCGATTCCCCGCCGTGGGTGATCACGCCGTGAATCCGGGCGTCGTCGGTGGTATGCTCCCGGAGGGCGTTGATGCTGTTGAAGGTCTGGATGACGGCATCCAGCGCGTTGATCCCGTGGTCCGGGTGGGCCGAGGCGTGCGCGGACCGCCCGAAAAACTCCAGTTCCAGTTTGCGCCGCGCCAGGCTGCGGCGCCAGAGGATGTTCCTCCCGGAGGGATGAAACATGATCGCCGCATCGATCCCCTGAAACACCCCGGCCTCGGCCAAAAAGACTTTCCCGCCCCCGCCTTCCTCTCCGGGCGTGCCGATGACCTGGATGGCGCCGCTCAGGCGGTCCGACACGGCCCCCAGCCCCATGGCGGCGCCTACGGCGGCGGCCGCGATCAGGTTGTGGCCGCAGGCGTGGCCGATCTCCGGCAGGGCGTCGTATTCGGCCAGAAAGGCCACGGACGGGCCGGGTTCCGGGCCGGCTTTTTCGGCCCTGAAAGCGGTCTCGAGACCGCCGAGGGGCCGGGTGATGTGAAAACCGGCCCCGCCAAGCCGGTCGCAGAGCTGGTCCGCGGCCTTGTATTCTTCGAATCGGATTTCCGGCTGGGCGTGGATCGTCCGGGCCAGATCGGTCAGTTGCGGCCGCAGTTCATTGATTCTTGCAAAGATGTCGGTTTGAAGCGCTCTCGGTTCTGGGTTCATGCGTCTCCCGTGGGGTTGGAGGGGTAATGGTGGCACCAGACATGGGTGCCGGTGTCCAGCACGGTTCGTCCGGGTGCCACTTCCCGGCACACCGGACCGATGAATTCGGGGCACCGCGGGTGAAACCGGCATCCGGGGGGCGGATCGATGGGGCTCGGCACTTCGCCCCGCAGCACCATCCGGGTCCCCGCCTTGGGATCGGGGACGGGGACGGCGACCAGCAGGGCCCGGGTGTAGGGATGCCGGGCATCGTCGAAGAGGGTGCGGCTGTCGGCGATTTCCATGATCTTTCCCAGGTACATGACCGCCACTTCGTCGCTGACGTGGCGGACGACGCTCAGGTCATGGGCGATGAACAGATAGGTGAGGTGGAGTTCCTCTTGCAGGGACATGAGAAGGTTCAGGATCTGGGCCTGGATGCTGACATCCAGGGCGGTGACCGGCTCGTCGCAGATGACGAATTCCGGATCAATGGCCAGGGCCCTCGCGATGCCCACGCGCTGCCGCTGGCCCCCGGACATTTCATGGGGGTAGCGGTTGAGGAATCGCTGGGACAGTCCGGCCCGCTCCATGGCCTCGGCGACCCGTTCATTCAGGGCCGCACGCGACGGGTAGAGGTTCTGGACCAGCAGGGGTTCGCTGACGATCTGTCCGGCGGTTTTGCGTTTGTTCAAGGAACTGCTCGGGTCCTGGAAGATCATCTGCAGGTTCTGTCGAATCCGCTTGAGTTCCTGGCCCCTGACGTGGGCCAGGTCCTGCCCCTGGAACCGGATGCGGCCGCCGGTGGGATTCAGGAGCCGGATAATCGTCTTGCCGATGGTGGATTTGCCGGACCCGGATTCCCCCACCAGGCCCATGGTGGTCCCTTTTTGGATGTTGAAACTGACGTTGTCCACCGCCCTGACCTTGCGACGGTCGAACATCTGGGCGAACCAGTCGCCGCCGGCGGGAAAATGTTTGACGAGGTCCTGGATTTCAATCAAGGTCTCGGGCATGAATCTCCTCTAATCGGATACAGGCGGCGCGGCGGCCGGGGGCGATGTCCACGAGTTCCGGGTCGATGCGGTCACATTCCGGCGCGGCGTGGATGCATCGGGAACTGAAGGTGCACCCCGCGTTGAGGTTCACCAGGTCGGGGACCTCCCCCGGGATGGAAAACAGGGGGGTCCGGGGCTCCTGGTCCTGGCGGGGGATCGATTTCAACAGGCCCATGGTATAGGGGTGGAGCGGTGATTCGAACAGTTGTGCCACGGGCGCTTCTTCCACGATCCGGCCGGCATACATGATGATCACCCGGTTGCAGGAGCCGGCCACCACGGACAGATCATGGGTGATGAGCAGCGTGCCCATCCGGAAGTCCGCCTTGAGTTGTTCCACCAGTTCGAAGATCTGGGCTTCGATGGTGACATCCAGGGCCGTGGTCGGTTCATCCAGGATCAGGATCGACGGGTTGCAGGCGATGGCCATGGCGATGAGGATCCGCTGGCGCATCCCGCCCGAGAATTCATGGGGATAGTTCGAGATCCGCTTGCCGGGTTCGGGGATCTTCAACTGCTCCATCAGGGTGAGGATGCGCGCCTTTTTTTCCTTTTTGGGCAACCGGGCGTGGGCCGACAGGACCCGGTCGATCTGATCCCCGACGGTCATGGTGGGGTTCAGGGAACTCAGGGAGTCCTGGAAGACCATGGAGATCTCGTTTCCCCGGAGGCGGCGCATCTGGCTTTCCGGTTTCAGGGTCAGGTCTTCCCCTTTGTAGAAGATCCGCCCCTCGACGATCCGGCCGGGATTCTCGATGAGGCCCATGACCGACAGCGCCGTAATGGTTTTGCCCGACCCGGACTCCCCCACGATGCCCAGGGTCTCCTGTTCGTCCAGATGGAGGGAATTGCCGTCCACCGCCTTCACCACGCCGTCTTCGGTGAAAAAATGGGTTTTCAGCCCCTGGATCTCCAGCAACGGTGACGGCATGGTCATACCCTCCGGGCCTGTTTCGGGTCCAGGGCGTCCCGCAGGCCGTCTCCCAGCAGGTTGAACCCTAAAATGGCCAGGGAGATGAAGGCGCCCGGGGCGATGGCATACCACCAGGCCCCGAGGAACAAGTAATCCCTCGATTCGTCGAGCATGATGCCCAGGCTGGGATGGGGCGGCTGGAGCCCCAGTCCCAGAAAACTCAGGGAGGCACTGGTCAGGACGGTGGTGGCCATCATCAGCGACGCCTGCACCATGATCGGGGGGACGGTATTGATGAAAATTTCCCGAAGGAGGATCCGGGGGCCGGAGGCCCCGCTGGCTTTGGCGGCATCGACATAGTCTTCCGTCATCTCCTGGAGGACCACGCCCCGCATGACCCGGGCGAACCGCGGGGCGTAGGTGATGGCGATCACGATCATGATTTTGAACATGTTGCTGATGACAAAGGGGCCGATGTGCATTTTTCCGATGCCGAAGGCCCCGAGCAGGGCCACGGCCAGGACGAGGGTCGGAAAGGACAGGAGGATATCCACGGTCCGCATCAGGAACTCATCGATCCAGGTCCCTTCTTTGTACCCGGCCACAGCGCCCATGACGACCCCAAAAAGAAATGCGATGGAGACGGCCCCGATGGCCAGCTTGAGAAGGGAGCGGGTGCCGTAGATGCACCGGGACAGGATGTCGCGCCCGAACTTGTCGGACCCGAGAATGAAAAGTTTTCCTTCCTCGCTTTGGCTCATGATGCCCATGGGGTTGCGCTGGCCGTCCGGGGCGTCGAAGTGTTCCACCGGGTTGTGGGGGGCGATCAAGGGGGCCAGGACCGCGATCAGGATAAAAACGACAACGATGACGCCGCCGATCACCGACAGCCGGTTTTTCCGGAAATTCCGCCAGAACTCCTGCCAGATGCCGCGGCGCTCGCCCAGGGATTTTTCCGACAGGGCCAGCTCCTTTTCATGGTCCGGATTCATCGATTGGCGCCCCCGTATCGGATCCGTGGATCGAGCCAGGAATAGGTCAGGTCCACCAGCAGATTCGTCACGATGCGCACCAGCACGATGGTCAGCACCACCCCCTGGATCACGGGAAAATCCCGGCGGAAGACCCCGGTGATCACCAGGTTGCCCATGCCCGGCAGGCGGAAGACGGATTCCGTGACGATGGAGCCCCCAAGGAGGTAGCCGATGGCGTTGCCCATCACGGTGATGACGGGGATCATGGCGTTGCGGACCATGTCCCGTCCGACAATGCTCCACCGGGAGACGCCCATGGCCCGGGCGGTGCGGACGTAATCCGACCCCATGACATCCAGCATGGCGGACCGCATCATCCGCATGACCACGGCGGCATAGGCCGTTCCCAGGGCGATGGAGGGGAGCAGCATCCGCATCAGGTTGCCGGTAATGCTCTCCCCCAGGGGGACGAAGCCGCCGGCGCCCCAGGGCAGGAGGAGCCAGACGCCGAACAGGAGAATGAAGACAATGCCCAGGAAGAAATTGGGGATGGACACCCCCAGCAGGGCGGCCACCCGGGACAGGTGGTCCGAGAGCTTGTTTTGACGCAGGGCCGAAATCATGCCGGTGGGAATGGCGATCAGGGTGGCGACAATGATGGACAGCAGCGCCAGTTCGATGGTGACCGCAAACCGTTGCCCGATCAGGTCGAGGACCTGGGCCCCCCGCTGGATGGTGACCGATATACCGAAGTCTCCCTGTAGGGCATTGCCGGCCCAGCGCAGGTATTGTTCATAAAGGGGCAGATCGAGGCCCAACTGGTGCCGCATTTTCTCCACCAGCGCCGCGTCCTGCATGGGACCCAGCATGACCCGCACCGGCCCGCCCGGCGCCAGGTGGATGAGCAGAAAAATGACGATGCTGGCCACCACCAGGGTCGGGATGGCGAGCAGCAGTCGTTTGCAGATGTAGATGGCCACGTGCCGCCTCGATCCGTGTCGGTGTTAAAAGGGGATTTGGATGGCGGACGGCAGTGCCGCCCGCCATCCGTTGCCGGGTTATTGGAGCGCCGTGATAAAGCGCAGGTTGATGTCGCCCTGGGAATTCAAACCGTCCCCATACCCTTCCACGCCCTTGCGCCATGCGTGGAGATTGTCCAGAAACATCATATCGATCTGGATGACCTTTTCCGTCACCATCTCCTCCATTTGCCAGACCAGCTTTTTCCGTTCTTCGCGGTCGACGGTGACTTCGGCCTTGTCATAGAGTTCGGAGAATTCCTTATGGCCCGGGACGCTGGGGTGATAATGGTCCTTCAGGTCGTCGGCGGCATGGTGCCAGTGGTTGTGATTGTGGTTGTTGCGATAGTAGCCGGAATAAAGCCAGGAAAGGGCGGAAAAATTGTTCAGGCCCCAGTCCTCCATGCCGGTGTCCCAGTCCTCGGTTTCATACATGGTGTCGAAGAAGGCGGATTTGTCGATGGGGATCACCTCTACGCTGACATTGTATTTGCGCAGTTGTTCCTGGATCAGGGTGGCCACATCCACGAACCACTGGGCGTTGGTGGCCATCATCCGGAATGAAAACGGTTTGTTTTCATACCCTGCCTTGGCCAGGTATTCCTTGGCCAGTTCCGGATCATGAAGCGTGATCTTTTTCAGTTTGGGGCTGGTCCACTCGCTGTCGGCGTACCAGGGGCCGTATTGCAGGGAAGCCATGCCGTAGAAAATCTCATCGGCGATCTCTTCCCGGTCGATGGCGTGGAACAGGAACTTGCGCAGGTTGTAGGCTTTTTCGATGGCGGCCGGGTCGTCGGCCCCTTCTGCTGAGACCCCGAAGGGCGGGGCGCTCAGGTTGATGTAGATCAACTGGGTTTGAATCCCCGGAATCCGCGCCGTGACGATCTGCGGCATCCGTTTGATGGTGTCGTAATCCCGGTAGGGGACCTTGTCGACGATCTGCACCGAGCCGGAGATCAGCGCGGCCAGTTTGGCCGCCTCATCGCCGATGAATTCGAACACCACCTTGTCGGCCTGGACGAAGTCGTCCATCCAGTAGTTGTCGTTTTTTTCCAGCACGATACTGGAGCCGCTGACCCATTTGACGAACTTGTACGGACCCGATCCCACGGGGTTCCGGCTCAATTCGGTGCCCGCGATGCCGCCGGCGCCCTTTTCATCGCTCCGTTTCCCATGCCCCCCTTCGGGGACGATGCCGTCCAGGGCCCGGGCCCAGTTCATCAACGCGTCCGGATAGGGTCCCTTGAACCGGACCTCCAGGGTGTAATCATCCACGAGGGTCACGGATTCGACCGGCCCCAGCAGGCCCTTGTTCGGCGCTGAATTGTCTTCGTCGATCTGCCAGTCGATGTTGTATTTGACGTCGGCCGCGGTCAGGTCGGATCCGTCATGGAACTGGATGCCTTTTTTGATTTTGAGGGTCAGGCCTTTCATTTGACCTTTCCATTCCCAACCGTCGCAAACGGCGTTTTCCGTGGTGACCTGATTGTCCGGGTCCAGTTCCAGCAATGGATCATAGACATTCTGGATGATATACCCGGACCCGGTATCGGTCCGGATGGCGGGATCCAGGTCCCAGGGTTCCGTGGCGATGCCGATCCGTAACTCTTCTGCGACGGCAACGGTAGAAATGAAGAAAAATGCAGACAAAAGGATGGTCGCTGTCACGATGGACTTTCGCATGGGTAAACCTCCTTGGCAAAGATGGGGTCCACTGTTTGGGCGTACACAGGCGCTTACAATCGGGTCGTGGGATTTCAGACGGGGATGCCTCCTTTCGGTTGGTGGTTAGAATGAGTGCGCGATTCTTGATGCGAACCGCTGTCCGACCGATCCGAATCCGTTCCTAATCGTCCTTGGCCCGCGCCTCGTCGATCCGGTTGAGTCCTTCCATGAGCAGCCACATGAAGTCGCCCAGGGGCGCCATCTCCATGTCCTCCGCGTCCAGTCCCGGTGCGAATTTGAACCGGCCGCTGCGGGCGGTGAGCACCGCAAAGAAGGCCTCCTTCCCTTCCCGGTCGCCGAGGATGGCGCGGATGGGCTCGCCCTCCCGGAACGCCAGAATGGCGATATCGCCGTCGGCGTCCAGGGTGAGGACGCCGCTCTTCTGGTTCTGATGGAGGGTCTGGAGCAGTTCCGCCGGGGCGATTTCAGCGAGTTGGCCGGTCATGGCCGAGGCGGCGCCAGTTTCCAGTTCCCGGTTGGCCCGGGTCAGCCGACGGGAAAGGAGCCGGGCGAAATATTCGTTCAGCGCGGGAAACCGGGTCAGCATCCGCCGGAAGTGCGCCCCCCGGACGTAGAGGACCCAGGTCGTCTCCGTGGCCCGTACGCCGGCGGTCACGGGGTCGCCGCTGAGCAGGCTCATCTCGCCGAAGACCTCCCCTTTGCCCAGCCGGGCGATCTGGACCCCGCTCTCTTCCTCCACCGCCACCGTTCCGGAGACCACGATATAGAGCCGGTCTCCGGGGTCTCCTTTTTTGAGAATGAGGCCGTCTTTGGGAAATTTCTTGAGCTTGAGAAAATTGGCCAGATAGGCCAGATGAGGGGATTCCAGGTCCTGAAAGATGGTGAAACTCTTCAGCAATTCGGTGATTTCGCCCCGGTTATCCTCCCCGGGCGTTGCCGGGGCGTCCGACTCGGCGCCCTCCCATTCCAGGCGGATGGCGCCGTCACATCCCGTCTTGGGGCCGCTGCAGCCGAAGATCCGCTCCCCCGAGGTCGCAGCGCCGGACTTCTGGGCCTCCAGGTACGTGCGGAGGATATCGGCCACCAGGGTGGTGCAGGTCGGGCGGCCCCGGGGGATGTAGAGGACCCGCCCCACCAGAAAGAATTCATCCTTCTGGCGATATAGGGGGCACCCGTCGTCCTGGACAAGGGTCAGGATGATTTCCGGTGCGGTCATGAATTGACGTTTCTCGTCGGTGGCATCTACTCGTCCGGGGTGACGATGCACCCGCCTTCAAAACCCTCGGCGCAGAAACAGGTGATGAGCGATCCCCGCAAATCGTCAACGGATGCGGTCAGCATCAGGTCATGGGCCCCTTTCCGCTTGGGCGAGCAGTATTCCAGCTTGTAGTGGCTGTTGGCGTCCTCCCGGATCCGGAGGGCGATCTCCTCGAATTTCGGCACGAGTTGCGCCACGTCGTCGGCAAAGGGGGAGCCGTTTTTGCCGATGGCCGTCAGCACGGCCTCGTCGATCTCCCCCCTCAGTCCGATGGTGTAAATGGACACCCCGGGTCCGGCGTTTTCGACAGCGGCCAGGGCCTCCTCCCGGGTGCGCCATCCCGCCTGGTCCGTCCCGTCGGTGAAGATCACCACCGATCCCACCGAGACGCGATCGTCGGCGTTGCCCACGGCCTCCTGGACCCGGTCGATCCCGTCGACGACGGCGCCGTACAGATTGGTGGAAGGGTCTTCGCTCATCTCCGGATGGATGGTTTCGATCCAGTCCAGCAGCGTTTCGGTCTCCGTGATGAAATCTTCCACCAGGGGATGGAGCGACCGGGCCCCGTCGAACCACCAGATGCTCATGTCCATGCCGGTGCCGGCATTGTCCATCACCGAAAAGACGAATTCCCGGGCGGCCTGCTTCAGGCTGTCCAGGCTGTCCGATCCCACAATGCTCCCGCTCAGGTCCAGCAGCAGCAGGGTGTGGGACCGGAACTGGCCCGGCATGGGGGTGACGGTCTGCTGGCTCTCGTACTGGGAGATGAGATCCCCGTCCTCATAGACCAGGAAATCGCCTGTCTGCAACCCGGTGACGGGCACCCCGTCGACGGTGTCCACCTTGAAGAACACCGAGACGTTGGCCGGGGTTTGAACGATCTGGTCTTCGAAGGTGAAGACGAGTCCGTTCTCTTCGATCAGGGGCTCCTCCCCGCAATCGCAGTCGCTGCCGCTGCCGCCCGATCCGCCCCCGTCGCCGCCGCAGCCGAATCCGACCAGCAGCCCGCCCATCAACAGGGCCGCCATCAGTTGTGTCCATCGTTTCCGTGGGATCATACCCATCGGGCGTCCTTTTCAGCTCCCTTATTCATTCTCTTGCTCCCGTTTCCGATTGAGGATTTGGATGGGGGCCGGCGTTTCGCCGATGCCCCGGATTTCGGGCCGGTACATGGACTCCACCAGGGGCGGCGGCACGGAGAACGTGCCGGGCGTCACGGCCCGCACCAGATAGAAGAGGTGGGTCGCCCCGTGCTCGGAGAGGCGGATCGCTGCGGCGTACCGGTCATCCCGGAACTCTTCGTGGAGGAGATCCACCCGCTCCTTGAGCCGCCACAGGTCCTCGTCGCCGATTTTGAAATCATCCAGACGGACCGCGTGCTTCAGGTTCTGGTTTTCGATCTCGAAACCGGCCGGCAATAGATCCGCCACCAGGGCGTCGGGGATGAACTGTTCGGAGCGGATCTCCAGATGGACCACCAGCAGGTCCCCCACGTGGAAGGTCCGCGTCGTCAAGGGTTCCCCTTTCAGGCTGTAGAGCTGCCGCCGTATGGAGACGGTCTCGCTCTCCGGGGGCGGCGGGGTCACGGTATAGCCGCTGGCCACCGCCGATGCGTACAGGATGCCCTCGGTCCCCGAGGCGATGGTGATCCCCTTGTTGAAATCGGCCACATCCGGCGTGAACCGGTAGTCGCCGGTCACCTTGAGGGACCGGCTGCCGTCGCCGATCATCCGGACCCCTTCCCAGGATTTCTTCTCCATGGCCGACAGGGCCACACCGGCCCTGAACAGGGCGTATTTCTCCTGGGTGCTCATCCACCGCCGGGCCCGGAGCCGGTCCTCCAGGTCGAGCATCAGGTCGTCGAGCCCTTCCACCGTTACGTCGGCCCCGACCAGCAGGGGCAGCGTCAGGGCCAGATCCCGTAAGGGGCTGCCGTAGTCGCCCCAGTAATCGTATTCCTCGCGCCGTTTGTCCGCGGCCAGGGTCAGGGCCTCCAGGCTCCGCTTCCGGTCGCCCATTTTGGCCAGGGCGGTTCCCAAATGGGCCAGGGGCAGGCTGGACCCCGCCTTGTCGCGGTGGTTGTCGTAGAGGTTCCGGAGGTCCCCCAGCTCCGCCCGGTTGAGGCGGGCCAGCACATGGCCGGCGTAGGCCCGGGCCGCAAAGGCGAATTTTTCGGCCGATTCCTTGGAGAGGTAGTCCTCCAGCGGCGGCATGGTCTTCAGGTATTCCGTGAGCCGGGTCAGGGCCTTGTCCAGCAGCTCCGGGGGCACGTTCATGCCCATGTCCCGGGCCGTCAGGAGAAAATCGGTCACGTAGACCGTCAGCCACGGGGTTTCGGGGCTGGACCGGCTCCAGAGGCCGAACCCGCCCGAGGCCAGCTGCATGGTGGAGAGCCGCTCGATGGCGTCGGCCAGCCGCCGGATCCGCTCGTTGGGCTCGATGGACGGCAGGTGGAATTCGGCGATCCGCTCCGGCGTGGCATGCAGGAGGGGCCAGGCCCGGGAGGTGGTCTGCTCCAGGCAGCCGTAAGGATATTGGATGAGCCCCTTCACCACCTCCCGGAGGTTGAGGGGCAGCACCGGCGACACCTTGACGGACGCCTCCACCGTGGAGGGGATGAGGTCGGCGATCATCCGGTCATCCAGCATGAAGGCATCCCCCTTCCGGAGGATTTTCCGTTCCTCCCGGGCGATGCCCGGGTATCCGGGACGGACCCCCAACTGCCAGTCACGCTGGAGGGTAAGCCCCTCCCCTTCCAGCAACAGCCGGATGACACTGCCCCCAAATGCCCCTTCGGCCGTCACCGGGAACCGGAGGGTCGTCTTTTCGCCGTCGGCCAGGCTCAGGGTCCGTTCGCCTTCGCTGAGGACCAGGGGCGGTTCGGCGGTCATGTCCAGGGTCAGGCTCCGGGACCCGCCGCTGAGGTTGTGGACGTCCAGGGTGAACTGGGTCTTGTCGCCGGGGGAGAGGAACCGGGGCATGGAGAGCTGGGTCACCACCGGCGCCGCGACGGTGACATCCCGTTCGGCCGATCCGAACCGGCCGGGGCTGAAGGCCACGGCCATGACCCGGAGCCGGCCGTTAAAATCGGGCACCTGGAACGTGATCTCGGCTTTGCCGTCCGCGTCAAAGGCGACGGGTCCGTTGAAAAGCGAGACCAGCTTCACTTTCGTCTCCGGCTTCTTGCCGCCGGCCAGATCGGCGTCGCCGCCGAACCGGAGCCGGGCCGCCTGCCCCTCCAGGTTCTCGATAACCTTGGCGTAGATGTCGTAACTCTCGGCCCCGTACCGCCGCTTGGCGAAGAACCAGCCAAAGGGGTCGGGGGTCTCGAAATCGGTGATGTTGAGGATCCCCACATCCACGGCGGCCACGGTGACATGGGCCTCGGGGTCCGGGGCGTCCTCCGGTTGCTGAACTGTTACGGTGAGGGGTCCGTTGGGGACGATCTTATCCGGTGCCGACACCTCAAGGGCGATCTCCCGGTCCGACCGTTCCAGGGGGAGGTGGATAATGCCCATCGACCGGGTTGGGGTGATCTTCTCCTCGGCGGTTACCGGCCGGAAGACCACCGCACTGATGTAGAGGTCATGGCGGTCCCATTTGGCCGATACCGGAATCTGGACCGTGGTCCCCCCGGCCGACACTTTTCGGCGTCCGACCCAGAGAGGGGACTTCCCTTCCACCATGATGAGGGCTTCGCCGTCGTGGGGCGGCGTGACGGTCAGGCCGATGACGTCTCCGGGCCGGTAGGCGGGCCGGTCCAGGGTCAGGACCACCTTGTCGGGCCGGGCCGCCGACTCGCCCTGGCCGGCGTCGTACCACCAGTAACGGCCGACGCGGAACCGGACGCTGGTGGTCAGGCCGGTTTCGGGGTCCTCGATGGAGAGGACATACTGGCCCCGCTCCAGGTGGAGGGTGTAGGGCTCGGCCTTGCCGCCGTTGAGGGCCATGGCGTCGGTGAGAAACCGGTAGGTCTTTTCGGAATACCGGTACCGCCAGCCGGTGGATTCGGAATATTCCCAGTAATAGTCCCGGTCCTCCTTGGTCAGGGAGACCAACAGGTTGTCGGCCGGCAGCCGCCCGCCCGCCGGGTCGGTCCGGACCACGTCGAAGGTCACCGGCCCCTCGTCGGCCCGGAGATCGTCGAAATGGGGCCGGATCCCCACCAGCTTTCCGGCGGGCCACACCGTCTTCCGGACGTTCCGGGTCACGGGCCTTCCGCCCGATTCGTAGAGGCTGGCGATGACCCACACAGACAAGGGGGTTTTTATCTCCTTCCACCGGCTCTCTACTGTCAGGGTGGTCCGGCCGTCGTCATCCAGGGTTGTGTCCGACCGCTCCCAGAAGTCCTGGTAGTCCTTGTCGCCCACCTGGCCGAACCGGAACCCCTTGAAGTCGTCGAAGAGTTCCCGCCGCGCCTTGACCAGCACCTTGGATTCAAGTCGGTTGCCGGCGGCCGGGGCCCCGTAGAGGTATTCGCCGGTCACCTCCACCCGGATGTCCTCTTCCGGACCGGGATGCTCCGGCGTTGCCGTGAGATCGAGCTTCATCCGTTCGGGGAGGAATTCCTCCACGTGGAATTCAAACCGCCCGGCCGGCGTTTTGGCCGACGGGCTGTCGTAGACCTGGAGCTTCCAGAGGCCGGTCTGGGCGTCGGCCCGGATGTCGAGGACCGTCTCGTAGTAATCGAGCCCCTCGGGCGGTTCCGGGTGGAGAACGAAGGTCCGGACCGTTTTCCCGTCGGGGCGGAAGAGCTTGGCGGTGAGGGGACGGCCGTCCGCGGGCTGTCCGTCGTGATTCCGGAGCAGGGCCGATACCACGGCCCTTTCGCCGGGCCGGTAGAGGTCCCGGGGGCTGTAAAGGAAGACCTCCCGGGGCCGGTAGGGCCGTCCCGACAGGTCGAACTCGCTCAGGTCCAGGGCCGGCACGTCCAGGGGCAGGACACTGATCCCCTCGTCGCTGCGGGCCTCGATGATGCGGGCGCTGCGGGTCAGCTTGCCGGGGTACCGGTACCGCCCCCGGTCGTCGGTAACGCCCTTGTGGACGATTTCGCCTTTTTTGTTGAAAAACCGGAGACGGATGCCGGCCAGGGGCCGGCCCGTCTCCAGGGAGACGGCGGCGATGAGGGATTCCTGTTCGTAGACCCGGGCATGGAGGCCGATGTCGGTAACCAGGAAATAGGTGGTTTGATAGTTGCGGGCGTATTCCCCGGGGCGGCGCATGACCGCCAGATAGACGCCCGGTTCTTCCAGTGCCGATATGTCTTCCACCGGGATGTGGCGGATGACCCGGCGGTTTTCCGGCGCGTCGAGGCCGAACCGGCCGGAATAGACCAGTTCGCCGTATTGGTCCATCCGACGGAGCTTGTAGTAGCTTTGGCGGCCGGTGGTGTCCCGCCACCGGATGTACCGGGTAAGGCTGTTCTCGTTGAGCCGGAAGAATTCGATATCCACCGCCGGCACGTTGACCGTGACCACGGGCAGGCCGTCAGTCATGCCCGCCGGCAGGATCAGCCCCTCGCTGGCGAAGCTCACCACCGGGGTGATCTTCCGGGTGGTCACCGCCTGGCTTTGCCGTTCGCCGAGGGACCGGCCATCGGCGTCGGTGAGCGATGGGAGCACGGTGACGGAATATTCGGTCTCCGGCTCGACGTGGGGGAAGTAAAGGGTTCGGTTGTCGTCCGAAAGGACCCATGCGCTTTTGAGAAGCTGCCGGGGATCGCTGATGCGCAGATGGTCGTCATGGCGGATGGTGGGGTCCAGCGGCGCGGAGAGCAGGACGGCGATGGCCGGCCCCCCCGCGTAGGTCCGTTCGCTGATATCCAAAACCCGGAAGGCATCGGGCGACGACCCGGATTCGGCGGCGAAAAGGGGGGCGGCCGCCAGGGAGCAGCCAATGATGAAGACGGCACACCATGTCGTGAACCGGGTATTCATGATCCATCTCCTCAAGGGAACTACAGGTTGACAAAGGGGGCGGCTCCGTCCGATCCGCGGACCTCGCCGCCGGTCCTCACGGGGTTCCTTCCCAGGGCGATCCTTTCCCGGTGCGGCGCAGATCAATCGAGGAAGGAGAATTCCTGAATCAGGTTTTCGATGATGGCCAGATTTTTGGGTGCGATGTTTTCGAATTCAAAACCGATGGCATAAAAGTTGGGATTGATATCGGTTTTGCACCAGACGCTGACGGCGTCGAACGTGATCTGGTTATCTCCTTCGATGACGTCGGGCAGCACCATCCGCAACTCCATCCGGAGCCCGGATTCGATGGGGGCCTCGCTGGTCAGCATAAAGCCCCGGGTGGTGATGTCCACCAACTGTCCCACGAGGTGGTCGTTGCTGCGGTCGAATATGCTCAGGTAATAAATGAGGTGCCGACGTTTGACCTTGCGTTTCTCGGGCATGGGCCTCTCCAGTATGGGTAAGGTCGGTATGCGGCGGCATGCGGTGGTTGGGACGGACCGCATGCCGGGGGTTGATTTGGCTACGCGACGGGATCAGGTTTCATACTTGAACGACAGCGCCACCCGGGCCCGGAAGGCGGACACCTTGCCGTCCTCTACCCGCATGTCGAGTTTGTTGATCTCCGCGATTCGCAGGTTTTTCAGGCTTTTTCCGGCGGTTTCCACCGCGGCTTTGGCGGCGTCTTCCCAGGATGAGCTACTCGTTCCAACCAGTTCGATGACCTTGTAAACACTTTCCGACATGGTGAACCTCCTTGCTTCGATAAAGTTGGCATAAAGGATCGGGGTTTTCACCTGCTCAGGCACATGCGGTTGGGTCGGTTGACGTTGCACCCCCTTTCGCATCATGGGTTGGAAGGGCGCGGAGCCGAAGACCCCGCATTCCCTTTTTATACCAGATGCCGTCCCGAATCACAAGAGATTGTCCGGGCCCCCTGACGGAAAGTCTCACCGCAACCCGGCCTCGACCTGGAGTGAAAACAGGACTTCGGCCAGGCCGGCGCGTTCGTTGCCGTCGACGTCCACTCCGGCCTCACCATATTCCGGGTGAAACACATCGGGGATGATGCCGGCAAGGACTTTGAGCGCGATGATCGTATCGCCGAGCGTAACGAGGCCGTCGTTGTCGAGGTCGCCGGGCTCATGGGACGGGTCGGTCCGGATGGGTCCCAAAGGCACGGAAGCGCTTTCAACACCAGCCATTCTCGTGGTTACTCGGACATGGTATTCGGTCGAAGGTCTTAGCCCCTCGTCGAACCAGTACGAAGAACCGATAACCGTATCCGTGAAAAAGACAGTTTGAAACTGATCTTCCGAAATTTCAACGAAGTATTCTTCAGCGCCCGGCACCGGCCGCCATTCGACGGAAATGACATCGTCCGAGACATAATAGGGATCCGGATTGACCTCGGGTGGCGACAATTCATGAGCATATTGAAACACTTTCAATCCCTTGTCGCCGTCGGCCACAAACACGTAGGGGCCCCACACCGAGAAATTATGCGCCGAACCGGACAGGTCGTTTTGAACGATATCTTTTTCCGGTTTGGACCCGCTGTCCGCATTGACGTAATCGTCCGCATTTTTCCAGATATAGATCGTATCGCCATCGAGAAAATAAACATATCCGGCCGGAGTCACATGGACCGCCTCGACCTTCCGAGGTGTTTCATAATAATCCACTATTCGAGCATCGGACGGGTTTTGATAATCGATGGCGTAAACACCGTCCGACCCGGCGACATAAGCAAAATCGTCCGACAAATCGACAGCCAGAGCCGCGCCGGGAATTTCAACGGCGCCAACCAGGCCGAAATAGCTGTCATTGAACATGCCGAAAATTCTCAAACCGAAGCTGTCGGTTACGAATGTCAATTCAGACCATGGGTCGAAAACAACGTCGCTGGCATAAACAAGAGGGTAGTCGAACAGGAATTGGGGCGAGGTCTTGTCACTGGTATCAAGCACGGCGACGCCCTCGTCCACACCGCCAACGATAAAGGCGGCGTCGAGGAGCAAAGAGTCGACAACGATATAGGATGGAAAAACAGCTTCCACCTCTCTTTGGCCGCCATCTTCAGGAAAAAAGCCGATTTCCGGAGACCAGGGTTCGTCGAGGTCGTAAATTCTCAACCCTTTCCAATCGTCCGCAACATATAAAAGATTAGAATCGTTAAAATGATTAAATTCATAAAAAAGATCTTTGACCGAACCGGGTGTCGACAACTGGCCGATTTTCGATGGGTCAGTGGGATCTGAAACATCGAATACATATATTTCTGATCCGGACCCCATAAACAAGATCGATTCATAAGGGTTCAGGGTGATGGCGTCGAAAGCGACGTTTGCCCAGGCGCCGATCTGAGCAAATTCGGTTTGGGTTCTGACTGAAACGGTATCCGAATCAGTGCCGGCGATGCCGTTGTTTATGGCTCTAACCCGGTAGTAATACGCTGTATTCGGATCCAGTCCGGTAACGGTTGCTGTATTGTCGGCGACAAGCGTTCCGTTATACCCCGGGACATACTGCTGAAACTCCGAATCGTAGGCGATATCCATTTCATAGCCGTCCGCTTGCGGTACCGCCTCCCATTCCGCCACGAACCATCTGGCGGCTGTTTCGATTTCGGTCCCCGCCGGCACAACGGGCGCGTCGGGTGATTCGGGCGGGGTGAAGCGAAGCACCTCCATGCCGCCCGACCGCTTGGCTATGTAAATCGCATCGCCTGAAACGGCTAAATCCTCCACAGGTCCCAATGTGTCGCCATCATCGATTTTCAATGGTATCGTCGGATTTCTGATGTAGTAGGTTTGAATAGCGCCGCTTTGGAGGGCGATATGAATAAAATCTCCCGAAAGCGCCATGGATGTCGCTGTGCCAATATCCCTCAGAGGTTTCCCATCCTCTTCGGAGAGATCCAGGGGATTTCCTAAACGAAGGATCGCTACACCCTGATCCCCGTCCGCCACGAATGCATAACTGCCGTTATAAACAACTACTGAATTTGCGGAAACAAGTCCTTCATTATAAAAAACCACCTCTTCGGGCGATGATGGATCACTTACATCAATAATTCCAAGCCCCCCGCTCTGGTCAGCTACGTAAGCGTATTCTTCTGAAACGACGACCTGCACAGCCGTCCCCGGAGTATCGACGAAGGGTGGGGCAGCGACATTGATGTTGGCGATATCAAAAATTTTCAAGCCCCCTTCGCCATCGGCAACATAGACATCATCCGGAGTTGCAAATGCATCCCTGCCATCGATTAAACTGTTTGAATTACTAATAGAATCAACAGAATTGTCGATATCGACATGCTTCAACGTGTTCGGCCCCTCGAGAACGAAAACATTGTCGCCACCAACCGCAACCGCCCTGGCTTCGTCATCTAAATCGAAACGCTTGATGCCGTGGATTTCTGAACCGGGAGGCTCGGCAATATCCAGGATATGAAGCGCATTGTCGTGATCAGCAAGGTAGGCGGTGTTGCCGGTGACCACGATGTCGGTCACTTGGTTTCGTATGTTGATTGATCCCTTATACTCGATTTGGTTTGGAGCGGTGGTCTTTTCGAACAACGAAAGTCCTGAATCACCATTTGCCACATAAACGTAACCCGGGAAGTAAACGACATCCTTCGCCGGCCCAGTCCCTACAGGCCCATAAACTTCAGGGACGCTAAGCGTGCTGACATCCAAAATCATCAACCCGGCATCCGTACCGGCGTACACCGTAGGTATGTCCAAAATCTCGAGGCTGGAAACCCCTGTATTCAGGGTTAAACTCAATTTAGAACTGCTTTCAGTAGGGTCGTTGGTAATCTCAGGAGTTCGAGGATCATTCACATCGATCAAATATACGCCGCCATCTCCGGCGGCAAGATACGCAGTCTTATCACTAGCGTCGACGTCGACCACCACATCAGAAGCGACCCCTCCTCCGATCGAAAAAGGGCCATAGGCCAGTCCGCTTGAAGCATTAACAGTTACCAGTCCATTAACGCCGTCCGCGATGTAAACCCAGGTTTGCGATGTTTGATCATCCATAGCTCTGTTTTCCACAAAAACACCGCGTGCGTCAGTGGCTTCTATGTACGAAACAGGTGAAGCAGGCTGTTGCAGGTCAATAACTTGCAATCCAGCGAAACCGTCCGCGATATAGGCGTTGTTTTCGAAGACAAAAACGTCCATTGCACCGCCAGGAGTTTCTATGGGCTCTTTTTTTACCGGTGAACTTGGTGTTGAGACATCAAGGATTTGCAACCCCCCACCCTCTCCATCGGCGATGTAAAGGTAAGGTTCCTCGTAAAAGAGCCCCTGAACAATTCCCGGTGTGTACATTTGAGCGATAACATCGTTGTCGGCTGGATCAGGGTTTGTTACGTCAACCACCATAACCCCGTTTCCAACACCGAGAAAAACGAGTTTTTGCCCAGCGTTTGTCGATCCAAAAGCGATCGCGTTTGCGGGTCCCGGCCATCCCCCCACCAACTCCAGGGTCTGCCCCGCCGCCCCGCCGACCATGCCGAACAGGACCGCCAGCCCCGCCACGATTGCCGCCACCATTCGCAACTGTCTCATCCCATTTCCCTCCTTATGTGACTCAAACCAGTGAACCGTCAGCATTGATCCATCATCAAGCCAAACCTCATGCTGTTTTTTGGATTACCACATCCACCCTCAAAATACAATTGATCAGGTCGAAGATAAGAATGCGGCAAAAACCCGTTGACAACCGGTGGCTTTATAAAGAAACTGTTCCAGACGGAAAGCGGCGGCCGAAGGCGGTTTTCCGGCACATCGAATAGAGTATCCAACCACGACCGAAAGGAACGGCGGTTCGCGCATGGCGCAAAAACAGATCAAACTCGTCTCGTGGAATGTCAACGGCCTTCGGGCGGTCCTGAAAAAAGGGTTCACGGCGACATTCGGGGAAATGGATGCGGACATCGTGGCCCTCCAGGAGACCAAAATCCAGGAGGACCAGATCACCGACGAGATGCGGGACTTTCCGGGCTACACCTCCCACTGGTCCTGTGCCACCGGGAAGAAGGGCTACAGCGGCGTGGGCGTCTACACCCGGATCCCGCCGAAAGCGGTGCGTCACGGCATCGGCATCCCGGCATTCGACAACGAGGGACGCATCCTGGAACTGGATTTCGGGGAGTTCCTTTTTTATAATGTCTACTTTCCCAACGGCCAGATGAGCGAGGAGCGATTACAGTACAAGCTCGATTTCTATGATGCCTTTTTCGCCCATGCCGATGCCCACAAGGACGCGGGGCGGCGGGTGATCGTCACCGGCGACTACAACACGGCCCACAACGAAATCGATCTCAAAAACCCCAAAGCCAACGAGAACTATTCCGGTTTCCTCCGCATCGAACGGGACTGGCTCGACCGGATCATCGCCAACGGATGGGTCGACACCTTCCGCCACTTTTACCCCGGCATGGTCAAGTATTCGTGGTGGACCTATCGATTCGGGGCCCGCAAACGGAACGCGGGGTGGCGCATCGACTACTTTTTCGTTTCCCGGAACATGATCGACGGCGGGCAGATCGCCGAAGCGTTCATCGACAATGACATCCATGGCTCGGACCATTGCCCGGTGGGCCTCGAGATCCGGCTCTAAAACCGCGGCCCTCCCTTGACAGGCCGTCGCCTTTTGCCTATTTTCGGGATGTTTAAAGGCGCCCACCGCTTGGGTTGGGTCGCCGGAATGCATCCAATATGAAAGGGTAAGACATGCAGATCGCTTTTCCCGTCAATGAGGACCAGGGGTTGGAGAGTCTGGTCCACGATCATTTCGGCACTGCGGGGTATTTTCTCCTCGTCTCATCGGAAAACGGTTCCCTGCAAACCGTCCGAAACGCGGATCTGGGCCACGCCCACGGCCAGTGCCAGCCTTTGACGGCCCTCGGCAGCCATGGCGTGGACGCCGTCGTGGTGGGCAACATCGGTGCCGGGGCCCTGCGGAAGATCCAGTCCGGCGGTATCCGGGCCTTTCGGGCCGTGGCCGGGTCGGTCGCGGACAACCTGGCCCTCATCAACGCCGGCAAACTCCCTGAATTCATAATGGCCCAGACATGCAGCGGCCACAATTGCCACCATTGATCTCCTCAACGCCCATCGCGGGAGACCCCACCCATGCCACTGTATGAATACCGTTGTCCCGAATGCGGAAACTCTTTTGAGATCATCGTTCCCGCCCCCGGCGCCCGGCCGGCGTGCCGGTCCTGCGGCGGCAACAGCCCCAAACGGATGCTCCCGGTTCCGGCCGCCTGATCCGCCATGGTCAACGCGTACCATATCGAACAACGTCAAACACTGGATCTGGTCCGGGACCACCTGCATGGGGTTCCCGGAGACCGGGACCGACTCCTGGAATGGACCGCTTCCTACCGAGGCTTCCGGGAAACGGTGGCCGATTTTCTGGCCCGCGATTTTCAGGACGCCTGCACGGAGAAATGCTTCCGGGGCCGGCTCAGCGCCTGCTGTTCCCGGGAGGGGATCATCACCTTTTTCGCCGACGTGGTGGTCAACGTCCTGGTTTCGGACGAAGCAGAGCTGGACCGGCTCGGGGCGGTCCTGGACGTGCCCAACAACGGGTCCAAATGCGTCTATTTGGGCGACCGGGGCTGTCGGTGGCGGATCAAACCCATTGTCTGCGAGATGTTCCTGTGCGATACGGCCCAGCGGACGGTGTTTGACAATGATCCCGAAGCCGCGGTCCGGTGGGAGAAGCTGAAAAACGAACGGAACCGCTACACGTGGCCGGATCGGCCCGTGGTCTTTGACGACCTGGAAGCCCATTTCATGGCGGCGGGACACTCATCGCCGCTGATGTACCTTCACAACAGCCCGGGGCTTCTCCGGGTGAAGAAGATGGCCGGGCTTACGGCCCGGCCCGCCAATGGAAGTTGAACCATGAAGGACGACCGAGGACTCTATTATCTGCCGTTTCCCGCCAACAAGCGGGTCCGGATGTACGTCAAACCTGTGGGAAACGAGGTCTGCTTTCGGCTCTGGAACGCCGATGATCCGAAGATGTGGGACGAACACGGATGGCTCCCCTACGCCATGATCCGGGAGGCCGCCGGTCGGTACCAGCGTAAACAAAACGGCTTCGACCCGGACCGGGCCTACGATATCGAGGCGGCCCGGGCGCTGCTGAAAGAAGGTTCATAACGTGAATGGATCACCAACAAAGGGAGGGTTTCTATGAAAAAGGCGTATGTGGTACTGCTGATCGGCGCGTTTTCGGTGGGAATGATCGGGTGCGCGTCCCGGAGTTATGTGGATGAACAGATGTCGATCCTGTCCCAGGGCATGGAATCCCGCATCCAGGAAACCGACCGGGATGTGGACGCCCTGGAGGGGGACGTGACCAACCTCCGGGAAGACCTGACCGCCAAGGACCGCGAGATTTCCCAGCTCCGGGACATGACCGAGGCCCAGGAACGGAAGCTCCGGGAGTCCATCGATCTGGCCGAGGAGGCCATGGATCGGGCCAAAGACGCGAGCAAACTGACCAAAGGAAAGCTCCTGTATGAAGTGACCATCTCCGACGAGTCGGTCCCCTTCGGTTACGATAAGGCCACCCTCTCCGACGAGGCCAAGGCGGCCCTGGACACCTTTGCCGAAACCCTGATCATCGCAAATGAACCGGTCTATATCGAAATCCAGGGGCACACCGACAATATCGGCTCCCGGGCTTATAACCTCCGCCTCGGACAGGCCCGGGCCGAATCGGTCATGCGGTATCTCCACATGGCCCACGAGATCCCGCTGGACCGGATGGGCGTCTTCTCCTACGGTGAGGAGCGGCCGGTGGCCGCAAACAAGACAAAGGCCGGACGGGCCAAGAACCGCCGCGTCGTCCTGCTTGTCATGGAGTAATGCCTCCGCCCCGCCACCGGCGACGGTCCCTCCGAGGCATGGCTATCCTTTGGGGCCTCGCCGTTTCCCTTCTGTTTTCCCCCCCTCCGGGGATCGCCGGACACCTCTCGGCGACGGAAGCCGCCGTCGCCGGAGACCGGGAGTCCTGGATGAACGTCTTCCAGGGCGGTCGGAAGATCGGGTTCGCTCACACGGTCTTTCAGGGCATGGAAGGCGGGTACAACCTGGCGGAAACAGTTTCCCTCCGCATCAACACCCTGGGGATGGCCCAGGATCTCGACCTCCGGACCGAGGCAGGGCTTGAAAGAGACTTCAGCCTCCGGTCGATCCGCTTCGAGATGATTTCCGGCCGGTTCCGGTTCGCCGCCAAAGGGACCGTAGACGGCGACGTTCTCCACCTCGCCCTTTCCATCGGGGGGCAGGAGCGGACCGCCGAGGTCCCCCTCCCCGACGTCCCCTTCATCCTGGCCGGAATCATGGACGCCATCCCCAGCGAGGGGATGGGGCCCGGCGATATCCGGACCTATTCCATTTTCAACCCGGCCGCCCTGTCCATGGATGTGGCGGAGATCGAACACCTGGGGGAAGAGACCATCCAGGTCTCGGGCGCGACCCACAGCACGATCAAAATCGCCGTCCGGTTTTCGGGGATGGAGCAGTTCGCCTGGATCGATGAAACCGGCGACGTGCTCCGGGAAACGGGGGTCCTGGGCATCCGCATGGACAAAACGAGCCGGGCGGACGCCCTGTTCGGCCTGCCGGTGGAATCCAGCGACGACCTGACCCGGGTGGTCGCCGTGCCGTCGAACCATACCATCGAAAATCCGGCAACCCTCCAACGCCTCGTCGTCCGCATCACGGGCGTCGACATAGATCCGGCGAAGGTGGGGGGTGGACGGCAGTCCTTATCCGGGGATATGTTGACCATCCAGAAAGAGCCGCTGGATGATCCGCCCGCCGGCGACGATGCGGGAGACGGAGACCTGGAGAGGTTTCTGGCCCCCTCCCCGTTTATCCAATCGGATCATCCGAAGATCCGGCAGCAGGCGGCGGCGATCGCCGGCAATGCAACCGGCCCTCTGGAAAAAGCCCGCAGGCTCATCGACTGGACCCATGACGCCATCGAAAAGCGGCCGGTCCTTTCCATGCCCGACGCCATTTCCACCCTGGACAACCGGATGGGCGACTGCAACGAGCACGCCATGCTCCTGGCGGCCCTGGCCCGGGCAGCCGGCGTACCGGCCCGGGTGGCTTCGGGGCTCTTCTACCAGGACGGGCGGTTCTACTACCATGCGTGGAATCTGTTGTACGTCGGCAAGTGGGTTTCGGCAGACGCGGCTTTCGGACAGTTCCCGGCGGATGTGACCCATATCCGGTTTGCATTGGGGGAACAGGGGGAGCAGGTGGCGTTGATGGGGATGATGGGGAAAATCGGGGTGGAAGTGTTGGAAGTGGTTTCGGCCGGGGGCGAATAGAGAGACGGGTGCCGCGTCAGAAATCCGCCGGACTTTTGACGGCCAGTCCGGTTCGTCTTCATCAACATATTTCTACAAATACCGGCTGCACACCATTGTGAACAGTGATCTGCAGCCGGTATATTGGTTTATTCAGACTTGGTAGCTTACACCTCCCCGACCTTCTCCGTCAACTCCGGCACAAACTCCAGAATATCCGCT
>CAYPCE010000029.1:5388-24569 GCA_964409085.1 uncultured Desulfobacteraceae bacterium | reverse complement strand
GCGGCCATCCGGGAGTCGGGGGAGCGGTACAAGCGGTTCATCGACTTCGTCCCCTATCCGGTGGTGGTCTTCACCCTGGCGGGCCGGGTCGCCTACCTCAATCCGTCCTTTACCGAGGTCTTCGGCTGGACCCTGGAGGAACTCCAGGACCGGCGGATCCCCTACATCCCCGCCGGTCTGGAGGAAGAGACCCGGAAGCGGATCGACGCCCTCATCGAGAACCGGCTCCTGGTCCGGTACGAAACCCAGCGGCTGACCAAAGAGGGACGCCTTCTGGACATGGTCCTGCGGGCCGCCGTCTATCCGGAGACCAAAAACGAGGAAGCCGGCATCCTCCTCATCCACCGGGACATCACCGAAGAGAAGCGGATCGCCCGCAACAACGCGGCCATGCTCCGCATCTCAACCTCTTTGCCCCAATACCCCGACCTGCCGGACCTGCTGGACTATATCTCCTCCGAGATCAAACGGCTGTTGGGCACCGAGGGGGCGGCCGTGGTGTTGCTGGACGAGGAGAACAACGAACTCTTCATCCCCGGCGCCGCCTATGACAGCCCGGCCACCGAGAAGCGGGTCAAGGGGATCCGGTTCGGGATGGACCAGATCCACGCCGGAACGGTGATCCAGACCGGCGAGCCGGTGATCATCCAGGACACCGCCGAGATGCCCGACCATTATTCCGAGCGGGACAAACTCATCGGCTACGAAACCCGGAACATGATGGAGGTCCCCCTCCGGTCCAACGAGCGGATCATCGGCGTGCTGGCGGCCCTCAATAAAAAGGAGGGCGCCTTCGACCCCCGGGACCTGGAGCTGCTCAACATGATCGCCGGCACCGTGGCCCTCACGGTGGAAAACGCCCGGTTTTCCGAAGAGATCAAGACCGCCTACCGGGAGCTGAAATCGGTCAACGCCGCCAAAAACCGGATGATCAACCATCTTTCCCACGAGTTGAAGACGCCCATCTCCGTGATGTCCGGCAGCCTCAACATCCTGACCAACCGGCTCAAGACCCTGCCCGACGGAAAGTGGCAGTCCACCATGGACCGGGCCCGCCGCAACCTCGACCGGTTGAGCGAGATCGCCGACGAGGTGGACGACATCGTCCAGGCCCGGGGGGACAACCCGCCGGCCTACCTGTTCCGGATCTATGAACATTTCCTGGACCAGGTGGAGGGGATGGTGGCCGAAGAAAAGGGGGACGAGGGCCTGGCCCGGGAGATCCGGCGAAAAATCGCCGCCCGGTTCCGGCCGGACCAGCTCCCCTCCCGCCGCATCCAGCTCCATCTGTTCGTGGAACGGCGTCTCGACAGGATCCAGCCCCATTTCGCCCACCGGGACCTGGAGATCCTCCGCCGTCTCGAACCGGCCCCGCCCATCAACATGGCGTCGGAACCCCTGATGAAGGTCATCGACGGCCTGGTGAAAAACGCCGTGGAAAACACCCCGGACGGCGGCCGGATCGAGGTGATCGTGGAAAAAGCCGGGGACGGGGCCAGGTTCACCGTCCACGACTACGGCGTCGGCATCCATCCGGAGGCCCGGAAGCGGATCTTTGACGGGTTCTACGTCACCCAGGAGACCGGGGCTTACTCCACCAAACGGCCCTACGACTTCAACGCCGGTGGCAAGGGGGCCGACCTGCTGCGGATGAAGATGTTCTCCGCCCGCTACGGGTTCGAAATCGACATGACCTCCACCCGGTGCCGACACCTCCCCGACGAGGGCGACATCTGCCCGGGGTGCGTTACGGACTGCGTTCACTGCGAGGGGTCAGCCGACTGCCGGGATTCCGGCGAAACCACCTTTTCCGTCCTCTTTCCCCCGGCCCTCCAGATCGCTGATCCCGGCATTTGACGGCAAAATTCTTGTTGACCATGAATCGCATTCAGTTTATTGTGTTCCTTGTATTGACCGCTAACCTGGAGGCAGAACATGGAGAACGCTGAAGACTATCTGAAGGGCAAACACCTGCTGATCGTTGACGACGAGCCCGATATTCTGGAGACCCTGGAAGAGATGCTCGACATGTGCGCCATCGACAGCGCGCCCGATTACGACACCGCCAAAAAATTCCTGGACAAAACCGCCTATGACGCAGCGATCTTAGACATCATGGGCGTCCGGGGCTACGACCTGCTGGATCTGTGCACCGACAAGGGCATTCCGGCCCTGATGCTCACGGCCCACGCCCTGAGCCCGGACAACCTGAAAAAATCGATCCAGTCGGGCGCCAGCGCTTACATTCCCAAAGACAAGATCGCCGACATCGCCGAGCACGTCGCCGATCTGCTCCAAAACGCCCAGGCCGGCAAGGCCCGCCACGGCGGGTGGTTCGCCAAGCTGCGTCCTTTTTTCGACCGGAAGTTCGGGCCGGGGTGGAAGGAGGAGGACAAGGACTTCTGGCAGGAATACGAGGAAAAGTACGTCCCCAAGCGGGAGGACGCGGAAAAGCTGCTGTAACCCCACCTATTGCGGCGGCGCATCTTCCCCCCTCGACGCCGCCGCCATCTCCGATCCCATCCTGGCCTTCCCGAAAACCACGGTATTGTTAGCATGAATTTTATTTTTTATATCCCATAAGAACCTCTAACAATACAGAAAAATGTTTAACGGGTGATGGTCCTGCACCTTCCCTTTTTCCGACCGAATATGATACAACCTGACCATTACAAACACTTCTACGGGAGGCTTGTTTATGGAGAACGCATCCTTGCTGGAGATCCGTCTGGATTACATCTGGATTCTCCTGTCCGCCGCACTGGTCTTCATGATGCAGGCCGGGTTCATGTGCCTGGAATCCGGCCTGGCGTCCGCCAAAAACTCCATCAACATCGCCATCAAAAACCTGGCGGACTTTATTGTTTCCGCCATCCTCTTCTGGGCCGTCGGATTCGGGCTGATGTTCGGCCTCACGATGGGCGGCTGGGCAGGCGGGTCGGATTTTCTCCTCTCCATGAACGACCCGTGGACCGCCCTTTTGTTCGTCTTCGAGGTGGTCTTCGCGGGCACGGCGGCCACCATCGTTTCCGGCGCCATCTCCGGCCGGACCAAATTCGGCGGCTACCTGATCATCTCCGCGGTCATCAGCGGCGTCATCTACCCGGTTTTCGGCCACTGGGCCTGGGGCGGCCTGCTCCATAATGAACCCGGATGGCTCCAGGCCCTGGGATTCAAGGACTTCGCGGGGTCCACCGTGGTCCATTCCGTTGGGGCCTGGACGGCCCTGGCCGCCATCATCGTCATCGGCCCCCGCATCGGCCGGTTCGACAAGGACGGCGCGCCCCGCCCCATTCCGCCCCACAACATGACCTTCGCCTACCTGGGCGGCTTTATCCTGCTGTTCGGCTGGTTCGGGTTCAACTGCGGCAGCACACTCCATGCCTCCGACCAGGTCGGACAGATCGCCTTCAATACCCTTCTGGGCGGCAGCTTCGGATGCCTGTCCGCATCAACCCTGAGCTGGATCTTTTCGCCGCTGCGACGCCCCCAGGGCGAGATGATCATCAACGGGCTTTTGGGGGGCTTGGTCGGGGTGACCGCCGGGTGCGCCTATATGGGGGAGATCGGGGCCATCGCGACGGGCTTTATCTCCGGGATCATCGTTTTTGTGGGATGCCGCCTCATGGATTTTATATTCAGGCTCGACGACGTGGTGGGTGCGATACCGGTCCACGGGTTCTGCGGTGCATGGGGGACCCTGGCCGTCGGCCTGTTCATCCGGCCGGAATACCTGGAGGGCGCGACCCGGACCCACCAGGTGCTCGTCCAGCTTCTGGGCATCTCTGTCTGCTTCGCCTGGACCTTCGGCCTGGGCTTCCTCCTGCTCAAATCCATCGACCGGATTTCCGGGGGGTTGCGGGTCTCCAAAGAGGCCGAACTGCTGGGGTTGAACGTCTCGGAGCACGGGGCGTCCTCCAGCCTCAACGACATCTGCCATGCGTTGCGCCGGGCCACGGAAACAGGCGATTTTTCCGATACCGTCAAAATCGAGGTGGAGGTCGGCACCGAAATGGGGGATCTGGCCCGGGGGTTCAACCGGATGGTGGAGGCGGTCCAAATGGCCATCCTGGAATCCCGCAGGCAACTCATGGCGGCCCACGAAGCCCAGCAGGCGGCGGAGGGGGCCACCAACGCGCTCCAGTCCGGTCGCGAGGCGCACCGGGCGTCGATTCAGAAGATCGGCCGGTCCCTGTCGCAAATGATGTCGGAAACCGAAGCCACCCTCACCCGGATCTTCGACACCACCACCCGGGTTCGCGACGACGTGTCGGACTTCACCCGCCGGTCCGCGGAGATCAACAAGGCCCTGGAAATCATCCGCTCCATCTCGTTCTCCATCAATCTGCTGACGGTCAACGCCGCCATCGAGGCGGCCCGGGCCGGAGAATCCGGAAACGGTTTCTCGGTGGTGGCGGAGGACATGAACCGCTTGAACCGCCAGACCCAGGAAGCGGCCGGCCGCATCGCCGGGATGACGGAAACGTTCGAAGAATGCATTCAAAAGACGCTGGACGGGGTCGAAGCCCAGTATGAATCGGTGATGGAGGGAAAAGACAAGATCCTTCGGGCCGGAAAGCTGGTGCGGGAATTGCTGGAGGACCGGCAGGAGGCGGTGTTGTTTTCATGACGCGAGGCGGGACAAAAAACGTCTTGACCCGCCGCCCCGCCCCGTGCATCCTTTTACCGGAAGCGGCGAAAACGATCTCAACCCAGAGGAGGCGGACATGACACCCAAGGAAATGCTGAACAACATTCACTGGCTGGGCCACGACGGTTTCCGCATCGACGCCGGCAAGGTGGTCTACATCGACCCGTACGGAATTGAAGGCGGCCCGGAGGCGGATCTCATTCTCGTGACCCACGAACATTTCGATCACTGTTCCCCCTAGGATGTGGGCAAGGTGCAGGGGAACCAGACGACCGTCATCACGGAAAAGGCATCGGCCCAAAAGCTGAAAGGACATGTGCGCGTCATGGCGCCGGGGGAATCCCTCGATGTGGCGGGCGTCACGGTCGAGGCTGTTCCGGCCTACAACCTGGACAAGCAGTTTCACCCCAAGGGCAACGGGTGGCTCGGCTTCACCGTGGAGATCGACGGAGTCCGTGTCTACCATGCCGGCGACACCGATTTCATCCCGGAAATGGAAACCTTCAATGTGGACATCGCCCTGCTGCCGGTCTCCGGCACCTACGTCATGACGGCCGACGAAGCCGTGAAGGCGGCGCTGGCCATCAATCCCGATATCGCCGTTCCGATGCACTACGGCGCCATCGTGGGAGCGGAAAACGATGCGGCGACGTTCCAGAAGGGGTTGGAGGGGAAGGTGGAGGTGGTGGTGTTGGGAAAGGAGTAGGCGGTCCAACGATGGGGAAGAAACGGGATGACGCGGTCCGCAGGGAAATGACATCATCTTTTATTTACAAATTCAATACAATATGTTATTCGTATGCCAAAACTTGTAGACCTGTGCGGTCGTGCAGTAGCGGATAGCTTAATAAGACGCTGGCGGGAAATTGTGGGCAGGCCAAGCTCTGTTGGACTTGATCATCGTTTCGGCCGATGCGCGAGCCGAAACGGTTGCAGCCGGCTTCAGCCGGGTTTTGCCTGTAGCCGGGGGATTCATTCCCATAAGCGCTAACTTAAGGCACAAAACCTGTTCAACTGCACCTTCCTTTTCCTTGGTGATTCTGGCAAATCTTCCGCTGTCGTTTATCCGACAGTGGGGGAAAGAAACCGACACGTCAACCTCGGCCAACGAAATGAGGCGATCCGTTGATAGAGTCCCTTTCCCTGCGAGTCCGACTCCTGCTGCTGCTCTCCATGTCCATCGGCCTATCGGTCCTCCTGGTGGGCTCCCTCAGTTATTTCCAGTTCAGATCCTTTGGAGCCGACACCCGGGCCCTCACCCGGTCCGCCCTTACCCGGCAGGCATCGGAGGTGCTGGCGTCTGGGGTCAGCTACGACCGTCAAACCGTCCGCAACCTCATCGACACGGCGGAACGGGACGCACGGCGGCTGGCGTCTTCGAGCAACGCACGGGGGTATTTTTCGGCCCGGGCCGGCAAAAACGAGATCCTCAACCGGATGGTCGAAAACGAGGCCCGGCAAATCGTCCGGGGAATCGCGCACATCTGCCGCGTCCAGAATGATTACGTCCAGAAAAAGCTGGACAAGGACATGGCCATGGCCCGCCATGTGCTCGACGCCCAGGCAGGGGCCGAGGTCACCGGGCTCAGCCACATCTGGACGGCCGTGAACCTCCGGACCGGGAAAGAGAGACGGGTGGAGCTGCCGGTCTTCCAGATCGGTTTCGACGCCGTCTTTCCCGGGGCGCCCCGGGCACAGCACCAGTTCGTGGACGGGGTGAAGGACCTCACCGGATCATCCTGCGCGCTCTTTCAGCGGACAACCCCGGAATGGGACATGCTGATCATCGCCACCACGATCCCGGATGGCGACGGCGGGCGGCTCGACGGTCGTTTTCTGCCCGCCGAATCGCCGGACAGGGTCCCGTCGCCCATCATCGGGGCCATCCGTCGGGGAGAACCGGTCGGGGACACCATCCATTTCGGGGACAAATCCCTTATCGGGCGCTTCGCCCCACTCCGGGACCCGGACGGCGGGATCATCGGCATGCTCTTTACCGGGCAGGACACGGGCGGCTTCGAGGCCCTGGAGAAGACCATCACCGCCACGACCATCGGAAAAACCGGCTATGCCGCCGTTCTCCGGCCGGACGGGGTCCTCATCATCCACCCCAACCCCGACATCGTGGGGCGGCATGTCATAAACGACCTCCATATCCCCCAATTCCAGACGGTCCTGGATCGTCATAAAACGGAAACGACGGGGATGATCTCCTACACCTTCGAAGACCGCCGCAAGTTTCTGGCCTACGCCTATTTCGAGCCGTGGGACTGGATCATCCTGGCCACCGGCTACTGGAACGAATTCTCCCAGGCGGAGACGGCCCGGGCTTTGCTGAGCAACGAGATCCGGGCGATCTTCGACATGGCAAGACGGGAAATCGGTGGCGAGACGCTCCCCCTCTATCGCCGGATCACATGCACCGGGGCCGACGGCGACGTCGTACTGTCGCTGGACCGGGACACGTCGGGGGCCGCCGCCAGCCGTTCGGCCACTCTCTTCAGCGACAGGGAACTGACAACGCTCCGCGGGGGCGGCGTCCGGTATTCGGCCATCCACGCCGCGGGATCCGGAGACGCCCTGACGGTGTCCGCGCCCATCCGCCTGGAAGGCGATTTCGTGGGGGCCATATCGGTGGACCTGGACTGGGACCGGGTTTGGCAGTCCCTCAAGGACCGGGTGTACGGCAAAACCGGCTACACCTACATCATCGATCCGGACGGGATCCTGGTCAGCCATCCGAAATACCGGCCGGCCGACGGCGTCAATATCAGTGACGCCAAGTACGGGGAAATGGCGGATCTGGTCAACAACCGCATGCGGCGGGGCGAAACCGGGCACGGCGTCTACCGGTTCGAGGGCGTGGAAAAATACGTCTTTTTCAAACCGCTGCCCATCGGCGACGCCCGCTACACCATTGCGGTCACCAGCCCGGTATCCGAATTCTGCGAACCCGTGGATGCCATCGAGGAAAAGGCGGCCGACAGCCTCGGCAGGGGGTTGCTGGTTCTGGGCCTGGCCGCCCTGGGGCTTCTCTGCCTCGGTCTGGTACTGGCCGTCCGGTTCAGTACCGCCATCGCCCGTCCCTTGACGCGCATCATCGACGGGCTGTCCCGGAGCGCCGGCCGGATCGACAGCGCCAGCGCCGCCCTGGCCGATACCAGTCACACCCTGGCCGAAGGCGCCACCGAGCAGGCGGCATCCCTGGAGGAGACCTCGGCCGCCATGGAGGAGATGGCCGCCACCGTGGGGCAGAATGCGGACCATGCCCGGGAGACCGACGCCCGCATGCGGGAGGCCCGGCGGATCGTCGAAAGGACGGCGACTGCCATGGAGAAGCTGGTAGCGGCCATGGCGGCCATTGGAACGGCCGGCGACGATTCCGCCAAAATCATCCGGAGCAGCGGGGAGATCGCGTTCCAAACCGACCTGCTGGCCCTGAACGCCGCCGTGGAAGCGGCCCGGGCCGGAGAGGCCGGGGCCGGGTTCGCGGTAGTGGCTGAAGAAATCCGGGGGCTGGCGCTGCGCGCGGGGGAGGCGGCCCGGAACACCGCTTCGCTGTTGCAGTCGATGCTGGACCGGCTGTCGGACGGGACCGATCTGGTGAAGGGGACCGACAGCGACTTCACCGAGATCGCCGCCAGCGCCGGAGAGGTGGCGGACCGCATTGCCGAGATCGCCGCCGCTTCGGAAGAACAGGCCCGCAGCGTCGCTGGGCTGACCCACACCCTGGCCGAAATGGACAAACTGACCCAGGGCAACGCCGCCAGTGCCGAATCCGCCGCCGCCGCGTCCACTGACCTGCGGCAACAGGCGGAAGACATGCAGACCGTTGTGATGCGTCTGGCAGGACTGGTGCGGGGACGGCGTTCCATCTCGGGTCGGATCGGCGCGGGAGAATCGGGTGTTGAACCCCGGCATCCGAATGGATATTCTGGAAAGAATGGACCGGAGGATAAAGGAAAGGACCCGCCCTGATCTCCAATCTCCGGTTTTCCAATTCCAATCCGGACGTCAACGAGGCCCTGAAAAAATCCGTACCGGCGGCCTCCCTCGACATTTCATCCGCGCCGGGCACAGCCAGAGACCTGAGCGAAGACATGCCCTTCGATCCGGCGGAAAAACTCGGAACGGAAATCCCCGCCATCCCCCATTCCCAGAATCAGGGTCCCCTTTGCGACTTTACGCAACCGCCGGATTTCGATATGAGATGACCAAAGGAGTCCGGCATGGAAAACGGATCAAAAACAGACATCGGCTCCGGCGTGGGCCGGACCATGGGCCTTTTCGGCGCCACCAGCGTCGGGGTCGGGGCCATCGTGGGCGGGGGGATCCTGGCCCTGGCGGGGACGGCCTTCGCGGTGACCGGTCCCTCGGCCATCCTGGCCTTCGGGCTCAACGGAATGATCGCCGTCCTGACGGCCCTGAGCTTTGCCGAGATGTCGGCCGCCTTTCCGGAATCTGGGGGCACCTACACCTTCGCGAAGAAGGTGCTGTCGGTGCGGGCCGCCTTCATGGTGGGATGGGTGGTCTGGTTCGCTTCCATCGTGGCGGCGGTGCTCTACGCCGTGGGGTTCGGCTCGTTCGCCGCCATCATCATTGAAGAGATCTTCTCTCTGCTGGACCAGCCCATGCCGGCGGTCCTGCTCCAGTACCGGCTCCCCACCGTCCTGGCCCTGGCGGCCGTGGGGGTTTACACCCTTCAGCTCTCCATCCGGTCCGGCGGCGGCGGGCCGTGGATCAACGTGGGCAAGGTGGCGGTTTTTATCCTTCTGATCCTCGGCGGCGTCTGGGCCTTCGGCGGCGGCCGGGAAACGGACGTGGCCACGTCCCTCACCCCCTTTTTCCCCAACGGCTATTTCGGATTGATCCAGGCCATGGGCTACAGCTTCATCGCCCTCCAGGGGTTCGACCTCATCGCGGCGGTGGCGGGGGAGGTGAAGCAACCGGAGCGGAACCTGCCCAAGGCCATGCTCGCCTCCCTGGGCATCGCCCTGGCCATCTACCTGCCGCTGCTCTTCATCGTCTCCACGGTGGGCATGGACCCCGGCCAGTCGGTCATGGCGGTGGGCCGGGCCGAACCCGAAGCCATCATCGCCATCGCCGCGCGGAACTATCTGGGCGCGTTCGGATACTGGCTGGTCATGATCGCCGGCGTCCTTTCCATGCTCTCGGCCCTGGCGGCCAATCTGTTCGCGGCCTCGCGGGTGGCCCACGCCATGGCCCTGGACCGGACCCTGCCGCTCCTCCTGGAAGGCATCAGCGACCGCCATGGCACGCCGGTCTGGGCCGTGCTGGCGACTTCCGGCATTGTCTGCGCCATCCTCCTGCTCGTCTCCGGCGTGGCCGTGGCCGGGGCCGCGTCGAGCCTCATCTTCCTGGTCAACTTCGCCCTCTCCCATGTCATCTGCATGCTCTTCCGGGGCCGGTCCCGGGAGCGGACCCCCTTCCGGGTCCCGCTTTTCCCCCTCGTGCCGGTGATCGGCGTCCTGGCGTGCGTCTCATTGGCCATCTTCCAGGGGTTTGCCGTGCCGTCGGCGGGGATCATCGTGGCGGCGTGGCTGGCGGTGGGGGCCTTTCTCTATCTGAAGCTCTTCGCACGGAAGGCGGGGGTGGCGGATGTCTCCGCCCAGGTCCGGGACCCCCTGCTGCTCCAGTATCGGGGGAAGAACCCGCTGGTGCTGGTGCCCATCGTCAACCCGGCCAACGCGCGTCCCATGATCGCCGTGGCCAACATGATGACGCCGCCGGGCATCGGTCGGGTCCTGCTGCTGTCGGTGGTGGCGAAGCCCGTGGCCGAACTGCCCGACGCCGTGGGCCGGCAACTGGAAAACACCCAACAGGTGCTCAAGGAGTCCCTGACGGCCGCCTTCCGGGCCCGGCTCTACCCGGAAGCCCTGACCACCATCGCAGTGGAGCCCTGGACCGAGATCAGCCGGGTGGCGGAGACCCACCGGTGCGAGAGCCTGGTGCTGGGGCTGACCCATTTTTCCGGCACGGAAACCGGAAACCGGCTGGAGGAATTGATGAACGACGTGGACTGCGATGTGGTCGTTCTGAAGGCGCCCAACGGATGGCGGCTGTCCAGCGTCCGGAAAGTCCTCGTCCCCGCCGGCGGGAAAAGCGTCAATTACATGCTGCGCACCCGGATCCTCAGCAGCCTCTGGCGATTGAACCGCCCGGAGATTTCGTTCATGCGCATCGTGCCCGAGCACCTGAATACCGAAGACGTAAAACGGGCTTGGCAGCAGCTGGTGGCCATCGCCGGCGAGGAGGTACCCGGCGTGCCCCAGGTCACGGTCGTCCAGAACGATTCGGTGGAGGACGCCGTGCTGAGCGAAGCGGCCCGGAGCGACCTGCTGGTGCTGGGCCTCCAGCAGACGGGGCGCCGGCGCCGGCGGTTCGGGGAATTGACCCTCAACATTTCCCAAAAGGCGAACTGCGCGGTGGTGCTCATCAGCAAGGGGTTTTCATGAGCAGGGAGATGGGAGTCCGGCGCCGGCGATGCTCCGGTTGATTTCCAGCTCATGCTCCTCGGGCTCCTCCGGTTCGGCGTTGGCCGCATAGTCCTGGAAAAACCGCCGTTCGGCTTCGGTGGCCCACGCCTCTCCGTGCAGGCAATCCTCATCCAGATGCGCCGCCTCATGGACAAGGGTGCCACAGATATGGACATCGTCCCGGCCCTCCGTGGCCACTTCGATATAGCAGCCCGAGCAATGGGCCATGCCGACGATGCCCCCGCCGAAACCGGTCTGGTCGTAATAATCGATGCGCGCGGCGTGGCTGTTGACATAGTCGAACCATCCGGCGGTCCGCAGAATCGCCTCATGGCGGTCCCGGAGGTTGTCGGCGCCGTCGCACCCCTCCAAATGGTTTTCCAGACCTTCCAGGCTCTCTTCCGGCCCCAGGATCGTCACGTCGCCCTCGTCATCGACCTCCACCCCGCAGCCGATGATCCCGATCAGGACGGCCATCCCGCACCCGACAATGAACCGTTTCGTTTCCATAGACCGGGTTATACCGCTCTTCCGATATACGCGCAAGAAAATGGGCGGGGTCCGTTTACATCCGGTGTTGCATGGGGTATTCAGTGATCATGGACAGGGCCGAACCGGCGGAAACCACCATTCTCGTGGTGGATGATGAAGATCTGTTGCGGACAATGCTGGAGGATTTTCTCCTGAAGAGGGGATACCGCGTCCTTCAGGCCGGCGACTACGCCGATGCGCTCGGCCTGCTGGAGAGCACGGACGTGGATTTGATCCTGTCCGACATCCGGATGCCGGGAAAATCCGGCGTCGAGCTGCTGGAAACGGTCAAATCCAGGGGATGGAGCGCCCCGGTGATCATGATCACCGGTCAGCCGGAAATCGACACGGTTGCCGATTCCCTGCGGCTGGGCGCCTTTGATTACATCGTCAAACCGTTTCGGTTCCCATCGCTCCTCGCGACCATCCAAAAGGCCCTTCACCACAAAACGCTGTTGGACGGCAAAAAACAGCTGGAAATCGAAAATCAGGTGTACCGCGAGCATCTCGAAGAGATGATCGGGGCCCGCACCGCGGAACTGGAACGGGTCAACGAAGACCTGCGGCGGGAAATCGACCGCCGGATCGCGGCCCAGACGCTCATGCGGATTCAGCGGGATCTGGGGATCCGGCTCCATGACGCCGCCGACATGACATCGGCGGCGGATTGCGCCTTCGAGGCCCTGTTCCAGATCGACGGCATCGACGGGGCCGCACTCTACACCCGGGAGGACGGGGCGGCGCCGCCGCGCCGGCTCCGGACCGTGGGGCTTCCGGAGGCCTTCGGTCCGCCCGCGATCCGCTTCCGGCCCGGCCACGGAGAGGTCCCCGCCATTTTCCCGGAAACCCCTGTTTACGGCCCGCCGTCGGACCTGTTCGAGGCGGCGGCCGCTGCGGACGGCGCCGATTCATGGGGGTGGATGGGCGTACTTCCCCTTCACCACGAAGAGCGGACGGTGGCCGCCCTGATCGTCGGGTCCCGCCGGGAGGCGCCGATGCCCGATCCGACGATCCACGGCATCGAAACCATCGCCCTGCAACTCGGCAGCGTGATCGCGCGGCTCCATGCGGAAGCGGCGCTCCGGGAGGTCAGCCGGCGCCGGCGAATGGCCCTGGAAGCCGCCAGCGAAGGCACCTGGGATTTCAATTTCCGGCAAAACGTCCATTTTCTGGGTCCCCGGTGGTACACCCTGCTGGGATACGATCCCTATGAGCTGCCCCAGTCGTTCCGCACCTTCAAGGACCGGATGCATCCCGATGACGCCGACCACGTGATCCGCGCCATCAAAGAACGGCTCAAAGGGGACGACGCCTTCGAGATCGAATTCCGAATGCAGACGAAGGACGGCGACTGGCGATGGATCCTGTGCAGGGGAAAGGTTTTCGAACGGGATGAAACCGGCATCCCCATGCGGATCGTGGGCACCAACAGCGACATCACGGAAAAAAAGGCGGCGGACGCCGAGATCCTCCGGGCCAATCTGGAACTCGCGCAAATCTTCAACGCCACCAGCGACGGCATGTGTCTCGTCGATGAAGACTTCCGCATCCTTCGGGTCAACGACACCCTGCTGAGGATGTTCCACTGGGACCGGGAGGCCGTCCCCGGCGCCCCCTTTTTTTCGCTGCTGCCGGAAATGGGCTCCCGTTTCGTCGGCCATTCGGGGGCCAACGGCGTTTCGGGCACAGAGCGGATCGAACACGATGTCGCCCTCCGACGGCCCGACGGGGGCGAAATGCATCTGGTGATGACCTCCACACCCCTCAAGAGCGTCTCCGGCGGGGTGGAAGGCTTTCTGTTCAACCTCCGGGACATCACCCGGCGGACCCTGGCGGAAAGAGAGTCCCGGATCAAGGAAAAACAGCTCATCCAGGCCGACAAAATGAAATCCCTGGGCATTCTCGTGGCGGGCATGGCCCACGAGATCAGCAATCCCAACAATTTTATCATGCTCAACATTCCCCTGCTGGCCCGTTCGTGGGGGGACGCCCTGCCGATCCTGGACGCCCGATACCGGGCCCAAGGGGATTTCCCGCTGGCCAATGTCCCCTACTCCGAAATGCGGGACCACATCCCTGAATTGTTGAGCGCCATCGAAGAGGGCGCCCGGCGCATCAAAAAGATCATTTCGAGCCTCAAGGAATATGCAAGGGGCGGGGCCGCCGACCTGACGGAAAACGTGGACCTGAACGACGTGCTGGAAGAGGCCCTCCTGCTGATGAGCAACCCCCTCAAAAAATGCACCGACCGGCTGACGATCCAGCGGGCCGGGTCGCTTCCTCCCGTCAGGGGATCGTTCCACCAGTTGGAGCAGGTGATGATCAACCTGATCCAGAACGCGTGCCAGGCCCTGACGGGGAAAGAGCAGCCCATCGAAATCACCACCCGTCACGACCCGGAGTGCCGGCGGGTCACCGTTGGGATCCGGGACGGCGGACCGGGCATCCCGCCGGACCACCTCGACCGGATTTTCGACCCGTTTTTCACCACCAAACGGGCCGCCGGCGGATGCGGCCTCGGCCTGTCCATCTGCGCCGGCATCGTCAAAGAGCATGGGGGAACCCTCTCCATTGAGTCCGAACCCGGCACGGGGACGCGCGTTATCCTTGAATTTCCAGCGAATATAGTTTAGACTGGCAACGGTCTTTGCAACGGGACGAGTTGGATAAAAGCGTTCTGAATGGAGGCGCAACATGCAAGAACCCATTTTATCAGAAGCGCAATATGTCGATTTGACCAAACGGATCGTCAGATCCCTCGAATCGAGATCCCGCATCATCCCGCTAAACACCCTGAAACACCCGAACTACGGCTTAAACCATCCGGTACATATCACCCTGGAATACGATGAAGACACCATCATTGCCTCTTTCCACGACATTGACGCGTTTGCATACGCGGATACAGAATCAGAGGCACTGGATCAGCTTCGGGAACAGATTGTCATGTTGTATGAAGATTTGGCTGCGGAGAGCGAGGCATTGGGTCCACTGCCCCGCAAATGGCTGGCCTGCCTTCAGGAGATGATCGGATGCAAGTGACCAAATCAGACCTTTCCAAAATGTTTTCCAAGCTGAATCTTGAAGTTCGGTCGACCAAACATGTTTATGGATGGCTGGTGGTTGAGGGAAAAAAGATCCTAAGGGTTCATTATTCGCATGGCAAAGGAGACCTGCCAGGCAAGATTGGAGATAAAATCAGAAACCAGTTGAAGCTGACCCGTAATGATTTCAAAGATTTAATAGATTGTCCACTCTCTCGTGAAGGCTATCTCGATATCCTCAAAAAAAAAGGGATGATCGAGTAACGGTGTCAACAAATCAATAAAATGACGAAACACATTCTGATCGCGGACGACGAACGGCAGGCCCGGCTCTCCCTGAGCCTGATCCTCAAGGGGGCCGGCTACCGGGTGACCGCGGTCGAAGACGGGGCCAGGGCCCTGGCGGCACTCCATTCCAACGAGACAGCGGGAACGCCCATCGATTTGCTCCTGACCGACATCAAAATGCCCGAAATGGACGGTGTAACGCTGGTCCGGGCCGTGAAAACGGAGGGTCTCGACGTCCCGGCCATCGCCATGACCGGTTTCGGAGACAAAGAGGCCGTCGTCCAGCTGCTCAAGAGCGGTTGCAAAGATTACATCGAAAAGCCCCTGGATGCGGACGACATCCTGGGATGCATCGAAACCGTCCTTCGGGAGGTGGAAAAACCGGGCCACGGCGCTTTCCGGATTTCCCGGGACCTGTGCACCTACAAACGCCACCTGGACCGGCTCAGCGCCCAGTTCGACTCGGCGGTGGGGGCCTACCACGAACTGGTGAACATCCCGGCCGGGTCTTTCGCCCTCCCGTTTGCCTGGGAAAACCGTCCCCTGGCCGAACTGGGGGGAGACGTTATCGGCGCCGACAGCCGCCCCCCCTTCCACGACGTCCTGGTCGCCGACGTGGCCGGGCACGATCTCGGGGCGTCGTTCCATACGATCCTCATCAAGGCATTTTTCGAGGAAAACGCCCGGCAGCAAAACGACGGACCGACCCTGTTTCACCTCCTTAACCACCACCTTCTGGACAGCGGCAACCCCCAGCGGATGATCACCGCCCTGTTTCTCCGCATCGACCTCGACGCCATGACGGCCCAGGCGACCACGGCGGGCCACCCGCCACTCATCCACCTGCCGGCCGCCGGCGACCGGGTCCGCTGTCTGTCCACGGACGAGCCGGCCCTGGGCATGGACGAAACGGCGGATTTCGGGGTCTGTCCAACCGATCTTCGTCCCGGAGACCGGCTCTTCCTCTACACGGACGGCGTCACCGGCGCGGCCCGGCTGGATACCAGCACCGGACAGATGAAAAAGCTGACGCAAACCGGACTGGAGACGATGCTCCTGTCCCGCCGCCATCTATGTCTGACGGACACTGTCACCGCCGTGTGGCGGGAGGTTCTGGCCTTTTGCGATGCCAAACCCGATGATGACATGCTGCTGGCCGGCATTGAAATACCGGACACGATATGAACGACCCCATCACCATTCTCCTTGTGGAAGATTTCGATGTCATGCGGAAGGCCCAGGTCAAGGTCCTGGCGCATCTCGGATATCAATCCGTTGTCGAGGCCCGGGATGGAAAGGCGGCCGTGGACATCCTCAACGACCGAACCGCCGACGACGCCTTCGACCTGATCATCAGCGACTGGAACATGCCGGCCATGGACGGGCTGGCCCTGCTGGAGTGGGTCCGGGCCAGCGATGTCCACAAAGACGTGCCGTTCATCATCGCCACCGCCCAGGCCGAAACCCAGCAGGCGGCCCGGGCCACAGAAAAAGGCGTCTCGGCCTTTATCTCCAAACCCTTTGAGCCGGGGGAGCTGCGATCGGCCATCGAAACCGTCCTGACGGCGGGCACGGAAACGGACCGGGAAGACCCGTCGCCCGCCGCCAAAGCCCGCCCGTCTCCGAAGACCCGGATCCGGGTGGCCCATATCCAGATCACCGATCATCTGGCCCTGGGGGTTCTGGACCACCTCATCCGGACCGGTGAGATGGTCCCCGAGCGGTTCGAACTGGACATCCGGTGCATGCCGGGCTGGAACCCGGTCCAGGACGCCCTGGGACGGGGCGAGGTGGACGCGGCCTTCGTGCTGGCGCCCATGGGCATGGATTTTTTCGCCGGCGGCATGGACGTCCGGCTGGTGCTGTTCGCTCACCGCAACGGGAGTATTTGCGTCCGGAATGCCGGCGACGCGACCGAGGCCTCCCTCCACGATTCCCTGAAGGGCAAGACCTTTTTCCTGCCCCATATGCTCTCCATCCATCACATGCTGGCAGACCTGTTCCTTCGGGAGATCGGGCTGAAGCTCGGCCCGGCGGGCACGGGGCCGTCCGGGGCCGCCGCCGATGTATTCTACGAAGTGGTCCCGCCCATCCAGATGCCGGCTTACCTGATGGAAACCCCCGGCGCCGGCGGGTTCATCGTGGCCGAACCGATCGGCACCAAAGCGATTCACGAAGGGGCGGCCCGGCCCATGTTCCTGTCGGGCGAACTCTGGGAGAATCACCCCTGTTGCGTCCTTCTTGTGCAGCAACGGTTCATCGAAGAAAACGAAGAGGCGGTCGCCGAACTGGTGGACCGGTTGACGACCGCCGGCCGGTACATCGGCCGCAACCCCGAACCCGCGGCCCGGATCGCCCTGGAATTTCTCGACCCCGACCGGACCCTGGGATTGAACCTGCCGCTCCTGGAAAGCGTGCTGACCGAACCCCGGGGGGTCTCCATGGACGATATGTTTCCGGCGACAGCGGACCTGGACAAAATCCAGCGGTACATGACCGCGGAAATGGGGATCGGCCGGCCCATCGACCTGGACCGGTTCGTGGATCCCCGGTTTGCCCGGGCGGCCATCGGTGACGCGCCATCAGGCCGCCCGGCCTCGACCCTCCGGGACGCCGCGGCCATCGTCGCCGGCATGATCAACCGCCGGATGACGGAACCGGCACCCGACGCCCCGCCCCGGGCCTTTACCGTGGCCGAGGACGACACATCCATCCGCTTCGAAATCTCCTCGGAAATGGCCCTGGTGGACCGGGTGGTGGCCGACAGCCGCCGGTTCCTCCACCGGCTGGGATTCGAGACCTTCTCGGAATTCAAGCTGGTGCTGCGGGAACTGCTCATCAACGCTGTCGAACACGGCAACCGGCGCCAGCCGGACCGGACGGCCACCTGCGTCATCACGCTGCTGCCCGGCGGCGAGAGCACCGTCTTCAAAATCGAGGTGACCGACGAGGGCGAGGGCTTCGACCATCGCCGCCTCGACATGTCCATCCCCCGGGACGCGCGGCAGGTCCGGAACCGCGGCTTCGCCATCGTCAACGCGCTGAGCCGGAAGATCGAGTTCAACGAGGCGGGCAACCGGGTGACGGCCTATGTCAAACTGGAACGGGAAACCCGGTTCGATGTGACCGAAGACGGCGACTGGACCGTCATCCGGCCCACCGGCGACATCACCGCGGCGGTGGCCGACAAATTCCGGGCCCTTCTGGACCGGCGCGTCGAAAAGGGCGGCACGCGCTTCCGGTTCGATCTGGCCCGGGTCGGCGACATCGATTCCGTGGGCCTCAGTTCCTTTCTCATCCTCCACAAAATCCTGTCGGACCGCGACCCGGAACTCGTACTGGAGAACGTCAGCGACGATCTCCGCCGCTTTTTCCGGATGATCCGCCTGGACCGGTCCTACACCATCCGATCCCCCAAAAAAGGAGATGGGTAACCCATGGCGGCGCCCCCGACATCCTCCACCGACACCGGGTTCAGCGACCTTCACGACGAATTCCTGGTGGAAGCCAGGGAACACATCGAACGGGTCGAGGCCCGGCTCCTGGAACTGGAGAAGCAGCCCGACGAAACGTCCGGCGATTCGCCGGAAACCATTGCCGAAGTGTTCCGCGCCATTCATTCCATCAAGGGCGCCGCTGCCTTCATGGGGTTCGGCAACATCACCGACCTGTCCCACGCCATGGAGACGGTGCTCCAGATGATGCGGGCCGGCGACATCCCGCCGGCATCCGGCACCATCGACGCCCTCCTGGCCGGCATCGATGCCCTCCGGGGGCTGCTGGACGACCTGGACACCGAAGGCGAGATGGACATCACCCCGGTCCGGGACCGGCTGTCGGCCCTCATCGAGGAGACCTCGTCGGACGCGGCCAAGACCGAAATGAACACCCCGGTCCGGGTGGCCGGGGCCGAGGGCGAACCGTTCACGGTGGACCAGTTCACCCTCAACCAGGTCCTCCAGGCCCACGATCACCTGTATTGCCTCGAGTACGACCTCAACGAACTCCAGGCCCGGAGCGGCGCCACGCCGGTGGCCCTGGTGCGGCGGCTGCTGGAACGGGGCGCCATCGTGGACACCCGGATCGAAACCCCGGCCGCGGCCCTGAAAGAGGACCTGTCGGCGGCGCCCCTCCTCTACCGGGTGCTCTACGCGGCCCGCACCGGGCCCG
>CAYPCE010000029.1:0-5288 GCA_964409085.1 uncultured Desulfobacteraceae bacterium | reverse complement strand
AGCCCGGAAACGCCCCCGTCCCTCCACGGCAGCGCCGAAACCATCCGGGTGAAGGTCGATATCCTGGACCGGCTCATGGAGCTGGCGGGCGAGCTGGTACTGGTCCGGAACCAGCAGATGATCGCGGCCGAAGACGATGCCTCGGTCTCCCGGTCCATCTCCCAGCGCCTGGACATCGTCACCACGGAACTCCAGGAGACCATCATGCGGACCCGGATGCAGCCCCTGGGCAACGTCTTCGCCAAACTGCCCCGGATCGTCCGGGACCTGGCCGCCAAGCTGGACAAGGAGATCGACATCGACATCGCCGGCAGCGAGGTGGAACTGGACAAATCCATCCTGGAAACCCTCACCGACCCGCTCATCCACCTGATCCGGAACTGCTGCGATCACGGCATCGAGGCGCCCGCCCGGCGGCAGTCGGCCGGCAAACCGCGGGGGGGCCGCATCCGGGTGACGGCCTACCACGAAGCCGGCCAGATCAACATCCGGGTGGAAGACGACGGCCGGGGCATCGATCCGGAAGCGCTGAAACGGACCGTCCTGGAACGGGGCCTCCAAACCGAAACGGACCTGGCCCGGATGTCCGAAAAAGAAATCCTGTCCCTGATCTTTTTGCCCGGGTTTTCCACCACGGACAGGGTGAGCAACGTCTCGGGCCGGGGCGTGGGCATGGACGTGGTCAAGTCGGCCATGGATGGGCTGGGCGGGTCCGTGGATGTCGAATCCGTCCTCGGAAAGCGGACCGTCCTCCACCTTCGGCTCCCCCTCACCCTGGCCATCATCCCCTGCCTCATCGTCGCGGCGGGGGATGAACGGTACGCCATTCCCCAGGTCAACCTGGTGGAACTCGTCTGCCTTTACGATGACGAAGTGTTCACCCGCATCGAACGGGCCGGGGACCAGGAGGTGTTCCGGTTGCGGGACCGGCTCCTGCCCATGGTCCGGCTCGGGGAAGTCCTCCGCCGGCCCGAGCCCTTTTCCAAAGCGGTGAAACGGGAGATCGCCGAGGCCCACCGCCGCCCGCCGGCGGAAACCGGCGGACCGGCGCCCGGGTCGCTCCATTTCGCGGTGGTCAAATTCGGGACGGAGCGGCTGGGCCTCATCGTCGATGCGGTCCTGGGCACCGAAGAGATCGTGGTCAAGCCCATGCACCCGGCCATGAAGTCGCTGGGGATCTATTCCGGCGCCACGGTCATGGGGGACGGCCAGGTGGCCCTGATCCTGGACGTGGAGGGGATCGCCCGCCACGCCGGGGTCCTGTTCGGCGGCCTCCGGGAAACGGCGGCGGACGCCGCCGGGGAAAAGGACAGGGACGACACCCAGACGGTCCTGCTGTTCACCAGCGGCGACCAGGAGCAGTTCGCGGTGACCCTCCCGCTCATCCGGCGCATCGAAAAAATCGACGCATCGCGCATCGAACGGATCGGGGACAAGCGCTACACCGCCATCGACGGCGTCTCCACCCTGATCCTGTGCATGGACGATGTCATGACCGTGTCACCCTACCCCGACATCGGACAGCAGGAGACCGCGTTTCTGCTGATGCCCAAGCACATCAAGCGGCCCTTCGGGATCCTCATGTCGGCCATTGTGGACATCGCCGACGCCCCCGTTTCCCTCAACACCGACGGCTACATGGCCGACGGCCTGCTGGGTACGGCCATCATCCGGGACAAGACGACGCTGTTCATCGACATTTTCCGCCTCATTGAACTGGCCGAACCTGAGTGGTTCGCGGAACGCCGAAAGCTCTCCCCGCCGCCGGACGCCAAAAAACGGATCCTGCTGGCCGAAGACACTTCGTTTTTCCGGGAACTGGTCAAAGGGTACCTCGAATCGGATGGCTACGAGGTGATGGCGGCCGAACACGGCGGCGAGGCGGCCCGGCTGCTGGAAGCCACCTCCTTCGACCTGATCGTATCGGACCTGGAGATGCCGGTCCTGGACGGGTGGCGGTTCATGGAGCGGGTCAAACGCGACACCCGGTGGTCGCGCCTGCCGGCGGTGGCCCTCACGGCCCTGGACTCCGACGCCGACCGGCGGGCGGCCCGGGACGCCGGGTTCGACGCCTACGTCATCAAAATCGACCGGGAAGAACTCCTGACCACCATTTCAACCCTTCTGACCTGACCGGGGGACGGGACGCGCCATGACAGACGGAGAGACCCGACAAATCTGCACCTTCACCATCGACGACCGCCTGCTGGGCATCGATATCCTCGACGTGAAAGAGATCAACACCGAAACCCGGTTTACCCCGATCTTTCACGCCCCCCGGGAGGTCCGGGGGTATGTCAACATCCGGGGGCAGATCCATCTCATCCTCGATCTGCGCCGCCTCATGGACCTGCCGGAAAAACCCGTGGACGACGGGAGCCGCCTCATCCTGTTCAAACCCCGGGTGGGAGACAATTTCGGGATCCTGGTGGACCAAATCGGCGATGTGCTCGACATTCAGGGGGACATGATCGAAGACCGGCGGAAAACGGACCGGGGGGCCCCCGACGGCGACGACCGGCGCACCCTGGAAATGGGCAGCGGCGTCTGCAAGCTGGAAGACGGGCTGTTGATCGTCCTGGAAGCGGAAAACCTGCTGCAACGCATTGAAACGACAACATAACCGGCCACCTCGCCGGTACATCCATCACCCGCACCGATCACAAAGGAGGGCATCATGAAACGACTCGCTGTATGGACACTGGTTCTTGGTCTGATGGTCGCCGGTTCTGCGCAGGCAAAAACCTACAAAATCGCGGTGGTCTCCTGGGCCGGATGGTCTCCGTGTCATGTGGCGGACGCCAAAGGCTTTTGGGAATCCGAAGGGGTGGATGTTCGCGTTCTCACCACCACCGATCCGCTGCAGACCCTGTCGCTGTTCAACCAACAGCTGGTGGACCTGGCTTTCGATATGATCGGCAGCGTCGTCGCGCTCCGCATGGATGGGACCCCGGTTTCCATCGTTGTGGAAACGGACTGGTCCCATGGCGGCGATAAAATCATCGTCAAAAAAGATGCCGATGCGGCCAAATTCAAAACTCTTCCGGTCGGTGTCTATTTCAACGCCCCGTCCGTGCTCTATTTCCTGGGACAGTATCTCCAGACGGTCGGCATCCGCATTTCAGACACCCGCATCATTGAAATGGAATCGGACACGCTGTCGGACAATTTTATCAATGGCCGCCTGAGCGCCATTGTCAATTATGACCCGGCCGCAATCCGGGCCGTTCGAGAAGGAAACGGCAAGATGGTGGCCACCAGCGCGACCTATGAAGGATCGATCCCCGAGGGCATTTTCGGGCTGGACGAGGTACTGGCAACCATTCCACCGGAAGATATAACCGGCATCCTGAAAGGCTGGATCCGGGCCGCCGAATGGGTGCAATCCCCCGACAACTGGGAAGAATACATGCAGATTCTCAATACCCGCACCTTTCCGAACGACCCGCCCTATTCGGAAAACGACCTGAGGGCCATGGTGGACGCCGTCCGTATTCATGACCTGCAGATGTTGTTTGAACGGAACCGGACCGGCGGCGGACTCCATGAATATTTACGCAATCTGAAAACTTTTCTGAAGGAAAATCAGATGCTGAAAAAGGATTTCGACGTGGCCGATATATTCGACAATGCGGCGATCATGGACGCCGTCGGCGTTGTAGAGCCACCGGAAACGAACGACGCGCCGGTTGTCGATGAATAAATCAACTGGACCGCATTGTCCGGACTTATCCACCATTTTCGTCAGGAAGGGGGTTATGCGCCATGGGATTTAAATCGTTACGCTCCAGATTGATGGTCATCGTCAGCCTTTGCATGGTCCTGGCCATCGGGGCCCTGCTGGCCATCGGGGCGGTGGCCGCCAAAAAAAGCGGCGCCTACATCGCCCAGTCTTCCGGGGAGAGCGCCACCAAAGCCGCCGGGGAAATCATCCTGAAAAACGCCAAAGCCGTTTCTTTTGAAATCGACGCCGCCCTGGAGGTCGCCCTGGACGCGGCCCGAACCATGGCGGACCTGTTCGCCGGCATTAAAGACCCGGACATCAATCTGAGAATGGATCGAAAGCGGATCAACGGCATCCTGAAAAGCCTCCTGATCAAGAACCCGACGTTCCTGGGCACTTATACCTGTTGGGAGACCAATGCGCTGGATCAGCTCGACGATATTTACAAAGGCACCTCGGGACACGATGAAACCGGTCGGTTCATCCCCTACTGGAACCGGAACGCCGACGGCAATGTCGCGCAAGTCCCCCTGGAAGATTATGAAAATGAAGAAACCCATGAAAACGGGGTCCGGAAAGGGGAATATTATCTGTTGCCCCGGGAGAAAAAAACGGAATGCGCCATCGACCCCTACCCCTACCCGATCCAGGGGAAAACGGTCTGGATCACTTCCCTGGTGGCGCCCATCATGGTGGAGGAGACCTTTTACGCCATCGCCGGCGTGGACATGCGCCTCGATTTTCTCCAGTCCCTGGCCAAAACCGCCAACGAAAGCATTTACGAGGGGGTCGGCAGCACGGCCGTCATCAGCCACGGCGGCATCATCGCCGCCTCCAGCGACAAGCCGGAGCTGATCGGAAAACACGTGAAGGTTCTCATCCCGGAGGGCTGGCAGGAAAAACTGGATCTGCTGCGCAAGGGGCAAGAACAACTCAACATAACGGACACATCGGCGGAGGCCATGACCCCCTTTCACTTGGGCAAGACCGGCACACCCTGGGCCGTTCTCGTGACCGTGCCCAAAAGCGCCGTCTTCTCCCATGTCGAAGAACAGATCCGGGAACTGGAGCGGCGAAACCGGGAGAGCCTGACCTACCAGGTGATGGCCGGTGTCGGGGTCCTCGTGCTGGCCCTGATCGTCTTCTGGTTCATCGCCGGCATTATCGTACGGCCCATCAACAGCGCCAAAGACCGGTTGAAGGACATCGCCGAAGGAGAAGGGGACCTCACCGCCCGCCTCACCGTGACCGGCGAGGATGAAATCGGTGACCTGGCCCGGTGGTTCAACGTCTTTATCGAGAATCATCAGAAGATGGTGGCCGACATCGCCATGAACATGGAAACCCTCAACACCGCCTCTTCGGACCTGAAAGAGTTGTCGGTCCGCCTGGCCTCGGGCTCCGAAGAGATGAGCGCCCAGTCCGACAACGTGGCCGGGGCCACCGAGCAGATGTCGGCCAGCATCAACGCCATGGCATCGGCCGCCGAAGAGATGTCCGCCAACGCCCACAGCGTGTCGTCCACGGCCGAGGAACTCTCCATGAACATGAACGCCGTGGCCTC
>CAYPCE010000028.1:0-24662 GCA_964409085.1 uncultured Desulfobacteraceae bacterium | reverse complement strand
GAGAAGCCGAACTCCGCCTGGAGGTCTTCCAGCAGGTTGATCACCTGGGCCTGGATGGAAACGTCCAGGGCCGACACCGGCTCGTCGCAGACAATGAGTTTCGGGTTGAGGGCCAGGGCCCGGGCGATCCCGATGCGCTGCCGCTGGCCCCCGGAAAATTCGTGGGGGTACCGGTGGCGGTAGCGGGGTTCGAGGCCGACGGTGTGCAGGATGTTGACGACCCGGTCGGACAGTTCCTGGCCGGACGCGAGGCCGTGGACGTACAGCGGCTCGCCGACGATGTCCGCCACGGTCATCCGCGGGTTGAGGGAGGCGTAGGGGTCCTGGAAGATGATCTGCATGTCCCGCCGGTCCACTCGGATGCGTCCGTCGGGCAGGCATACCGGAGCCCCCTCGAAAAGGATCTCCCCGGCGGTTGGTTTCTGGAGGCCCAGCACCAGTCGGCCCGTGGTGGTCTTACCGCAGCCGGATTCCCCAACGAGCCCCAGGTTTTCGCCCCGGCGGATGAAGAAACTGACCTCGTCCACCGCCTGGACATATCCCCGTATCCGGGAAAAAATCCCGCCCCGGATGGGAAAGAGCTTCCGCAGCCCCCGGACGTCCAGCAGGTTCTCGCTCGCGGTGGACGGGCTATTCGACGCCATGGAAATGATCCTGTTTCGTCTCGTCGTACATGAGGCATCTCACCCACTGGCCCTCCCCCACGTCGTAAAGCGGCGGTTCCTCCTTTTTGCAGATCGGCTGGACATATTTGCACCGGTTGTGGAACCGGCAGCCTTCAGGCAGGTCCAGAGGACTGGGGACCATGCCGGCGATGACCTCCAGACGCCGCTTCCGGGTGTCGGTGAGGCGGGGGATGGAATCGTAAAGCGCCATGGTGTAGGGATGCTTGGCCCGCTTGAACACTGTCACCACGTCGGCGTATTCCACCACCTTGCCGCCGTAGGCCACGGCCACGTTGTCCGCCACCTCCGCCACCACGCCAAGGTCGTGGGTGATCATCATCACGGCCATGCCGATCTCCTCGCGGATGGACTTGATCAGCTCCAGGATCTGGGCCTGGATGGTCACGTCCAGGGCCGTGGTGGGCTCGTCGGCGATGAGCAGCTTGGGATGGCAGGAGAGCGCCATGGCGATCATGGCCCGCTGGCGCATGCCGCCGCTGAGCTGGTGCGGGTATTCATCCACCCGCTTGTCCGGCGACGGGATTCCCACCAGGTCCAGCATTTCCACGGCCTTTTTCCGGGCCGCCTCCCGGTCCAGCTTCTGGTGATTGACGATGTTTTCCATGATCTGGGCCCCGATGGTGTAGACCGGGTTGAGGGAGGTCATGGGCTCCTGGAAGATCATGGAGATGTCGTTGCCCCGGATGCGCCGGATCTCCGCCATGGGCTTTTTGAGCAGGTCCTGCCCCTCGAACAGGATCTCGCCCGAGACGATTTTACCCGGCGGGTCATCGATGAGCCGCATGATCGACAGGGCGCTGACGCTCTTGCCGCACCCCGATTCCCCGATGACGCCCAGGGTTTCGCCCCGGCGGATGGCGAAATCCATCCCGTCCACGGCCCGGGCCGTGCCCTCGTCGGTGTAGAAATAGGTTTTAAGATTTTTGACTTCCAGGAGAATGTCGTTCAAAGAAGGCTCTCCGTGCTTTTTACATAGCGCCGCTTATGGTGCAATCAAGTCTTTGTGCAGGATCTCAGGATTCTTGCCCTGTAATTTGATCCAGGAAGCCCACGATGTCCCGCAGGTCGTTTTCGATCACGCCGATGACGATGTCGTAGTCAATATCCTGGTACTGATGCACCGCCACGTTGCGGAAACCGACCATCGCCTTCATGGACTTCTCGGTTTCAGCGTCAATTCGGCCGGCTTGCCGAAGCAGGCCGAAACTCTCCGCGCTGGAGGCGGGGATGCCGAGCTTATCTCTCCGGATGAGAAAATTCGCGATGTCGATGGACAGCTCGCACAAGCGGATCAAATTCAACACAGCCGCGTCCTGAGCGTCGAGGTTGTGGAAAAAATCCTCTCGATGCCGGCTGTAAATCTCCCGCGCCCGCCGGATGCAGCGCTGACAGCTCTGGATTTTCTGGATCAGTGTCTCGTTCATACCGCATAGGCCCGCCCGGTTTCAAAGAAACTTTTGAGAATCTTCCCGCGTTCTTCGTTCAGCTTCTGGTGCGCGCTCAAAACCTTCATTTCAAAGGATAGCGCGGCCTCTTCGCCGGCGGTGAAAAAACGGCGCCCCGAGTGGATGATCTCGTTTTGGAAAACCGTGCTCACCAATCGTAGATTCACGAGATCCAATTCTTTTCCGAGCGCATCCGCCAGTTCCATCCGGCAGGGTGAAATCGCCATCACTCTCTCGTCGCGAGCGTCCGCGGGCGGCAACAACAACGCAATGTCCACATCGCTCTGCGGCCACTGGTCGCCTTGCGCATAGCTGCCAAACAGATAGATCGCTTCCACCGACGGATAATGCCCATGCACGATCTTGACGATTCGTTCTTCGTCCACGAATGGCTAACCCCCCTCATTTGCGGAGAAAGCACAGAAGCATTTCATCACCTTCGCGATCGCTGTCGCATCGTTGCCGAAAAGATCCACCACTTACGCCCCCCGCAACCTCGGATCGGAAATATCCCGAATCCCGTCCCCCAGCATGTTGAACGCCAAAATCGTAATCAGGATGCTCAACCCCGAATACATGGAGATCCAGGGCGCGTTGATCATCACGTCGATCCCCTCCCGGATCATGTTGCCCCAGGTGGGCGTCGGCGGGCTGATGCCCAGGCCGATGAAGGCCAGGTTGGCCTCCAGGCGGATGGCCACGCCGACCCACAGGGTTCCGGCCACCAGCAGGTCGCCGAAGATGTTGGGGAAGATGTGGCGCCAGAGGATCCGGGGCGTCTTTACGCCCACGGCCCGGGCCGCGATTACGTATTCGTTTTCGGTGATGGACAGCACTTGCCCATGGGCAAGGCGGGCGAACCGGGGCGTCATGACGATGCCGATGGTGACGATGAGATTGAAGAGGTTGGAACCCAGGGCCGCCGTCACCGCGATGGCCAGGATCAGATCGGGAAAACACATGAGCACATCGATGGCCCGCATGATGGCCGTCTCCACCTTTCCGCGGAAAAACCCGGCGATCATCCCCAGTCCGGTGCCCGCCAAAAGCCCCAGAAGGACCGACGCCGTCCCGATGATCAGGGAGACCCGGCTGCCGTAGATGATCCGGGAGAAGACATCCCGGCCGAAGTCGTCCGTCCCCAGCCAGTGTTCGCTGCTGGAACCGGTCAGGCGGATGAAGGGGTCCTGCTCCAGGGGGTCGTAGGGGGCGATCACGCCGGCGAAGATGGAGATCAGCACGATGATCACGGCCACAATGCCGCCGATCATCGCGGTCCGGTTCCGTTTGAAGGCGGCCCACATCTTCTGGCCCCGGGTCACCTCCACGGCTTGTACCCCGCCTGCGGTTGTCGAGGCCGCGGAAGATTCAGTCATATTTGATCCTCGGATCGATGAGTCCGTAAACCAGGTCCGTCAACAGGTTGATGATCACCACGATGAACGCGTAAAAGACCATCACCGATTGCAGGGTGGTGTAATCCCGCTGTTTGATGGCCCCCACCATGAGCTTGCCCAGCCCCGGCCGGGAAAACACGATCTCGATCATTACCGACGAGCCGATGAGCACCACGGCGTACAGGCCCCCCAAAGCCACGATGGGGATCAGGGCGTTGCGCAGCGCGTGCTTGTAGAGCACGATCCGCCGGGTCAACCCCTTGGACCGGGCGGTCCTTACGTAATCTTCCCGCAAAATTTCCAGCAGGGACGAGCGGGTCATCCGGGTGACATAGGCGGTCATGATGAGGCCCAGGGAGAGGGCCGGTAAAAACAGATGGCGCAGGTTGTCCTTCAAGTCGGTCAGTTCCCCGCCCCCCACCACGGGAAACCACATGAGTTTGATGGAAAACACATACATGAGCAGCACGCCCAGGTAGAAGGCCGGCACCGAAAGCCCTACCAGGGAAAAGACCCGGTTGAAGTAATCGACAAAGGAATTGCGCCGGACGGCGGCGGAGATCCCCATGGGGATGCCGAAGATGTAGCCGAACAGGATGGCGGTGAGGGTCAGCTCCAGGGTGTAGGGAATGACCTTCCGGATCTGGTCCCCCACCGGATAGCCGTTGACCAGGGACGTCCCGAAATCGCCCCGGAACAGGTCGCCGATGAACCCGAGGTACTGCCGCCACAGGGGATCGTTGAGCCCCATTTTTTCCCGCAGGGCGTGGACCGCCTCCTTGCTGGCGTAGTCCCCCAGGGCCGCCACCGCCGGGTCCCCGGGCAGCACCCGGACCACCACGAAGACCAGCGTCAGCACGACGAACAGGATGGGGATGCTCTGGAGGATGCGGCGGACAGCGTAATTGAACATGGACGAATTCAGACTTCACGGGACCTCCGGGGTTGTGAAAACCCCGGAGGTCTTATCGGGGTCGCTAGTGGGCCAGAATCCGGGTCTTTTCCGTCACCTGGGGCGAATACGTTGACCAGCTGAACTCCAGGGGATGGCCCAGGTCCACGTAGGACTTCATGGGGAAAACGTACTTGAGACGGATGGCCGGCACCACCGCCGCGTCCTTCAGCAGTTCGATCTGGGCCTCTTTCCAAAGGGCGCTCTGCTTGTCGGCATCCAGCTCCCAGCGGGCCTTTTCGATGAGATCGTCGATGGGATCGACCTCCCCGTCTCCGTCCGAATCCACGGCGCCGTAGTGGGAGAAGTTGGTATCCGGTTTCTTGCCGGAGACCACCACGGAATCGGAATGGTAGAACCGCGTCAGGAACACGTCCGTATTGGGTCGCCAACAGGCGTAGTAGACCAGCGGGCTGGCGTCGTCCCGGATCAGGGTGTGGAAGGAGGAATGGTCCACCACCTTGAGCTGCATGTCGATGCCCGCCTTTTTCAACTGGGCCTGGATACCCACCATGGGTTTCCGGTAAGAGGTGGCCAGTTCGCTGATGATCACTTCGAACCCGATCCCGTCCGGGTGGCCGGCCTCGGTCAGCAATTCCTTGGCCTTTTCGATGTCGTTTTCATAGACCACGCCGGCGGCCTCGGCTTCTTCCTTGGTGAGCGCACCCATGGCCGGCGGCGCCATGGCAGAGGAATAGATGGGAACGGCCAGGCTTTTCCCCATGAACGCCGCGATCTGCTCCCGGGAAATGGCGTAGCCCAGTGCCTTCCGAACCCGGATGTCGTCAAAGGGCTTTTTGGACATGTTGATGTGGAGCATCTGCACTTCGCAGGGGCCAAAGGCCGGGGTGGTCACTTCCGGGAAGGTGGCGACCTTTTCGACCCATTTGGCCTCGTTCTGCCCCTCGATGATGTCCAGTTCTCCGGTCCGGAGGCCCAGTTCCCGGGAGCTGACATTGGCGATATACCGGACGGTCACCTGTTCGAGCACCGGCGCGCCCCGGTAGTATTTCTCATTCCGGACCAGGACGGTCTTCTGGCGGGGTTCGTAGGATTCGAACCGGAACGGCCCGGTGCCGATGGGATGGACCCGGGCCCAATCGTCGCCATTGGCCTCGATGGCCTTCTTGCAGACGACGAATCCGCCGGCGTAAGCGGCGAATTTGGCCAAAAACAACGGCTCGGAAATGGGCTGGTCGATGGTGATCTGGACCGTATAGGGGTCGGCGACGGCGAAATCGATGCCGGTGTACTCGCCGGCATAGGAGGAGTGGTCCGGATCCGCGGCCCGTTCCAGCGAATAGACGATGTCCTCGGCGGTCAGTTCATACCCGTCGGGAGATCCGGGAAACGGATGGAAAAATACGCCCTTCCGGAGATGGAAGGTCCAGGTTTTGCCATCTTCGGATACTTCCCAGGACGTGGCCAGATCCGGCTCCACCGTGACCTGGTCTCCGGGGGGATAGCGCACGAGGCCGTTGAAAATCATGTCCACCGTACTCCGGTCCACCGTGGTAGCGGCCCGGTGCGGATCCAGGCTCTTGGCGTCGCCCGCGTCGAAGGCGACGGTCAGGGACTGTTTGCCGGCCAGTTTTTCCGCGGCCGAAACGTTGGCGCACCACACAAAAAGACAGAGAAACACGAGGATCAGTGTCGAGATCGAAAACCCCCTTCGCTTGCTCATGATGCCCTCCTTTCAAATTTTTCAGTAAATAAAAGAAATTTCATTTAATGAATACCGCCATATTGAATTATTAGTTTAGATAAATTCAAATGTCAATCAGGGAATTTGAGACATCGCTTTTTCACGGGGCCTTTGGAATTGACCTGACCGTTGGACTGATATAAGTGAGGACAAAAACCTTCGGAAAGGACCGGCCATGATTGTGTATTTCAACGGGCAGATGATGCCCAAAGACGAGGTGAGGATCTCCCCGGATGACCGGGGGTTTGTGTTCGGCGACGGGGTGTACGAGGTGATTCGCGTTTATGGGGGAAAATTGTTCGAAGCCGGGGCCCATCTGGACCGGCTGGCGCGGAGCCTGCGGGAACTGAAGATCCGGTTCGGCGGCGTCGACCGGCTGGAGGGGATCTCCCACCGGCTTCTGGTGGAAAACGGGCTGGAAACGGGGGACGCCGCCGTCTACATCCAGGTCACCCGGGGTGCCGCCACGCGGAAGCACGCCTTCCCGGCCGCCGACACCCCGCCCACGGTCTACGTCTCGGCGTATGCCTTCGATCCGCCGGAAGAGGAATGGGAAAACGGCGTCAACATCATTCTCGTCCCCGACATCCGCTGGACCCGGTGCGATATCAAGTCCGTGGCCCTGCTTCCGAATGTGCTGGCGGCCCAGAGGGCCGCCGAAGCCGGGGCCAAAGAGGCCGTTTTCGTCCGGGACGGCGCCGTCACCGAAGGGGCCCACACCAATTTCGCCGCCGTGTTCAACGGCGAAGTCCGCACCGCCCCCTACAGCAACCTCATCCTGCCGGGGACCACCCGGAACGTGGCGGTTTCCCTTTGCCGGGAGCTGGGCATCCGGGTGCGGGAATTTCCCATCCTCCAGCACGAACTCACGGACGCCGACGAGGCCATGCTGTGGGGCACCACCACCGAGGTGATGCCGGTGGTCCGGATCGATGGCGCGCCGGTGGGGGACGGCGCCGCGGGACCGGTCACGCGCCGGTTGCAGGAGGCGTTCGCGGGACGGGTGGCGGCGCTTTAACCGCTGCTCGCCGATAATCTTCATCAGCACCCCTTACCGCCACCGACGCAACCGACCGTTTCGGTTTTTCAACATGCTGTTTCGATCTTTCGATCTGATGATAGCGCTATTCCTCCTTTTCCAACTTCTCCAGCGCCCCCTCGGGGGTCAGCACAATGAGCACGTCCCCGGCCGCCAGTTCGTAGTGGGCGTTGGGGATGACGTGGGAGCCGTTCCGTCCCTTTTTGATGACGGCGATCACCTGGATGCCGTACCGGTTGGTGAGGTCCAGTTCCCGGAGCTGTTTTCCGACGAGCCGCTCCGGCGGTTCGAATTTGGAGATGCTGTATCCCTCGATAAACGGAAGGTACTCCAGCATGTTGGGGTTGTGGAGGCGCTCGCCCAGGGTGACGGCCGTGTCTTTTTCCGGGTAGAGGACCTCGGTGGCGCCGACCTTCAGGAGGATCCGGCCGTGGGGCTCGCTCAGGGCCTTGGCGTAGAGCTGCCTCACCCCGATGTCGGCCAGGTTGAGCACCGACAGGATCGAATTGCTCATCACGGTTCCGATGCAGACCACCACGGCGTCCATCCCGTCCAGTTCCAGGGCCTTCATGGCCTCCAGGTCGGTGGCGTCGGCCACCACGGCCTGGCTCACCTTGTCCTTGATCTCCTGGATGTGGGTACTGTTTTTGTCGATGGCCAGCACATCGTGGCCCTTGTCGTAGAGGTGGGTGGCCAGGTAGTGGCCGAAGATCCCCAGACCGATCACGGCAAACTGTCCCATATCGATTCCTTTCACCGGGCGACGGGCGTCACCCGATCATGATCCGTTCCGTCGCGTAATAGTATCGGGGCGGCGTGTCCATCCGGGTCACGGCCAGGGCCACCACCAGCGGTCCCAGCCGCCCCATGAACATGGCCGCGGTGATGACCAGGCGGCCCCAGACGGTCAACTCCCCGGTGACGCCGGTGGACAGCCCCACCGTGCCGAAGGCGCTCACCATCTCGAAGAGCAGTTCCAGAAATTTCCCCCGGCTCTCGGGATGGGGGACCTCCCCCAGTTCGCTGATCAGCAGGCAGCCCGTTCCCACGGCGATGATGAAAATCCCCGTCAACACCACGCTCATGGCCTTGGCGATGCTCGATTCATGGAGGGTCCGGAAAAAGACCTGGGGCCGGTAGTGGTGACGGAACCGGGACAACCCCACCAGAAAGAGGCTGGCGATGGTGGTGGTCTTGACGCCCCCGGCGCAGGACCCCGGCCCCCCGCCGATAAACATGAAGAGAATGAACAGAAACAGCGTCACGTTGGCCATTTGGCCGAGGGGAAGGGTGTTGAAGCCGGCGGTCCGGAGGGTCGTCGACTGGAAGAACGCCGCCAGAAACCGGCCGGGCAGGGAGAGAGGGGCCAGGGTGTTGTCCCATTCCAAAAACAGGATCAGCACGGTTCCCGACATCAGCAGGATCGCGGTGGTGGAGAGGACCAGCTTCGAGTGGAGGCTCAGGCGGGACAGGACCCGCCGATGGAGCAGCGGCCGGCGGTTCAGTTCAGAGAGCACGAGGAAGCCCAGCCCGCCGGAGACGATCAGGCCGCAGACGGTCAGGTTGACCACCCAGTTTTCCCGGTAGCCGGCCAGGCTGTCGGGAAAAAGGGCGAATCCGGCGTTGCAAAAGGCGCTGACCGAATGAAACAGGGCCGTATGGAAGGCCTGCGCGGCCGGGTAGTCGGGCAGAAAACAGAAAAAGAGCACCAGGATGCCGAGCCCTTCGATAAGCGCCACGAATCGGACCATATCCCGGAGGATCTCGGCCGGGGTCCATTCGCTGCCGTGGGTATAGGTGTCCTGGATCGCCATCCGACCCACCAGGCCGGGCCGCCGCCCTGCCATCATCACGAAAAGGGTGGAAATGGTCATGATGCCCAGGCCCCCGATCTGGATCAACGCCAGAATGACCCACTGGCCGAAAAGCGTAAAGGCGGAACCCGTATCCACGACGATGAGACCGGTGACACAACTGGCGGAGGTGGCGGTGAACAGGGCGTCCACCACTCCCAGCCGGGGACCGTCGGCGGCGGCGGGCAGCATGAGCAGGACGGTCCCCAGGCCGATGAGAAGGGCGAAGCCGGCCACCGACATCCGGGCCGGGGAGAGGAAAATCGCACGGCGCAGGCGGGACCACCCGTTTCCGGCAGATCTTTTTGTCATGGGCTCGGCTTCCCTGTGAATTGTTGTTGACGACGGCCCTTCGGCCTCATAAGTAACGGGTTGTTTTTTACCAGATCCATGGGGTTTTGCAACGGCTTTTAAGGAGAGAAAGAGCGTAACGGCTATGTTGTTCGTGATCGATGTGGGCAATACCAACACCGTACTGGGGATCTTCGATGGTGATCGGCTGGTGGAGGACTGGCGGATCCGGACCGAACGCAATACCACCGAGGATGAATTCAACGTACTGATTCGAGGGCTTTTCGCCGCCGGAAGCATCGATCCGGTCCGCATCCAGAAAACCATTATCTCCAGCGTGGTGCCGCCCATGATGACGATCCTCGATTCCTTTTGCCGGAAATACCTGGGCCATCCGCCCCAGTGGGTGGACGCCAAGACCGCCGGCCGGATGCCCATTCTCTACAGCAACCCGGCGGAAGTCGGGGCCGACCGGATCGTCAACGCCGTGGCCGCCTACGAGCGGTACCGGACGAGCCTCATCGTCATCGATTTCGGTACCGCCACCACCTTCGACGCCGTGTCGGCCCAGGGGGAATACCTGGGCGGGGCCATCAGTCCGGGCATCCGGATTTCGGCCGAGGCCCTCTTCATGAACGCTTCCAAGCTGCCCCGGGTCGACCTGCTCCAGTCGCCCGACCGGGTCATCGGCAAGGACACCGCCGGCTCCATCAAATCGGGGATCATTTACGGCTACGCGGGGTTGGTGGAGGGGATGGTGCGCCGGATGTCCCTTGAAATGGACCCGCCCCCCAAGGTGATCGCCACCGGTGGTCTGGCCCCGCTCATGGGCCGGGTGTGCGACGTGATCGAGTCGGTGGAGGGGGATTTGACGCTGGAGGGGTTGCGGCTGATTTACCGGAAGGAAAGAGACGGATAAAGGGCGAGGGTGGATTCAGCTTTCGGTCAGATAGCCGATAAACCCCTTCACTGAATTGCGCAGAAACCCCTGTTCCCGTTCCTGAACCTCCGGAGGCATCCGGTTCCAGGCCGCCATCAGCGGGTCGTTGGCCAGGAGCGTTTCGATGCACCGGTCGACGATATCCGGCCCGTCGCCCTCCTCCAGTTCTTTTCCGATCCGGTCCGACCAGCGATGGAGCTGTTCCCGGTGGGCCTCCAAAAGTTCCGGTGTCCGGCGCGTGGCGCCGTAGTGGCCGAAGCAGTAAAGGGCGTGGGGCACGTCCAGGAGGGTTTCCACGCTGTTCAGGCTGGTTTCCAGGAAAAATCGGGGCGGGGTGGCTGGCCGCAGGTAGACGGCCCCGTCGCCCAGATCCATGAAGACGCCGGCGGCTTCCCCGCCGAACAGCCCGTCGCCGAACCGGTAGCTGACGTGGTGGGGCGCATGGCCGGGGGTGAGGTAAGGCACGACGGGGTCATCCGCGCCCACATCAAAGGGGCTTTCCGCCGGGGTCAGCAGCCGGTCGGGGACCGGCGCGATGGGGCCGTAGGCCTCGGCGGTTGTCCCCAGGGTCTTGAGGCTTCCTTCCCACAGCCGGGTCGGGTCGACCATGTGCGGGACCGCCTTGGGATGGCAGATCACCGGTGTGTCCGGGAAATGGGTCAAAAGGTCGCCGGCCCCGCCGGCATGGTCGATGTGGATGTGGGTGAGGAAGATGCCGGCCAGCCGCTCGACCCCCAGGTCCCGGAGGGCCGCGGCCAGGGCCGGAACCGTCGACGCCGGCCCCACGTCCACGAGAAAGGTGGTGTCCGGCCCCTTGTAGAGCCAGGCCCCGATGAAATCGGTAAAGCCGGCCAGGTTCTGGTCAAGGGGAATGAGATAATAGCCGGGGGCAATGTCACGTATTCGCATCGGGTTCCAGTCCCATGTCCGTCTCGAGTTGCCGTATTTCCGCGCGGAGGGCCTTCCGCTCTGCTTCTCCGAGGTCTGCGGCCGTCAGGCGGCGCCGCAATCCCAGGAGGATCATTTCCGTCCGGTAGTCGGTGCATGTGTAGGGTGCGGTGTGGGTCATGGGGGTCGCTTCCGGCCGTCTATTTGTCAAGCTTTTTGCTCGATTCCCAGTAGACGCGAAAAAAGGCGTTGTTTTCGTTGATCCCGCGCTGAAGGATTTTTTCCAGGTTCTCGACATCCGACAGGTTGATGATCATGTTGACGCTCTTGTTGAAGGCCATCATGTTGTCCATGGTCTTGAACCGGCTGGAAAAAAGGACCACAAAGATGTTTCGCCGAACCGCCATGAGAAGTTGATCCAGGTACTTGAGGACATGGTTGGCGTCGGGATTGGGGGTGCCGAAGTTCTCGTTGAGGGCCACGAGATTGAACTCGTGCCCCCGCATCTGCTTCAGTGCGTCCCGGGGGCTCTGGGACTCTGAAATGTGGTATCCCATCGACTTGAGAACCGAGGCGATCCGGGTGCGCATGTTCTCGTCGGGTTCGCAGATCAGGGCGGTAATGGCCCCTTCCTCGAGCCAGTCGAAGGGGTTGCCCATGCTCGGCGGCTCTTTTTCAGCGGGATCCGCGCCCTTGGGCTCCGCCTTTTTGGCGGGGACCTCCTTCTCCTGCCCGGCACCGGATGTCGGTGCCGGGCTTTTTTTGGGACCGCCGGCCGGGTCGACGGTAATCCGGTTTTTGCACTTGGGGCAGGTGACGGCGATGGTCTGCCCTTCGGGGATGCCCGCCAGTTTCTTATCGGGGATCTTGATCTTGGCACTGCACTTGCCGCATGCGACATCCATGGTCGGCGTCTCCTATTTTTTTCCGTATCCGGTGTCGATTTCCAGGTTCTCGATGTCCGTGGTGGCCTCGCCCCGTTCACTCTTGACCCGGTCGATGCCGCGCCCGGTGACGCCCCGCCGGGAACAGTAGGCCATTGCGGTCTCTTCGGTCACCAGGCCTTTTGAGTACAGACCGATGCAACTGTCGTCGAAGGTCATCATGCCAAAGGGATGGCTGGCGGTCTGGATGTCGTAGAAGGTCTTGCCCTCCTGCTCACCGTTGAGGACCGCCTCCCGGGCCCGCATGTTGTTCCCCAGCACATCGAAGGCGGGCACGCGTCCCCCGCCGATCTTGGGCAGCAGGCGCTGGCAGACGATCCACCGGACGGTGCCGGCCAGCCGGATCCGGATCTGCTTTTCCTCCTCGATGGTGAACATGCCCAGGATCCGGTCGATGGACTGGCCGGCGTCCACGGTGTGAAGGGTGGAAAGCACCAGGTGGCCGGTTTCGGCGGCGCTCAGACCGATCTCCACGGTCTCCCGGTCCCGCATTTCCCCCACCAGAATCACCTTGGGGGCCTGGCGCAACGCCGCCCGGAGCCCGCTGGAGAATGCATCGAAATCATGCCCCATCTCCCGCTGGTTGAAGGTGGCCTTTTTGTGGGGATGGGAAAACTCCACGGGATCTTCCAGGGTCACCACATGCACCGCCTGGCTTTCGTTGATGTCGTTGAGCACCGCCGCCAGGGAGGTGGATTTCCCCGATCCGGTGGCCCCGACGACGAAGATGATCCCGTTTTTTTCCTTGGCCATCTCGGAAAAGGCCTTGGGAAGGCCCAGATCCTCCAGGGTGGGGATCTTGGTGGCCAGCTGACGCAACACGGTGGTGTATTTTCCGCGCTGGGCGAACACGTTGACCCGGAAGCGGGATTTGCCCGGCAACTCGTAGGAGAGGTCGCAGGACCCCTCCCGCAAGAGGGTCTCGGTGAGGCGGCGGTCGCCGTTGATCAGGTTGAGGGCGAAGACCTCGGTTTGAAACGGCGTCAGCTCGTTGACCGGCGGGTCGAGTTCCACGCCCACAAGTTGCCCCGAACTCTCGACCTGGAAGGGTTTGCCCACCGTGATGTTCAGGTCGGAGACATTGCTGTGGGAATCCAGCATCCGGGTCAGGATGTAATCGATCTCCTGCTTTCTCATAGGGCCTCCTCAAAGCAGTGGATAGTGGATGGTGGATAGTGGTCAGTGGCTTCTGGATGGTGGCTTTTTTTACGCCAGATTCCACCGTCCACTATTCACTGCTGCTCACTACCCACTATTCACCACCCACTATGCGTCCGTGAAATCCGTGGGCGGATTCTTCAACAACGGCCGGAAACGGGCCTTGTCGTTGGATTTAACATACGCCTCGTCCGGGCTGATCATTTTCTTGTCCAGCAGGCCCATGATGGCGTCGTCCAGCACCTGCATGCCGTATTTCTTTCCGGTCTGCATGGCCGAGTTGATCTGGTAGGTCTTGTTCTCCCGGACCAGGTTGCGGACGGCGGGGGTGGCGATCATGATCTCCTGGGCGCAGCACCGTCCCTTTTTGTCAACGCGCTTGAAGAGGACCTGGGCCACCACCGCCCGGAGACCGTCCGACAGGGTGGATCGGATCTGCTCCTGCTCGTTGGCCGGAAACACTTCGATGACCCGGTCCACGGTCTTGGCCGCGCTGCTGGTGTGGAGGGTGCCGAAGACCAGGTGGCCGGTTGAAGCGGCCTCCACCGCCAGCCGGATGGTCTCCAGGTCCCGCATCTCCCCCACCAGGATGATATCCGGGTCCTCCCGGAGGGCGCCGCGGAGGGCCGCGGAAAAGGTTTTGGTGTGGGTTCCGACCTCCCGGTGGTTGACGATGCATCCCTGGCTCTCGTGGACGAATTCGACAGGGTCTTCGACGGTGAGGATGTGGTCGTTTCGGTTCCTGTTGGCCACGTCGATGATGGCGGCCAGAGTGGTCGATTTGCCGGACCCGGTGGGCCCGGTCACCAGCACCAGGCCCCGGGGGAGGCTGGCCAGTTTGGAGAGCACCGGGGGGAGGCCCAGCTGTTCCGCGGTCAGGATCTTGCTCGGGATCTCCCGGAAAACCGCGGCACAGCCGTTCCGCTGCATGAAAAAATTGGCCCGGTAGCGGGCGAGCCCCGGGATTTCATAACCGAAATCCACATCGCCCGTTTCCTCGAAGACCTTGACCTTGTCTTCCGGGGCAATCTCGTAGAGCATGGCCTTGAGGCCGTCGTTGTCGAGGGTCTTGTACTTGATCCGCTCGATGTCGCCCCGGAGGCGGATGGCCGGGGGCTGCCCCGACACCAGGTGGAGGTCGGAGCCCCCCTGGTCGTTCATCAGTTTGAAAAAGGCGTCGATTTTTGCCATGGGATTACCTCGATTTGTGTTACATCAGGGTTTGCGCCATGCTGAACAGGGTAGCGACCAGAAATGTCCGCAAAAAGACAATGGCCAGCAGGACCAGGATGGGGGACAGGTCGATGCCGCCGTATACCACCGGCAGATTGCGCCGGATCTGGTACATGACCGGGTCTGTTACGTTGTTGATGAAGCGGACGATGGGGTTGTAGGGGTCCGGGTTCACCCACGACAATACCGCCCGGGCGATCACGATCCACATGTAGATGACCAGCGCATAATCCAGAACCACAGCGATTGCATTGATAAAATGACCAAAGATAAACATGAACGGGGAACCTCTCGGCCTCTTGATTTTTCGGTGTTCAAGAATTACTGATTCGTATTGGCACCGCCCAGTATGGGAAAATACTGAAATGATGGAGGAGAAGTCAAGCTATTCTTGACCCATCGGGCGGACGAATCCAAACCCAGAGGAGCGACACATGACCCAACGGATCGGTTTTATCGGCGCCGGCAACATGGGAGAGGCGATGATCGGCGCCCTGATCGGCGCGAACATCTACACGTCCGACGCCATCACCATCAGTGACGCATCGGAAGAGCGGTGTCGGGCAATGGCCCAAACCTACGGCGTCTCCGTGGCACCGGACAATTTCAGCCTCTTCATGGATTCGGACATCGTGGTGTTGGCGGTCAAGCCCCAAATGATGGCCGAGGTGCTGTCGGAAATCGCCGGCCGGCCGGATTACGCCAACCCGGACCGGACCCTGGTCATTTCCATCGCGGCCGGCACCCCCATCCGGAAGATCACCGGTCTGCTCCACGGCCCCCTCGATTCCGAGGCCCGGAAGCGGATGCCGGTGATTCGGGTCATGCCCAATACCCCGGCCTTGGTCCTGTCGGGCATGTCGGGCATGAGCCCAAATGCCGATGCCGACGAAGCGGATATCCGGCTCACCCGGGAGATCCTGTCGGCCATGGGAGAGGTCCGGGAACTGGAGGAATCGCTTCTGGACGCCGTCACCGGTGTGTCCGGGTCCGGACCCGCCTATGTGTTTTATTTCATCGAAGCCATGACCGAAGGGGGGATCCGGGCCGGTCTCCGGCCCGAAGACGCGGCGGCCCTCACCGTGCAGACGATCAAGGGCGCCGTTCGGCTCATGGAGGAGCGCGGCGAGGACCCCGCTTCGCTCCGGCGGAAAGTCACCTCCCCCGGCGGCACCACCCAGGCGGCCCTGGATGTGATGGCATCGGCCGATGTCAAGGACCATATCGCCAAAGCGGTGGTGGCCGCGGCCCGGCGGTCAAAGGAACTGAGCGGCGGATAGAGCGGAGGGAAGGGAGATGGACGTGTTAGAGACCGGTTCCCCGGCCGAAAGCCGGGTATATCTGCTACTGCGCATCGGACTGGGGGGGATCTTCGTCCTGGCCAGCTGGGACAAGATCCGCCATCCCGCCGCCTTTGCCGAGATGATCCAGAACTACATGCTGCTGCCGGAGGGGATGATCCATCCTGTGGCGATCCTGCTCCCCTGGGTTGAAGCCGTGTGCGGCGTGCTGCTCATCGCCGGGCGTCTCACCCTGGGGAGCGTGGTGATCGTCAATGGCCTGATGATCGTGTTCACGGCGGCGCTGGCGATCAACATGATCCGCGGGGTGGACATGGCCTGCGGCTGCTTTTCGGTCGCCGACGAGAGCGGCGGCGGCAATACCTGGTACTTGTTCCGGGACCTGGCGATCCTGGCTGTCGGGGTGTGGGTCCTGCTGTATGAAATCCGCAAGGAGACCGAGGATGACCGCTCCTTTTCCACTTGACCGACGCACCATTGTCCGGTTCCTGGTGACCGTGAGCCTGATCGTCTCCCCCCTGTTGGGATGGGGGGCGGAAGCCCCCTTTACCGTCCGCATTGAAACCGCCCCCCGACAGTTGGCTCCGGGGTCGGAGGGCCTCATCACCGTCGCGTTCTCCATCTCCCCCGACCATTACCTGTACGCCCACAAGACCACGATCGCGCCCGGCGAGGTCCCGGGGCTGTCTTTCGGTGATCCGGTCAAACCGGCCGGCAAGGAGAAGACGGATCCCTTCATGGGAACGGTCTCCATCTACGAAGGGACGGTGGTCCTCGAACTGCCGGTGCGCACGACGCCGGACGCCCGGCCCGGAGCCCGCAGGATTCCCCTTACGGTGACGTATCAGGGATGCACCCGGGAGATGTGCTTTCTGCCGGAACAGAAGACTCTCCAGGCGGACCTTGAAATCGCAGCGGCCGGGACCGTTACCGCCCCCTTTTTCGAACCGGTGACGCCGCCGGCCGGGGCGGGAGCGGCCGACGCCGAAGCGTCCCCTCCGGAGACCGGACCGTCGGCCTTTGCCGAGGCCGCGGCACGCTTCGGGATGCTCGGGGTGCTGGCGGCCGCCTTTTTGTGGGGGGTCCTGGCCAGCCTCACCCCCTGCGTCTATCCCATGATCCCGGTCACGGTGAGCGTCATCGGCGCCGGGAGCGGCGGAAAGCCTCTCCGTGGGTTCGGGCTCTCGGTCCTCTACGTGCTGGGCATGTCCCTGACCTATGCCGCACTGGGCGTGGCGGCGGCCTGGACCGGCGGGCTCTTCGGGGCCTGGGCGAGCCATCCGGCCGTCCGGATCGGCGTGGCGGCGCTGTTTATCCTGCTCGCCCTGGGGATGTTCGACGTCATTTATATTCAGGTTCCGGCCGCGCTCTCGTCCCGGCTTGGGGGTGCCAAGGGCGCGGGGGCCGCGGGCGCCTTTTTCACCGGTATCGCTTCCGGGGCCGTGGTGGGTCCCTGCGTGGGGCCGCTGCTGGTGGCGGTCCTGGTCTACATCGCCGGTCTGGGCAGCAAGTTCATGGGGTTTCTGATCATGTGGACCTTTTCCCTGGGCATGGGAATGCTGTTCCTGGTGGTGGGGACCTTCTCCGGCGCGGTGGCCGGCCTCCCCAAATCCGGGGCCTGGATGGTGCGGCTCAAACATCTCTTCGGGGTGCTCCTCCTGGCGGGGGCCCTCTACTACCTCCAACCGGTGCTCCGGCACGGCACCTTCTGGCTGGCCCTGGGCGGATTCCTCACCGGTCTCGGCGTCTTTGCCGGGGCCTTCGACCCCCTGGCGGCCGACACCGGCGGGCGCCGGCGGGTGATGAAAACCGCGGGCATCCTCCTGGTGGTGCTGGGAGCGGCCTACGTGGCCCGGTTCGCCCTGGGGGACCGGTTCTCCCCACCCACCGGCCCGGAACGGGCCGCCGGCCGCATCGAGTGGCTGCGGAACGAGCCGTCGGCCCTGGCCGCGGCCCGCTCCGAGGGAAAACCGGTGATGATCGATTTCCGGGCCGACTGGTGCAGCGCCTGCCGGCGGATGGAGGCCGAGACCTTCCCCGACCCGGCGGTCGTCCGCCAGGCCGATGGTTTCGTGGCGCTGAAGATCGACAGCACCGATCCGTCAACCCCGCGGATCACGGCCCTCCATGAGAAATACGGCGTGGTGGGCCTGCCGGCCCTGGTCTTTCTCGACAGCCGGGGCCGGATCTTGCCGGATGACACCGTTACCCGCTTCCTGCCGCCCGCCGAACTGGCGGAACGGATGCGGGCCGTGAAGCGGCGCATGGACAACCGCCGGGGATCGGGATAAAAGCCTTTACTTTCAATGCGCTTTCCCGATACAGTGGGATCCATCGCGGGATCGCGGGATTCGCATCCACGATGCAGCGTTTCAACAAATGGGAGTTTACAAATGACATTACATTTTAAACGATTGGCCATCATCGGCGTCGTTCTGCTCACCCTCCTTGCGATGGCGTGCGGCAACACCGGGACGGACAGCGCGACGGCCGGGGCCGATGATCCGGCGACCGGGACGAAAGGGTCCGATGACGCGACGCCGACAGCGGCGGACGGGACCCTCACGGCAACGGCGACATCCGCCCGGAACACCACGGACATCGAGTGGTTCGGGTACGATGAAGGGCTCTCCCGGGCCAAGAACTACGGAAAGAAGGTCTTTGTCAATTTCTACGCCGACTGGTGCCGCTATTGCAAACAGATGGACCGGACCACCTTTGAGGACAAACGGATCATCGCCTATCTCAACGACAACTTCGTTCCGGTCCGGATCAATTCGGACAAAAAGCCGAAGCGGGCCGCCGAATTCGGCGTCAAGGGGCTGCCCGTCTCCTGGTTTCTGACGGAAACAGGGGAACGGATCGGCAATCAACCCGGCTATCTGCCGGCCGAAACCCTTCTCCCCCTTCTCCGGTTCATTTATACGGACGCCTATGAAAAGATGGGATTCAACGAGTTTCTGAAGCAAATGTGAGGCACACAATTCCCAACCCCTCTGAAAGGAGGCGATAAATGGGCCATCCCCACGAACATGATCATTCCCACGGCCATTCTCATTCCCACGCCCATGAAACCGGTGGCATCTCCTTCGAGGACAAGATGGCGACGATGCTGGACCACTGGATAACGCACAATCGGGACCACGCCGCCACCTACCGGGAATGGGCCGGGAAGGCGGCGGAAAACGGCAACGAACCGCTGGCCGGAAAGCTGCGGGAGGTGGCCGAGGCCACCCTCGCCCTGAACGAGACCTTCGAATCGGCCGCCCGGTTGGTGCGGAAACCGTAACTCCCGACAAGAGAGGAGATCATGAGCGAAACGACTTTCAAGGCGATGGTGGTCCGGGAAGGACCGGAGAAATCCTTTACCCGGGACATTGAAGAACGAACCCTTTCGGACCTGCCGGAAGGGGAGGTGCTGATCCGGGTGACCCGATCCTCCCTCAACTACAAAGACGCCCTGTCAGCCATCGGCAACCGGGGCGTGACCCGCTCCTACCCCCACACCCCCGGCATCGACGCGGCGGGGGAGGTGGCGGCCAGCGATGCCGCCGGTTTCAAGGCCGGCGATCGGGTCCTGGTGACGGGGTATGACCTGGGGATGAACACCGCCGGCGGGTTCGGCCAGTACATCCGGGTCCCGGCCGGCTGGGTGGTGCCGATCCCCGACAACCTGAGCGACGAAGAGAGCATGGCTTACGGCACGGCCGGTCTCACCGCGGCATTGTCCGTTCACCACCTGGGAAACCGGGGGATCGCCCCCGAGGGCGGCCCGGTTCTCGTTACCGGGGCCACCGGCGGGGTGGGAAGCCTGGCGGTCGCCTTTCTGGCCAGGGCGGGGTACGAGGTGACCGGGGTTTCCGGCAAACCCGACGCCGACGCATTTCTCCGGGACCTGGGGGCCGCATCGGTCATCGGCCGGGACGAGGCCGTGGACGGCAGCGGCCGCCCCCTGCTCAAGGCGCGGTGGGCCGGCGTGGTCGACACGGTGGGCGGCGACACTCTGGCCACGGCCGTCAAGTCGACCCGGCTCCACGGCAGCGTCACCTGTTGCGGCAACGTGGCCTCGGGCGACTTGCCGCTGACCGTCTATCCCTTCATTCTCCGGGGCGTCAGCCTCCTGGGGGTCGATTCCCAGAACTGCCCCATGGACGTCCGGCACCAGTTGTGGGGAAAGATGGCCAACGAATGGCGGATCGACGCTCTCGACCGATTGATCCAGCGCGTCCCGCTGGCGGAATTGAGCGGCCATATCGACGAGATTCTGGCGGGGAAAAAGAAGGGCCGCACCGTGGTCGCGGTGGCCGACGGGGCCTGATCTTCCGGGCCCCGATCGCCGCGGTACGGATGGGCGGTCGATGGTCCCCCGAGGGGAAGCGGGGACCGGTGGTTTCGCCGGGACCCCGCCGCCCGCATCGGTTAACCAGGGGAATGCCGTTTCCATCGGGAAGCGGCTTTTTTGCGCGAAACCGGCGTACAGAGGAGGGACGGGTGCGGCAGTTGGCGGAACGGGCCGCGGAGAATCTGGAACGGATCCGGCAGGACCGGCCGCTGATCCATTGCATCACCAATCCGGTCACGGTCAATTTCGTGGCCAACGGGCTGCTGGCCCTGGGCGCTTCCCCGGTGATGGCCCCTGCCGTCGAGGAGGTCGAGGAGATGGTCGATCACGCCGCCGGCCTGATGCTCAACATCGGGACCCCCTGCCCGGCGACCGTGGACGCCATGGTCCGGGCGGCGGAGCGGGCCGCCCGGCGGGGGATCCCCGTGGTCTTCGACCCGGTGGGGGTGGGGAGCACCGGGTACCGGACGGCGTCGGCCCGGACGATCCTTTCCACCGGCGGCGTGACGGCGGTGCGCGGGAATGCGTCTGAGGTCCGGGGTCTGGGCGGCGCCCCGGGATCGGCCAAAGGGGTGGATGCGAGCCATTCGGTGGCCGATGCGGCCGGGGGACTGGCGGACGCGGCCCGGCGGCTGGGGGCCGTCCTGTGCGTCACCGGGCCGACGGACCTGGTGAGCGACGGCCGCCGGCGGTTCCGGGTGGAAAACGGCCATCCGCTGATGGCCCGGGTGACCGGTATGGGGTGCGCCGCCACCGCCGTGATGGCCGCGTTCCTGGCGGTAGACGACGACGGGGCGGCGGCCGCGGCCGGGGCCCTGGCCCTTTTCGGCCTGGCCGGAGAAACGGCCGCCGAGACGGCCGCCGGCCCGGGCAGCTTCACCATCGGGTTTCTCGACGCCCTCCACGGGTTGGAATCGGCGGATATACCGGCCCGTTGCCGCATTCGGGAAGAGAAAGGGGAGACGCCATGGCGCTGAACCGGATCGGCGAGTTCGGGTTTATCCGCCGGATGACCCGGGGCGGCCTGGTACGGCCCGAGGGGGTGCTAAAGGCGATCGGCGACGATGCGGCGGTCTTTCAGAGTGATCCGGACCGGGTCAGCCTGGTCACCACCGATCTGCTGGTGGAAGGGGTCCATTTTCTCCGGGATCGGATTTCCGGCCGGGACCTGGGCCACAAGGCCCTGGCGGTCAATCTGAGCGACATCGCCGCCATGGGCGGCGTTCCCCGGGAGGCCTTCATCAGCATCGGGATCCCCGACGATTGCTCGCTGGATTATCTGGATGGGTTCTACGAGGGGATGAAAACCCTGGCCGACCGGTACGATGTCAATCTGCTGGGGGGCGACACCACCGGCTCCCGGACGGATCTCATCGTCAATATCGCCGTCATCGGACTGGCCGACCCCTGGGAGATCCGGTACCGGGACACGGCCCGGCCGGGCGACATCGTCTGCATCACCGGGACTGTGGGCGACAGCCGGGCCGGGCTCCATTTGCTGTTGGTCGCATCGCCGGCGGACATCGATCTGTTCCGCCCCCTTCTCTCGGCCCACCACCGGCCGGAACCGGCCATCGACGAAGGGCGGTTTCTGGCGGAAGCCGATGGAACGCATGCCCTCATCGATGTGAGCGACGGGCTGAGCAGCGATCTGCTTCACATCCTGGAAGAAAGCGGGGTCGGCGCCCGGATCGAGGCGGAAAACGTGCCGCTCTCCGCCGATCTCCGCGCGTTCTGCCGGCACTGCGATGTCGATCCCGTGGACTGGGCCCTCGCCGGCGGAGAAGATTACGTCCTCCTCTGCACCCTGGCCCCGGACCGGGCGGAAACGATTCAAGCGGGATTCAGGACGCGCTTCGGCCGCCCCCTCTACGCCATCGGCCGTATCACCGACGACGGAAAACCGGTGCTGGTTCGCGACGGAACCCCGATGGACCTGGCCCGCTCCGGCTGGAACCATTTTCCCTTGAACCCCTCCCAATGACCCTGATGGACGATGTGGACGACGTGGACTCAGTGGACCTTATGCGAATCACTCCAAAGGCTCTCTTTCTCCCTTTGTCCCTTTGTCCCTCTGTCCCTATCCGAAAAAAGGAGCCCAACCCATGACCCAACCCTACAAAACCGTCCTCACCATCGCCGGCTCGGACAGCGGCGGCGGCGCCGGCATCCAGGCGGATCTCAAGACCGTTTCGGCCCTGGGATGTTACGGCATGTCGGTGATTACCGCCCTGACGGCCCAGAACACCCGGGGGGTGTCGGGGATTCATCCGGTTCCCCCCGTGTTCGTGTCCCAGCAGATGGACGCCATCTTCACCGATATGGGGGCCGACGCCGTGAAGATCGGCATGCTCTTTTCGGCAGACCTCATCGAAACGGTGGCCGAGCGGCTCGAGACGTACGCGGTCCGGCGCATCGTCCTGGACCCGGTGATGGTGGCCCAGAGCGGCGACCGGCTGCTGCAAGACGACGCCGTGGCGGCCATCCGGGACCGGCTGATGCCCCTGGCCGAGGTGGTCACCCCCAATCTCCCCGAAGCGTCGGTGCTGCTGGACCGGGAAATCCGCGACCGGGGAGCCATGGAAGCGGCCGCCGCGGACCTGGCCCGGATCGGCGGCCGTCATATCCTCCTGAAAAGCGGACACCTGACCGAGGGGGATGCCACCGATCTGTTCTACGGGGCCGCCTCCGGCCGGTACCTCCCCCTGCCCGGTACCCGGGTCGATACCCGCAACACCCACGGCACCGGCTGCACCCTCTCTTCGGCCATCGCCGCCGGTCTCGCCCATGGGGAGGATCCGGAGACCGCCGTGAGAACGGCCAAAACCTACATCACCGAGGCGATCGGGGCCGGCGCCGCCTACCGGCTGGGAAACGGGCACGGACCGGTCCACCATTTCCACCGGTTTTGGTGATAAGGCCGCCCCCGAAAAACCCTCAAGAAAGGGGTCAAAGTCAGGGTGAAGAACAAAGGAACCCAAGCCCATAAGAGAGGCCCAAGCGCCCGAAATATCAGACGCCGTGTTCTGAACATCCCGACACGGAGCAAAATATTGGCGACAAGGACATTCATGCCAACCACTGCGAAGCGTTCAACAGTTCTCTTCGTCGTCATAACTCCACTTTTATCAGAAAGTCAAATACTTATGCAAAAAACAACAACGGTCTCCAGAGAACTCTTGATATGTATTGGGTTGCGCATAATTTCATGCCTACCCATTTCACTACAAAAGAAATTCCGGCTGTTGCCATAGGAATTCTTCACAAACCGCTTTCCTGGAAAGAACTCTTGATGGTTCCCATGCCCGCTTAACTTGAGCATCCCATTCAAATGAACCAGTGCCCCGGGCCATCGAACTACTGAAAAAAGATGGGGCGGTCTTTGCGGATCAGAACCATTTGTGCCAACTGAAAACGATGTAGAGGACGTATCGCATGATCATTACGGAGATTCTGGCCAGGAACGGACGCCGGTTCGGCGGGGAGACGGCGCTCATCGAGCGGGTACCGGAGCTAAACCGGCGGGTTGAGATGACGTGGGATGAATTCGACGAACAGGCCAACCGGGTGGCCCGGGGCATCCGCAAAGGCGACACAGTGGTCCATCTCATGATGAACTGCATCGAATGGCTCCCCGTATATTTCGGCATCCTACGGACCGACGCTTTGGCGGTCCCGCTCAATTTCCGTTTCCTGGCCAAGGGCATCGCCTACTGCACCGAAGTCGCCGAAGCCAAGGCGTTCGTCTTCGGCGAGGAATTCATCGACCGCGTGGACCAAATCAAGTCGGAGATCGACGCCACTGTGGAGACCTACGTTTTTGTAGGGCCGGAAGCGAATCGGCCCGATTACGCCGTCGGCTACGCAGCCTTTCTCGATTCCGGCGCGCCGGAAGACCCGACGGTGGATTTGAGCATCCTGGACGACGCGGCCCTCTATTTCACCTCCGGCACCACGGGCGATCCCAAGGCGGTGAAGTTGACGCACCGGAACCTGGAGGCGGCCTGCATCTGCGAAAACAGCCACCATCGGCTGCCCCGAGACGACACTTTCCTGTGCATCCCGCCGCTGTATCACACCGGCGCCAAGATGCACTAGTTCGGCAATTTCATCGTGGGGGCCAGAGCGGTCATCCTCAAGGGGATTCAGCCCCGGTGGATCATTGAGGCCGTATCCGAAGAAAACGTCACCATCTTCTGGCTGCTGGTCCCCTGGGCCGTGGACATCCTCCTGGCCATCGAAAGCGGTGAAATCAAGCTGAAACACTACAAGCTGGACCAGTGGCGGCTCATGCACATCGGCGCCCAGCCCGTGCCCCGGAGCCTGGTGCGGGAGTGGCAAAAGATCTTTCCCCATCACCAGTACGACACCAATTACGGCCTCACGGAATGCACGGGGCCGGGATGTGTTCATCTCGGCATGGAAAACAGTCATAAGGTGGGCGCCATCGGCCTGCCCGGCTCTGACCGGGAAACCCGGATCGTCGAC
>CAYPCE010000027.1:21854-24957 GCA_964409085.1 uncultured Desulfobacteraceae bacterium | reverse complement strand
CGGACCTCGTCGATCACCTCCCGGAAATCGCCTTCCACCGGTTCCAGCCGGAACTGCTTTTTTTCCAGCTTGGAAAATTCCAGGACATTGTTGATGAGCCGGGAAAGCCGGGCCGTCTCAGACCCCAGGACGCGATAGTATTCGGCCTCCCGTTCCGGGGTCCGGGCCATGCCCTGCTCCAGCATTTCGATGTACATGCGGATGGACGTCAGGGGCGTCTTGAGTTCGTGGGTCACCGACGAGACGAACCGGGACCGCCGTTCCGACAGGTCCACCACCACCCGGGCGCTCTGGTAAATGGCCAAGAGCCCCAGCAGGACGATGGCGGACAGGACCCCGATCATAATCCGCAGGGTAGACCGCCCTTCTGACGGCGGGATGGTCTCGCAGGTGAGCGTGGCCCGGAGAAACGAAAAGGGTCGCGGAAAGGCGCGGTCCACCACGAAGCGGGGCGCATCGATGGGCGCGCCGAACCGGGCTGAAACCGGCGTGCCGCGGAACTCGGCAACCGCCAGGCGCAGTTCCGTGAAACGCGACATGGGCTGGCCCGCGAAATGGGCGTCGGCCAGGTGCTCTAAAAACGGCTTGGGCCGCAACACGAATCCCTGGCGATAAATGCGGTTGCCGATCGCGATCCGCCGGAAGATGAAAATCTCGTCGCCGTCCAGAAACACCGACTGCATCGGATCCACCTCGGCCTGGAGCTTGCTCTGTTCCTCTAAACCGGTCTCTTCGGCCTCGGCGAGGACGCCCGGGGTTCGGCCTTCATCCTTGGCGAACGGTTCCCACGCATCGGCCGTTGCATCATTCCGGGTCCGGTAACCTTCGGTCTTTGCCGCCATGGACGGCGCCGGGGCACGGACCTTCCGGTCGGCCTTGGCCAAGTTCCGGGCCTGGCTCATGGTGATTTCTTCCACCCGCTTCGTTTCCTGCCCGAGGGAAATCTTCTCCTTCCGCTGGCGGGAGAGGAACCGGTCGGCAAACCCGGATCGCTGTTGCTGCTGCTGTGGCGCCGCCTGCATCTCCCGGACGCTCGGCGTCGGCGGCGCGGCCGGATGGGCCGCCTCCGTGGTTCGCTTCCCGTTGAAAACGGCGTTGGCCCGCCGCAGCCGGGACACCGCGTCCGCCAGTTCCGCTGCGGGCATTTCGGCGTTTTCAGCCATAGGCGTCTGGAACGATCCGTCCGGGTTGTTCTGGAAATAGCCGAGGATGTAGGGGGCGTCGGGCGGTCGAGACAGGGGGGAACGGATGGTCGCGCCGCCGTCGGCGTCCGCCGTTTCGGGGATATAGCGGTAGTTGTATTCATCCACCGCCCTCCCCTCTTCCCGCCGGACGATGGCCGCCATTTCCCGCTCCATCTCCGCGAAAATCGTCTCGGCGAAAAACCGGAGCTGGGCCCGTTCCTCCTGCTCCAGGCTCCGGTAGGTCCGGAGCACGAAATACCCCACCGGAACCGACAGGGCCACGCAAAACAGGAGGATGAACATCCGGAGCCGCTTCATCCCCCCGCCTCCAGCCGGTACCCCTCGCCGCGCACTGTCACGATAAACGGCGTCTCGCCGGTGAGCGAGGCGATCTTTTTCCGCAGCTTGAGGATATGGATGTCCACCGTCCGGGTCTCGATGTCGGCGTCGGCGTACTGCCAGACCTCGGTGAGAAGTTCCTTTTTGGAGACGATCCGATCCCCGTTGCGGTGGAGATACGCCACGATGTCCATCTCCCGCCGGGTCAGTTCAGTTTTGTCTGCGCCCCGGACCGCCATGAGGTTCCGGCCGTCGAAATCGATGCCGCTAACGGAAAACTGGTCATCCGCCGGAACCTTTCCGGTCCGCCGAAGGACTGCCTCCACCCGAACCATAAGCTCCCGGAGTGAAAACGGTTTGGGAATGTAATCGTCGGCCCCGCATTTGAACCCGGCGACGATGTCGTCCTCGGAACCTTTCGCGGTCAAAAGGATGATCCCCTGGGCCGGCTTTTCCTTGCGGACATTTTTACAGATCGTAAACCCGTCCATGGTGGGCAGCATGACGTCCAGCAGGATCAGGTCCCAGGAACCCGTCAGGGCCTTATCCAGTCCTTCTCTACCGTCGGATACGCCCTCGGGCGCGAATCCGTTGAAGACCAGCACGTCCAGCAACCCCTCCTGGATCGCCGGGTCGTCTTCGACCACCAGAATTTTGGCTTTCGATGATTTCATATCTTTTTCCTATCATCCAATCCCATCCACGAAAAGCAAAACTTATGTAAAAAACCGCCTGTTTCTTTTTACATTTCTTTGAATTGCACTTTCCCTTCGACGGCCGCATGATGGAGTCAACGATGGAAACGATGTGAATGTCACACCCACACCAAAGGAGGATACCATGAAAAAGAACGTTTTCAAATCACTGGTCGTCGTCGGAAGCCTGATCGCCGTTACCTGCGCGGCCATGGCCTTCACGGATCGCAACCCCCAGCCGCCGGTGACACCGCCGCCCGTCACCGTGAAAGACGGGGTGGTGTCGCTGTCGGGTCAGTTGAGCCAGAACAAGGTGGTGCTCAACGGCGACGGAACCGTGGCCCTCGAACTGACCCTGAGCGCCGCGGACATCGCGCCCAACCCCGATGAGGCGTTGGGCGCGGTGGACATGGTGATCGTCCTGGACCGCTCCGGCTCCATGGAAGGGCAAAAGATCGCCGACGCCCGCCAGGCCGTCCGGGGGTTGATCTCCACCCTCACGGAGCGGGACCGGCTGGCCCTGGTGAGCTATTCCGACGGGGTCCGCACCGACGCCGTCCTCACCCGAATGACGCCGGACGGACGCAGACGGCTCGACACTGCAATCCGGTCCATCTACGCCAACGGCGCCACCAACCTTGGCGGCGGCCTCCAAGCCGGCATGAACCTGCTGACGGCGGGCCGGGACGGCGGGGCGGACGGCAACCGGGGCCGGACCATCCTCATCTCCGACGGTCTGGCCAACCGGGGCGTTACGGATGTCGCAGCATTGGGCAACATGGCCTCCCTGGCCCTGGAGCGGGGCTTCGCCGTCTCTACCGTGGGCGTGGGGCAGGATTTCAACGAAAGCCTCATGACCGCCATCGCGGACCGGGGCGCCGGCGC
>CAYPCE010000027.1:2779-21754 GCA_964409085.1 uncultured Desulfobacteraceae bacterium | reverse complement strand
GAAAGGAGATCAACATGAGCATTATGACGCGATTCACCCGACTGTTTAAAGCGGATGTCCACGGCGTAATGGACCAGTTCGAGGATAACGGGTTGATGCTGCGGCAGTGCCTCCGGGAAATGGAATCCGCTCTGACCGCCCGACGGTCCGCTCTGGACCGGAAGATTGAGGCCCGGGACACAGCCCGAAACGACCTCAAAACGCGCCGTGAAGAGATCGCCGCCCTGGAAGCCGACATCGACATGGCCATCGCCAAGGATCGGGACGATATCGCGCGGTTCCTGATCAAAAAAGAGAAGCCGCTCTCCCGCCATTGCGCGGAGTTGGCGCGGCACGTTGAAACCCTTGACCGGGAAATCAACGACGCCCAGGCGGATCTGGACCGCAGACGGAACGAATACGACGCCCTGAAACTCAAGGCTACCCGCTACCTGGACCGGGAAAAAGACGCGGACTGGCCCGGCGCCCACAAATGGCGCGCAACCGGTGCGGCGACCGTCACCGATGAAGAGGTGGAACTGGAATTGCTGCGCCGCAAGGAAGGCGGGAAGAGAGGTGCGGCATGATGAACAAACGCGTGAGAACCACCCTGGTCTTCGGATTGCTGAGCGGCCTGGCGTTCGTGCCGGCCCAGATGGCGGCGGGCTGGTTTTTTCACCCCGGGCCCGCATTCCGGCTCATCATCGGCGCGGTGATCGGTCTTTATGCCCTGCTGCTGGCCCGATGGGGACGCGGCGGCCGGCTATCCGTGCTATTTCCGGCCCTGGTGTTGATGGCATTCGCGGTTTTGGGCACCCATCGCGGCTTTTTGATTCTCGCTCTGCTGGTGCTCGGCTGGGTCCGGTCCGGCATCTGCTTTCCCGGACCGGTGACCGGACGTATCCTGGCCGAGGCTGCCTTGGGACTTGGCGGCGGATTGCTGGTGCAAAGCTTCGCGCCTCACACGCCGGTGACCTGGGCCTTGGGGATCTGGATGTTCTTCCTGGTCCAGTCGCTTTATTTCGTTCTGGTCGCGCCCGGTGACGACGCCGACGCACCAAGCGGACCCGATGAATTTGAAGACGCCAGGCGGCGGGCGGAGGCGATTTTGTCAGGGAAGCTTTGAGGCGTTGAACTGGAAAATTGTCAGACAGAGGGGGCTATAATCCGCAAGGTGCGACCGGGCTCATCATCTTGCACCGGGAAATCCTCCCGGTAAGGGGCCCCTCGGCTTTCCTTTCTCATCAGGGCGCTGTGCAGCTTTCACCAAGACATCGACCAGGTCCCGGCCGATTGATTCCGCGTCGTCGATGTCGGATCCGCACAACGCGTGGCAGTGGGATGTCCTCATCAGTATGGAGATCACCGCACCGGCTGCCATCGCAGCGGGCCATGGCGCCCCTCGAATTTTTGGGTTCAGACCGCCTTATAAACGCCTTGCTTTTGGCTCTTGACCGCTCCCTGCTTCCGCAACCGGAATGCGGCGGACCGGATCGTACTTCTGTCGAACCCGGTTTTCCGGGCGATGGTGTCTACATCCACCCCGTCTTCAGCGCCGGCGATGACCTCCATGATGATGTCGGTTTTCGTGGGGTTTCCGGTTTTGGGTTGGACGGTTGTCGGGGCTCCGCTCCGGGAGGGTGACGGGATGGCGGAGGGCAGGGATTTCCCGGCTGATCGGTTCACGGTATGGGGGTCAGACGCGGATGGTGGTTCCGAAGGAGGTCTGGTAAGCGATTCGATGTGTTTGGCCATTCCGTCCAATCCATTGGCGAATGACCTGATCAGATAGCCGGAGATTTGGAAAATCTTCTTGATTTCGCTTTCCATGGGGACTCCTTCCTGGATACGGTTTGTCAGATCCCCCAGAGATACAAAGGTCGCACTGGGCGTGTCAAGAAAATGATGATGAAAACGCCACACCCAATTGTACTTGTGGAGGTTATTTCCATCCGCATCCTTTAGTCGATCAAGTTCTCTGATGGTGTGTTTTTTGATGAATACAACAATCTTGAACCAGGAAAATAAAATTCGTTGTGGGATGAAGATGAAAAGGATGAGATCGGAGACATATCCACCGGAGTGATTCAGTTGGAGTGATTCAGGACGTATGTATGAAGCCGGAAAAAAGCCCGCCCGAAGGGCACTCCGTTCTGCAGCCATGAAGTCGGGTTAAGTTTCGGGAGGAGAGGCCGAAACCGTCGGTTTCTAAAACAAAATCGCCCGCAACCCCCAATGAATGATCGTGATGAGAAACGCCGCGATGAGCGTGCTGCCGATGCCTCTAATCTCGAAGTCTTCGATCAGTTTGTCGGTGATCCATAAGAGAAAGGCGTTGATCACGAAGGTAAACAACCCCAGGGTGATGAAGATGAAGGGCAGCGTCAGGAACCGGAGCAGCCAGCCGATGAGAAAGTTGATGAGGCTGTAGACGAGGGCCACGATGAGGGCGGTGCCGAAGTTTTTGATGCGGATGGTGGGCATGAGGCTGGCCACAATAAAGATGGCGGCGGACAGCAGCAGGATGTTGAGGAGAAACATCATGGGACGGGCTCCTTTCGTTTTCCGTTAATCGGGGGCCGCAGCGGCCTCGGCTGTGGGTCCTTGGCGACGGCCGCCACTGCACGATCGATGGGTCGATCCAGCAGGGCCTCTGCCCGGGCCCGGTCTTCCGGATCGGCGAAGGCCGTTCCCAGTTCCCGGAGGATCTCCGCGTACCGGGAAAGGCCGGAATCTGACCCATGATACCACACCGGGGGCCGTCCGTAACGGCGATCTTCGAAAAAATAATTGGGGATCGGCACATCCGGGGGTCGAAACGGCCAGTCGATCCGGAGATCGATGAACGCGGAAACGGCCCCGACGAGATCGGCGGAGACCGATGCCGCGTCTCCCGGAAGGATGATAGAGCGCCCCGCCCTCTTTTCGACCGCTGAAAAAAACGCCGTCAACAGGACGACTTCCGTCACCACCAGCCCGAACCGGTACCAGTCCCCGGCAGCGGCGCGGACGAGCCGCTTCCAGGGGGCCGGCAGGGACTTGCAGGCGGGGCAGAAATAGTCCCGGCAGGCCATGCCGCCGTAATAGCTCAATCCCCGGTAATCCACCCCCTCGTTCCCCTCCCCCAGCGGATGGAGCAGGCACCCGACCCGGCTCCGCCGGTCGCCGATGAGACCGACGTAGGGGCAGTGGTGGAATTCGGGATAGGGCCGGGTCCCGTTTTCGATCCGGCCGGTTTCCGCGGCAAACGCCAGCAGCCCGTCCACGGTCCTCGGCGCGGCGTGGAAGCGGGCCGTCCGGCCGGCCAGCCGGGCCGTCAATCCCTCCCGGGACGCATCCGCCACGTTGTAGAGACCGCAGCAGGCCCCGCAGGAAATCTTTTCGTCCACCTGGCAGAGGTAGACCTCGTCGGGAACGTCGCCGACGGCCCCTCCCCCGCCCGTCCCACTGCTTTCCGGCACGGTCATCGGACCGGCCCCACGGCCGCTTCCACCGCCTTCAGAATCGTGCCCTCCCGCATCAGCCCCCGCACCGCTTCGATGTCCGTGCTCAAGACCCGGTCCACATCCATGTGGGAGACCGAATCCCGGATCGCCGTGTAGGCCGCCAGGGTCCCCTCCCCCGGCTTGAGGTTCGTGAACAGGTCCAGGGCCTGGGCCGCGCAGAGCAGCTCGATGGCCACCACGCTTTCGGTGTTGTCCACGATCTCCCGGCATTTCCGGGCCGAGATCGTGCCCATGGAGACGTGGTCCTCCTTGTTGGCCGACGTGGGGATGGAATCGACGCAGGCCGGATGGGCCAGCACCTTGTTTTCCGAGACCAGGGCCGCGGCCGTGTACTGGGCGATCATAAACCCGGAATGGAGGCCGCCGTCTTCCACCAGAAAGGCGGGCAGACCACTCAGCTTGGGGTTGACCAGCCGCTCGATCCGTCTCTCGGTGATGTTGGCCATTTCGGCAGCGGCCATGGCCATGAAATCCAGGGCCAGGGCCACGGGCTGGCCGTGGAAATTCCCCCCCAGCAGAAAGGTCCGGTCGTCGGCGAAGATCAGGGGGTTGCCGGTGGACGCATTCATTTCCCGCTCCAACACGTCGCAGGCGTATTGGATGGCGTCCCGGCTGGCGCCGTGGACCTGGGGGGAGCAGCGGAGGGTGTAGGCGTCCTGGACCCGGGAGCAGTCCTTGTGGGAGGAGACGATTTCGCTGTTTTCGGTGATCCGGAACATGTTGGCCGCGGCCGCCGCCTGACCGGGGTGGGGCCGGACCCGCTGGATCCGCGGGTCGAATTCGGTCCGGCTGCCCATAAGCACTTCAAGGCTCATGGACGCCGCGATGTCCGACAGCTTGGCCAGATGGCGGGCGTCCCAGGCCGCCAGGCCGCCCACGGCGGTCATCACCTGGGTGCCGTTGACCAGGGCCAATCCTTCGGCCGACTCCAGGGCCGCGGGTTCCAGACCGGCCCGGCGGAGGGCCTCGGCGCCGTCCAGCCGTTCACCCCCGTAGAGGGCCTCCCCCCGGCCGATGAGCACCAGCCCCATGTGGGCCATGGGCGCCAGGTCCCCGGAGGCGCCCACCGACCCTTTCCGGGGGATGACGGGGAGGACCCCCCGGTTGAGCATCTCGGTCAGGAGCGCCACGGTTTCCGGCCGGATGCCGCTGTTGCCCCGGGCCAGGTCCTTGATCCGGAGGGCCAGGATCCCCCGGATCGTCTCGGGGCCGAAGGGCTCCCCCACCCCGGCCGAATGGCTCATTAGGATGTTCTCCTGGAGCCGCCGGGCGTCCTTTGCGGAGATGGTCACGTCGCTCAGGGCGCCGAATCCGGTGGTGACGCCATAGATGACCCGCTCCGCATCGACCCATTCGTTCACCAGCTGCCGCGCGGCGGCGATGCGGTCCCAGGACGATCGGGTCAGCTGGATCGGGCGCAAGGTCCTGGCGACGGCCGCGAGATCGGCCAGCGTCAGGCCGTCCGCATCAATGTATATCGGTTTCATGGTGGTGTTTTGTCCTCCGTTTTATTGGCGTCCGCCCGGTTCCGTGGGCGGACGCCCTGTTGGATTTATGAAAAAACGGAGCGGATTTCAAGGTCATTTTCTCCGCATCCGGCCCTTTAACGTCGATGGAAAATCTGGTATGAAGAAGTCGGGAGGTTTCATGAAACAGATCACGCACACCTTCGTCCTGGTGCTCTCGCTCTGCCTGCTGGCGCCCGCCGGTGTTCAGGGGAAAGCGCTGGTGGCGGCCACCGGGGAATGGGCGCCATATGTGTCTCAGGAACTCGAGAACAACGGGTTCATCACCCAGATCCTGGCCGATGCGTTCGAGGTCATGGGGATCGAGGTGCGATTCGTGTTCTATCCATGGCGCCGATGCTATGAATCGGTGGTCTCCCACCGGGTTTGGGCGGCCTTCCCCTATTCCCGGACCGAGGAGCGGGCCAGGGAGGTGATGTACTCGGATGTGATCTCCTATTCCGTTACCAAATTCTTCGTCTATGGCCCATCCAAAATCGATCGGTACCGGGGTCTTTCGTCCCTGAAACCCTATACGCTGGGCGGGGTCATCGGTTATTTCTACGAAGCGGATTTCAAGCGGCACGGCCTGACCGTCGATTACGCCTCCCGGGAAAGCAGCGCGATCGAAAAACTGATCCGGGGCCGGACCGACCTCCTGCCGCTGAATGAATTGGTGGGATGGCGCCTGATCCAGCACCGGTTCCCGGAACGGATGGGCCGATTCCGGGTCCTGGAGCCCCCCTATTCCAAGGATGATCTCCATTTGATCGTCTCCAAAACCTATCCCGGCGGCGCAGACCTGCTGAAACGGTTCAACGAAGCCCTCCAGACCGTCAAGGACGACTACATCTACGACGGCATCCTGGAAAGGTACAAGACACAATGAACCGCCTCATGGGCGCTATCGGCGTTCCTCTCCTCATCCTCCTCTGGACCGGGTTCCCCGGCCAAGCTCCGGCCGAACCGGTTCGGATCGCCACCGGCGACTGGCCCCCTTATGCCTCGGAAAACAGCCAGCACCGCGGGGTAGCCACCGAGATCGTGACCCGGACATTCCGGAAGATGGGGGTGGCGGTCGAAGTCGTGTTTTATCCCTGGGCCCGCTGCTATGAATCGGTCCGGACCGGCAGGGTCTGGGGGGCCTTCCCCTATGCCCGCACCGAGGAGCGGGCGGCGGAGGTCGATTTTTCCGACACCATCCTCTATTCGGCTTCCAAGCTCTTCTATTTCGACAACCCGCCGGAAAATCTCCGTTTCCAAACGGTGTCGGATCTGAAGGGCTACCGCATCGGCGGCGTCAGCGGCTACTACTATGAAAGCATGTTGAACGCGGCGAGCATCGACGGAGATTATGCGCCCCACCTCCGAAACGGGCTGGAAAAGCTCATGCTGGGGCGAACCGATCTGTTTGTCGCCAACGAACTGGTCGGCTGGTTCCTGATTCACCAGACCTTTCCCGAAAACGCCCACCGGTTCGGCACCCTCGCCACCCCACTGGACCGCCACGGGTTGCGGATGATCGTCTCGAGGCGGCGGACCCCGGAAGAACCGCTGCTGACGGTCTTCAACAAAGCGCTGGCCGCCGTCAAGGACGAATTGTTCTACCGGACCCTCCTGGAAAAACTCCACCGGGGCGAGATGCGTGATGGCGACTGAACCGCCCCGTCGCCGGTCCATCTCGCGGGAATTGACCATCGGTCTGGTGATCACCATCATGGTCATTTCCGCCATCGCCATTTCCGGGATCTACCTCAATCTGTCGGCCCGGGCCGAAAAGCTCCTCCAGATCAAAGCGGACGAATACATCGAGTTCACCGTGGACACGCTGGCCGTGCCCATGTGGGATATCGCACGGGAAAACGTCCGGGATATCGGGCTCTCCCTGGCCCGGAGCGATTTTCTGACCGGCATTCGCGTGGTCGATGCCGAAGGCCGGGTCTTTTTGGATCATCAGAAAACCACGGACGGGCCCCTGATCCAGCGGGCCGGACCGATCGAGTACAACGGGGAACGGATCGGTCGGGTGGAACTCTCGCTCTCCGCCGACCGGTTCATGGCCGGGCGCCGGCAAATGCTCCTGACCACCGTGGGAATTTTGCTGGCGGTGGTCGTCTGCCTGCTGGTCGTGACCGGGCTCTATACCCGCATGCTCTTGAAAAAACCCCTGGAACGACTCGGCGCAATCGTGACCGCTTATGCAAACGGCCGGTATGATACCGAATGGGCGGAGGTCCCCTATGCCGAATTTTCTCCCTTGTTCACCGTGCTCCAGAAGATGGGCCATACCATCACCGCCCAGATGGGGGAATTGGCCGCAGCCGAGGAGAAGTACCGGAACATTTATGAAAACGCCGTCGTCGGCATCTACCAGGAAGATCCCCGGGGACGGTTTCTCAACGTCAACCAGACCCTGGCCCGCATGCTGGACTACGATGAACCGTCCCAGGTGCTGGCCGCCTACACGAATACCGGCGACCAGCTCTACGTCCGCCCTGAAGACCGCGACAAGTTCATCCGCGTCTGCGAACGGTTGGGACGGTTTACGGATATGGAGATCCAGTGGCGTCGACGGGACGGGGAGATCATCTGGGTCTCCCTGTCGGGCCGGAAGGTGGCGGACGGGACCGGCGGACTCCTTTATGCCGAAGGGATCGCGGCGGACATCACCGAAAAAAAGCAGTACGAACAGGAACTCAGCCAGTACCGGGCTCACCTGGAAGACCTGGTGGAGCAGCGGACAAGGGAACTGGCGGCGGCAAAGGAGGAGGCCGAACGGGCCAACGCGGCCAAGAGCGCGTTCCTGGCCAACATGAGCCATGAGATCCGGACCCCCATGAACGCCATCATCGGATTGTCCAACCTCTCCCTGGGCCTCGATTTGCCCGTCCGGGCCGAATCCCACATGAAAACCCTCCAGAAATCCGCCCACCATCTGCTGGATCTCATCGACAATATCCTCGATTTCTCCAAAATCGAAGCGGGACAGCTCACCCTGGAAACCTGCGACTTTTCGCTCCGGAACCTCCTGGATGAACTGGTGGCGATGTTCACGGTCCAGACGGCTGAAAAGGGCATCTCCATGGGCCACAGCATCGACCCCGGCATCCCGCCCCGATTGAACGGCGATCCCCTCCGGCTTCGGCAGATCCTCATCAATCTGGTCAATAACGCCGTCAAGTTTACCGAAGAGGGGGAGATCGCCGTCCGGGCCGTCCGGGCGGAAACCGCCGGGGACCAGGTCCGCCTCCGTTTCTCTGTCCGGGACACGGGGATCGGGATCCCGCCGGGAGAACGATCCCGGTTGTTCACGTCCTTTATGCAAGCGGACAGCTCCACCACGCGGAAATTCGGGGGGACCGGCCTGGGGCTGGCCATCAGCCGGCGGCTGGCCGAGCTGATGGGCGGCACCATCCGCATCGATTCGCCCGGGGAAGCCGGTACGGAGAGGGGCACCCAGTTCTCCTTCACCGCGCAGTTCGGCCTTCCCGACCCCTCCGTCGCCCCCTGCGAGGTATCCGCACCCGGCCGACACGGCGCCGGACCCGCTTCTCGCCTGTCCGGCCTCCGGGTGCTGTTGGCCGAAGACAACCGGATCAACCAGGAGGTGGCGATGGAGATGCTCCGGGAAAACGGGGTAGCGGTGGCGGTGGCGGAAAACGGGATCGAGGCGGTGGAAGCGGTCCGAAAGGTCCGGTACGATGCCGTGCTCATGGATGTGCAGATGCCGGTGATGGACGGCCTGGAAGCGGCCCGGGTCATCCGGGAGGAACTGGGCCGGGAGACCCTGCCCATCATCGCCATCACGGCCCACGCCCTGGACGGCGACCGGAAGCGGTGCCTGGCCGTGGGCATGAACGACTATATTTCCAAGCCCATCGACCCGGAGAAACTCTTCCGAACGCTCCGGCGCTGGGTCGACCACGACCGGGACCGCCCTTCCCCACAGCGGGGAGGCGTCTCTTCATGACCGGCAGCAGGCCCGCTGACCTGCCGGTCTATCCACATCGAAAGGAAAGGCTGCCATGACCGATATCCCCGATCCGGTGGAACTGACCCGGACCCTCCTCTCGTTCAACACCGTCAACCCGCCCGGCAACGAATCGGAACTGGCGCGGTATGTGGCCGACCTCCTGGGAAAGGCCGGGTACGGGATCTCTTTCCGGTCATTCGCCGAAAAACGGACCAACGTCATCGCCGTTCTGGAGGGAGAACAGCAGAACAGGCCGCCCCTGTGCTTCACCGGCCACATGGATACTGTTCCCCTGGGCAACGCCGAGTGGCGGGTGGACCCCTTTTCCGGCGAGCAGGACGGCGACCGCCTCTACGGCCGGGGCTCGTCGGACATGAAGGGCGGCCTGGCGGCCCTGCTCGTGGCGGCCCTGCGCCTGGCCGAACAGGACCGGCGGACGGCGGACATCAAACTGGTGCTTACCGCCGGGGAAGAGAACGGGTGCCAGGGGGCCGCCTTCCTGGCCGAAAACGCGTCGGATGCGCTGGGGGACGCCGGCGGGCTGGTGGTGTGCGAACCCACGGCCAACTATCCCATGCTCGGGCACAAGGGGGCGTTATGGCTGGAGGCCGAGGCCCGTGGCGAAGCGGCCCACGGCTCCATGCCGGATCAGGGAATCAACGCCATCTACAAGATCGGGCGGGCGGTGACCCGTCTGGAGGCCTACCGGTTCAACGTCGAGGCCCATCCGGTATTGGGGTCGCCCACCCTCAACGTGGGCACGGTATCGGGCGGCACCAACGTCAACATCGTCCCCGACCGGGCCGTCATCGGCATCGACATCCGGACCGTGCCGGGCCAGAAGGTGGAAACGGTCCGGGAGGATCTGGCGGCCCATCTGGGGGAGGAAGTGCGGGTATCGTCGGCTATGGGGGCGGACAGCGTCTGGACCGATCCGGAGGCCCCCTGGGTAGCCGAGGTGTACCGCATCATGGAACCATTGATCGGGGAAACGCCCGAAGTCCGCGGGGTCACCTATTTCACGGACGCCTCGGCCCTGAAGGCGGGCATGGGGGATCCGCCCACCTTGATTTTGGGACCCGGCGAACCTTCCCAGGCCCACAAAACGGACGAATACGCCCACGCTTCCAAAATCAGGACGGCGGCGGAGGCGTATTTCCGGATCGCAACGGCCTGGGCGGGAATCTGAACACTCTCAATAGAATGCCCATCTCCAGGGGATAAATTGTTTCGGAGCCATAATTTTCTTGTACTCGCGCTCCACACCGTATATCTGTTTTTTGTGGGGGATACAAGATGTTAAAGGAGATATATCATGAATTTCAAGAGCATGCGGCTCAGAACAAAAATCCTTGCGGGCATCTGCGCGCCCCTGGCCCTTCTCGGGCTTCTCGGCGGGATCAGCATCATGAACATCAACGCCATACTGGAAACCAGCGGGTGGGTGGACCATACCCACACCGTGATCCGGGATTCATTGAAGGTCATCGGATCGGCGGTCGATATGGAAACCGGCATGCGGGGATATCTGCTCGCCGGCAAGGAGGAATTCCTGGACCCCTACAAAGCGGGAGAAAAAGCGGCCTATGAAGAGATCGACGCGCTGAAAAAGACCGTGGACGACAACCCCAAACAGGTCGAACGGCTGGAAAAAGCGGAAAACACCCTGAAGGAATGGCAAAAGAAAGTCGCCGATGAGAACATCGCCCTGCGAACGGAAATCGGCGACGCCGAGACCATGAACGACTTGGCGAGGATCGTGGGCAAGGCCGAAGGGAAAAAATATTTCGATGCGCTGAGATCCAAAATGGCGACGTTCAAATCCCGTGAAGAGGCCCTGATCACGGAACGGAAAAAAAAGGCGGACAAAGCGTTCGAGGCGGCGAAGCAGAGCACTGAAACGCTCATGGAAACCGCCGAGTGGGTGAATCATACCCTCCGGGTGATCGCCAATGCAAAGGAGTTGTCGGCCCATGCCGCAAATATGGAGACCGGCGTCCGGGGTTTCCTGCTGGCCGGAGAGGAAGAATTTCTGGCCCCGTACAAAGAAGATCGGGCGCAATTTTTCGAACACTCGCTCGCCCTCAAAAATTTGATCGAGGACAACCCGAAACAGGTTCAACGGGTGGAAGGCATCGAAACGATCATGGAAACCTGGGGCCAGACGGTCGCCGAGCCGGCCATCGCCTTGCGTCGGGAAGTGAACGCGGGGTTCAAGACGCTGATGGACGTCGACGCATTCGTCTCTCAAAAAACCGGAAAAACCTTGTTCGAAGAGTTCCGCCGGAAAATAAAGGAGTTCACGGATATCGAAACCGCATTGTTGGCGGAACGGCGGCAATCGGCCGAAACGGAGCGGAAGTCCTATACAGCCCATCTCGCGACCCTGGGAGAGGCCAACGACCGGATCGATCACACCCACAACGTGATCCGCCGGTCCATGGAGATCCTGGCCGCCGCCGTGGACACCGAAACCGGCATGCGGGGGTATTTGCTGGCGGGGAAAGATGCATTCCTTCAGCCCTACAATGACGGTCGGGAACATTTCTTCGAGCTGACCGCTGGACTGAAAAAGACCGTGGGCGACAACCCGGCGCAGGTGGATCTGCTGGGCGAAATCGAGGAGACGTTCCGGGACTGGATTGAAAACGTCACGGAACCCAACATCACCCTGCGCCGCGAGATCGGTTTTTCCAAGACGATGGACGACATGGCCGATCTCATCGGCGAAGCGCGCGGCAAGGCCCATTTCGACCGGTTCCGGCAGGTCATGGCCGATTTTCAATCCGAGGAAGACAATTTGATGAGCCGGCGGAAAGCGAAAAACCAGGCCACGGCGTCCCGGACCATCACGCTGGTGACGGCCTGCGCGATCATCGCCATCGTCGTTGGCCTGTTTCTCGGGTTTACGGTGGTCCGGGAGGTACAGCGGCAGGTCGGCGGCGAGCCGGCTGTGATCGCCGACATCGCCCAGAAGGTCTCGGAAGGCGATTTGACCCAGAAACTGGACGACGACCGGCGAACCGGCATCTTCAACGCATTGGCGACCATGGTGGAACGGCTCAAGGACATCGTTTCGGAAATCCAGACGGCGTCCAACAACGTGGCCTCGGGCAGCCAGGAGATGAGCGCGAGTTCCGAAGAAATGTCCCAGGGGGCTTCGGAGCAGTCATCGTCCGCCGAAGAGGTTTCGTCGACCATGGAACAGATAGCGGCCAACATCCGGCAGAACGCGGACAACGCCATGCAGACCGAAAAGATCGCCACCAAAGCCGCCGATGACGCCGTCGAGGGCGGCAAGGCCGTGACCGAAACCGTAGCGGCCATGAAAAACATCGCCGAGAAGATCTCCTTCATTGAAGAAATCGCGCGGCAGACCGACCTGTTAGCCCTCAACGCGGCCATCGAGGCGGCCCGGGCCGGCGACCACGGCAAAGGGTTCGCCGTCGTGGCCTCGGAAGTCCGGAAGCTGGCGGAACGCAGCCAGACCACCGCCACCGAGATCAAGAAAATCTCGGACAGCAGCGTGTCTGTGGCGGAAAAAGCCGGCGAGATGCTGGCCCGGATGGTGCCGGACATCCAGAAGACGGCCGACCTCGTCCAGGAAATCACCGCCACGAGCAAGGAGCAGAGCACTGCGGCGGACCAGGTCAACAGCGCCGTCCAGCAGCTGGACAATGTCATCCAGCAAAACGCCACGGTGTCGGAGGAAATGGCCTCGACGTCGGAGGAGCTGTCGGCCCAGGCCCAGCAGCTCCAGGTCACCATCGAATTTTTCAGGGTCTCGGAAAACGGCCGTCAATCCAGGGGGCGATCCCGGAGTGCCGGCTGGGAAAAAAAACAAAAGACCGCACCGCCGCGGAAGGAAAAAGAAAAAGAGGGTCATTCTGATTCCATGACCCCGCAAAACCAACAGGACGACGATTTTGACGCCTACTAGTCAGGACCGCCGCCATCAAAAGATCGGCCGGCGGTTGTTCCCTTGATCCAACAATTCTTTGCGATTTTCATCGATGTGGTCGCGCCGGTGTTCGGCGTGGTGCTCGTCAGTTACGTGGCCGGGCCGAGGCTGGACCTGAAGGTCCAGACCCTCTCCCGGTCGGCGTTTTACCTGCTGATCCCGGCATTCGTCTTCAACATCATCAGCCGGGCGGAAATTCAAGCCGGAACGGCCGTCCGGATGATCGTCTACATCGCCGCCGTCCACATGGTCCTGGCGGCGTTCGGATTTTTGCTCGGCCGGGCCCTGAACCGGCCCCGGGCGGTCATCGGCGCCTACGCCCTCATCGCGGTCTTCGGCAACACCGGCAATTTCGGGCTTTCGCTCATTAACTTTCGGCTGGGGGAGATCGGGCTGGAGTCCGCCACGGTCTATTTCCTTGGGCTCACGGTCATCACGTTTTCGGTGGGCGTCGGGGTGGCCTCCTGGGCCGGCGGGCGGAGCAAATGGGGGTCGCTCCTGTCGGTGTTCAGGACGCCGGCCCTCATCGCCGTCGTACCGGCGGTGCTCTTCAATGTGGCCGATGCGTCGGTCCCCCTGTTTCTGGACCGGCTGATCGGCCTCATGGCCCAGGCCATGATCCCCGTCATGCTGGTGACCCTGGGCGTGCAACTGGCCGAAGCGGGACGGCTCCGGGTCACCCGGGATGTCTTCGTGGCCAGCGCACTCCGGCTCGTCGCCGGCCCCATCGCGGCCGTCCTCCTGATCCTGCCCTTCGGCCTCTCCGGTCCGGAGCGGGCCACCGGCATCCTCCAATCCAGCATGCCCGCCGGCGTCATGACGGCCCTCATCGCCATCGAATACAACATGGCCCCGGAAATGGTGACCCATACGGTGTTATTCTCGACGGTGATGAGTTTTTTGACATTGACGGTGATGATGTTGCTGGTGTGAGGGGCCTATCATCATCTGCCGGCACACCGGTTCGCGATCTATACGGTATATTTGGCCACGATCCCCTTGAGATCCTGGGCCATCCGCTGCAATGTCTCGGACGCCTGGGTCGTATCTTCGGCGGAAACCACGAAGTTGTCGATGCCGTCGGAGATCTGTTTCAGCGTCAACAGGATCTGCTCAAAGGCCTCGGCCTGCTGATTGATGGATTCCGAAATCTTCTGGGCCGAACCGGCCGATGCCTCCGACGAGTTCAACACCTCCTCAAAGACCGAAGCCAGGCTTTTGGCAAGGTGCCACCCCTCGGTAATCTTCTGCGTACCCTCTTCCGATAGCGTGATGAGATCATCGGAGGCCCCCTGGACTTCAACGATTTTCTGTTTGATTTCCTGGGTGGAGGCCATGGTGTTGTTGGCGAGCCGTCGGATTTCATTGGCCACGATCTCGAAGTTTTTCCCCGCCTCCCCGGCGGCGGACGCTTCCAGTTCGGCGTTAAAGGCGATGATTTTCGTCTGGTCGGCCACGGAATTGATGATCTCCACGATTTCCCAGATGCTCTTGATCCCGTTTGCCAGGGACTTGACCCCGTTGATGACGTCGCTGTTGGCGCTTCGGATGTCGTCCATCTTTTCCATGTTGCCCTGGGTGATGGAAAACCCGTTTTCGGCGTTCTTCCGGGTCTTTTCGGCGATGTCCACCACATCGCCGATCCTGCCGGCCACACTTTTGGACAACTTGTCGGAATCCTCCATGGTGGACACGACCTCTTTGACCGCGCTGGCTTGATGGGTGGACGTGGACGCGACCTCCTTGGACGAGGTGGACAGGTCCTGGACCGCTCCCGTCAGGATCTCGGAGGATTCCTTGATTTTGATCATCTGATCCCGGAGTTTTTCGAGGAAAACATTGAAAAACTGGGCCAGTTCCCCCAATTCATCCCCCGACACCCGCTCGATGCGGCGGGTCAGGTCCCCTTCCCCCTCGGACAGGTTCTTGACGCTGACGGTGATGTGATCCAGGGGCCGTTTCACGAATGTGGAAACGGATAGATACATGGTGACCACGAAAAAGGCGATGATGCCGCCCAGGGTGATCAGGCTGTTGGCCAGAAACGTCCGTTTCGCACTGGAAAGGGTCTTTTCCGCCTGGTGCTGGGCGCGGGCCAGGGCCTCGGTCGACATTTTGATGCCGGTCACGCCGCCGATTTTCCCCACGTCCCAATCCGTGTGGCACCGGACGCAGTCACCGTTGATCACCTGGGGGCGGTAGATTTCAACGGCACCTGCCGAATGGCGTTCGAGGGTCTGGGGGCTGCTGAGCAGATCTTCCCGAATCTCATCGGGCAGCGTCTTTTTCAGGTGCCCCGGGTCCGATGAGTGGGAAACGCTTCCCCCCATGTCGTACAGGGAAAACTCGATCAATCCGTCCACCGTCTTTTGGGCTTCCAGAAGCCGGGTGAATTTTTCCATCTCGCCCCGTTCCAGCGAACCGGCGACGGCGCGATCGACGGCGTTGAAAATGTTCCGGGCAAAGGCGTCTTCCCTTTCCTTGAGCGTGGAAAGGGTCGATCCGGACAGGTTGGAGATGAGATCGACGGCCCTTGTATACTGGACGAACTGGGCGATGGCGACCACCACAATCAGCCCGCTCAACAGCGCCAGATTGAGCTTGACATGGAGTTTCATGGGGTATCCTCTTGAGGCTGCTCGTCAAGACCGTTTGGTGAACAGGGGAAAAGAGACGGCTTGCGGAAAATCGTCCGCGGCGCAACCGATGCAGGGGGAACCGGCATTGATGCAGAAATTCGTGCCGTTGTTCCAGAGGCGGAGGCTGCAATCGGCAAAGGTGATGGGTCCCAGGCAACCCAGCTTGAAAAAACACCCTTCATCCGAGAACGTCTCTGCAAACTTTTCCCGCTCATAATCCGCGAACCGGGGGCACTGGTCATGGACCAGCCGGGAAAAGAACATGACGGGGCGCTCCTGTTCATCCAGTGGGGGGATGCCGAACTGGAGCGCATGGACCAGCGACCCGATGAGCCAATCCGGGTGAACGGGACAACCGGGAATCCGGATCACCGGCGTCGGAATCCCGTTTTCCCGCAAAAAATACGGAACGCTGACCGCGCCGGTGGGGCTGTTCTCGGCGCCGGGAATCCCCCCCGACGCGGCGCACGATCCGGCGGCGATCACGACATCGGCGGCCTCCGCGGCCTTCAGCAGCTGATCGCTGAAAAAATGGTGCCCGATCCGGCAGGCATAGGGCATGCCCTGGGGAACGCTCCCCTCGACCACCAGGCAATACTGCCCCTGGTCGATACACTGATGGATGATCTCCATGCCCACGGCGCCCGTGGCGGTGGAAAGCGTTGAATGGAAGCGGACCGAAAGGTAACGGGTGAGGACCCTCATGGGGCCGGGATCGTCGGAATTGAGAAGCGATACGGAACACCCCGAACAACTCAATCCCTGCAACCACAAGACCGGCATGGTACCGGATGCCACCCCCTCCAGGGCTTCCGCGATCCGGGGGATCGCCGAAACGCCCAACCCCATCGCCGCCGTCAGTTTGGCACTCAATTCGATGAACGCCCGTCGCGTCATGTCCGACATAACCCTCTCCTTATCCTCTAAACCTGTCAGCGCCGATCCGGGGACGCCGGATCGATCAGTGAACGGCACACGCCAGGCATGGATCGAAGGACCGAACCACCCGGACGGCTTCAATGGGATTATCGGGATCCGCGACCGGCGTCCCGACAAGGGCCTGCTCCACCGGTCCCGGATGGCCGGCATCATCCCGGGGCGAGCAATTCCAGGTGGTCGGCACCACGCACTGGTAGTTATCGATCTTTCCCCCGCGGATCGCCAGCCAATGGCCCAGCGCGCCGCGGGGCGCCTCGGTCAGCCCCACCCCCTCGCCGGTTTTCGGGATATCGAAATCCAGGAAGGCCGGTTCTCCCGGAACCAGCCGGCTCACCCAGTGCGCGCACCGGTCTGCGACGACCTTGCATTCAATGGCCCGGGTCACATGTCGCCCCATCACGGACGCCAGGTCTGCCGTGGAGATGCCCAAATCCGTCATCGCCCGCTGCGCCAGCCGTTTCAACGGAGACTCCGCTTCCCTGAAACAGGCTATAAGGACCCGCGCCAGCGGCCCGACCTCCATCACCTTGCCCTCGTAACGCGGCGCCTTGACCCAGGAATAGGCCTTCCGCTTGTCATGGGCCGGAACGGTCCGGCCCGTCGCGGGCGGCAGACCGGAAGGATCGGCGTAGAAAGCGTGGCCGGTATCCTCCGTGATCCGTTCCGGCTGGAGGGCGGTAATGCGTCCATCCATGAGAACGCCCGACGGAAACAGGTTCGGTGCCGCCGACGGGGTGGCCTCCGGAAAGGCGCCGTAGGCCAGGAAGTGGCCGCATCCTTTCCCCTCTTTGAGATAAGCCGGAAAGGCCCTTGCCGTCTCCAGCACATCAGGCAGATAGCAGCCATCGATGAAGGTGCGCAGCTTGCTCAACATGGAATCGAAGGTGGCGATCTTTTCGGCGGTCACCCTCTCCGTGATGCCCCCCGGTACAAGACCGGGCGCATGGGGCAGTTTTCCGGCGAAGACGGCGCCCATTCGATGGGCAAGGGTCCGCATGTCCAGGGCGTCCAGATAGTGTTTGAGGACGGTGATATTCAACTCGCTGCTCCGGGCATAATCACCGGAGTAGCGCGGCAAAAACGGCGCCGCCGGGTAGAGAACGTTCGACGACCGCTGCGCGGTCACCCATGCCTTGAGTTCGTTGAGGGCGGGGTCCCGGCCGGCGTAGGAGGTGACCGCCGCGATATCGATAAAATCCATCGCCGACAGCTGATAAAAATGGACGAGGTGGGACTGGATGAAATTGGCCGCTTGGATGAGGTTGCGGCCCATCAGGCCGTTTTCCGGCGGCACGCTGTGATACGCGTCATCCTGGGCCAGAACGGCGGCCAGTCCGTGGGATACGGGGCATACCCCGCATATTCGCTGGGTGATCTGTTGCGCGTCCAGCGGCTCCCGGCCTTTGAGGAGCACCTCGAATCCCCGGAACATCTCGCCGGCGCTGAACGCCTCGGTGACACGACCGGCGGTCACCTCGACGCGGATCCCCAAATGTCCTTCGATTCTCGTGATCGGGTCGATCGTCACCGACGTGGTGCTCATGGCCGATTCTCCTTCTGAAACATATTCAATGGTGGATAGACGCAACTCTGTCTCCGTTGATCCGCTGGATATCTTCTGTTTCCGGGGGATGGATGTCGGCTCATCGGCGATTTCTGAAACATCCGTATCCTTCACGGCAGCGCCTACCCTATATCATCGGCAATTGAAAAGATCAAAATCCCAAGAAAGTTTTTGGCAGATGGTTGTCATCCAAAGCGCTCCCCCCGGCGATGGCCGGGGCCGAACCTAACAGTAACTAAAATCCGCAACTATTTGTATTTATTGAGTCGGATTTTTAGTTACGTAGAAGGCTTCTTCGATGACCTCTTCACAATGTTTAGGATCGAGCGAGAAGAAGAAGCCGCTTAGACCACGCGATCAGCAGGAATCTGGCATCCAAGGCCCTCCTCTTTGCCGCCGCCAATCAGGACCATGGTGCCGTTCCCCCAAAGCGGCGTAACATGCCGCTTGACGGGCCACCCCCCCTCCTGTATTCTCTATCTATTATTAAGATCAGAAACTTGGACAGTTGGAAACCGACCTCGATAAAAAAGACACCTGCACCAAGCCCAACAGCGTCCCCGGAAAAATCCTGATCGTTGACGATTCCGCTTCGATCCGGGCGTCGATCCGGGAACTCCTGGCGCCGCGCTACGAGGTGAGAACAACCGACAGCGGCGAAGCGGCTCTGGCGGTGTTGGGGGATTTCCGGCCGGATATCGTCCTTTTAGACGTGACCATGGGCGGCATGGACGGGTATGCCGTCTGCCGGCGGATCCGATCCGACAAGGCCCACGGCCTCATCAAAATCCTCATGATTTCCAGCCGCAGTGAGTTGGCAGAGCGCCTCACCGGATACGAAGCGGGGGCGGACGATTACATCCCCAAACCGTTCAAAGAGGAGGAACTGCTCGCCAAAGTCTCGGTCTT
>CAYPCE010000027.1:0-2679 GCA_964409085.1 uncultured Desulfobacteraceae bacterium | reverse complement strand
AAGAGGAGGAACTGCTCGCCAAAGTCTCGGTCTTCCTGCGGCTGAAGTCCGTAGAGGATGAACTCAAAGCCCTCAACTACCGTCTCCAGGAGCAGGTGCAACTGCGCACCGAGCAACTCCTCCAGGCCGAACGCCTCGCGACCATCGGCCGGCATGCGGCCGGCATCGTCCACAATCTCAACACCCCCCTCCAGGCCGTCATGGGCGGTGCCGAACTCCTGGCCGTCCGGCACCCGGAAAACGAATCCATCATGCGGCTTCGAAAAGCGGCGGCCCAGATGAAGAAGATCATCGGGTCCATTCTCAGTTCGGGCAGTCGCGCATCCGAAACCGACTACACCGTCTTCGATCTCAATGGACTCATTCAGGATCAAATCGAAATCCTCAACGCCGATCCGTTTTTCAAGCACCGGGTCGAAAAGCGGGTGGATTTGCCGCCCCTGCCGCCCTACAGAGGCGTCCCCGCCCACTTCAGCCAGATTTTCGGCAATCTGTTGAAAAACGCCGCGGATGCCATGTTCACCTGCGACGGGCCGGTTCTCACCATCTCCGGCCGGACCGATCCGGCGGCGATTTGGATTTCCATCACCGACACCGGTCCCGGCATCGCCGGAGAGAACCTGGCGAGGATTTTCGATCCATTCTATACCACCAAACCGCTTAGCCCCAAAGACGGGCGGCCCGGCGGCACCGGCCTGGGACTGGCGTCCGCCAGGGAAATGGTCGAATCCTACGGCGGGTCCATCGAGGCAACGTCGACGGTGGGCGAGGGCGCCACGTTTACCGTCCGGCTGCCGCGGGACTGACCGTTCAGCGGTGACGGATGATCCTCCAAATCCAAGGGAACGCATTGATTCGGTGAACAGATCTTTCGATTATGCGGATACCTTCCGGCAGGAAGCCATGGATCTGCTGGCTGACATGGAAGACGCCGCGCTGGATCTGGAAGCGGATCCGGAGAACGGCGAACCAGTGGGGCGCATCTTTCGGGACGTTCACACCATCAAGGGTTCCGGGGCCATGTTTGGATATGAACGGCTCGCCCGTTTTGCCCATCGGCTGGAATCGCTGCTGGAACTGGTGCGGCAGGGCGAGATTCCCGTGGACCGTTCCTTCATCGATCTGGTCCTGGCATCCCGGGATCAGCTCAAGTCGTTGCTCGAAACGGACCTGACCGACCCTGCAGGATCGGCGGTCCAAGACGGCGGCGTGGCGGCCGCCATCGATGCCATGATCGCGCGCCATCAGTCGCCTGTCCAATCCGATGAGGGACAGGAGGACGTTCCGGAACCGCCCCCAGAGCCCAGTCCTCAATCATCGGACGCCCCGGATGCGCCTGCGGATAAAAACATGTTCCTTATCCGCCTGGCTCCCTCGCCGGATATCATGAAAAACGGCCTGGATCCCCGCTCGCTCATTTCGGAGTTGGGAAACATGGGTCAGTGTTTCGTTTCGGCGCGCACCGGGGATGTTCCACCGCTGAAATCACTCGATCCGGAGGAATGCCGCCTGTCCTGGGAAGTGCTGTTGAGCGCCGCCGCCGACAGGGGCGCGGTGGAAGACATTTTCATCTTCCTCGACAAGCGCTCACAAATCGACATCCAGGCGATAGCGGGTGATCCGTCCAAAGAGGAATCCTTGATCCGGCGAATGGGGTCCATCCTGATCGAGCGGGGGCACGCCACGCCCCAGGAGATCAACCGCGTCCTCTCCCCGCTCCAGGAAAAGATCGGCCGTTTGTTTCACCAATCCGGTATCATTTCGACAACGGCGTTGCTCGACACCGTCAAGGTGCAGCGCGCCTCCCGGAAAAGGTCTCCGGAGGAGGGGTTGTCGGAAACCCTGTCGAGTGTCCGCGTCCCGTCCCACCGGCTCGACCGGCTGGTGGATGTCGTGGGGGAAATCGGCATCCACCTGTCCCATATGAAGGGGTTGATGATGCGCGCCGATGAGATGGAACGGCCTCTGGATCCGGAAATTTTCGACCAATGGCTCCGGCGGATGGCCGCTTCCCTGGACAGCGTCCACTGGATCGCAGGCGATCTGCGGGATCTCACCATGACCATGCGCATGCTCCCCCTCGGCACGCTCTTTGGAAAATTCCGGCGGCTCGTCCGGGACCTGTCGGCGGTGCTGGGCAAAGGCATTGAACTGGAGACGGCGGGCGGCGGCACCGAACTGGACAAAAGCGTAATCGAGGGGCTGGGAGACCCGCTGATGCACCTGATCCGGAACAGCGCGGACCATGGCGTCGAACCGCCGGAGGAACGGGAGCGGGCCGGGAAACCGCAGCGGGGAACCATCCGCCTGAACGCCGCTCAACACGGGCCAAACGTGGTCATTGAGGTGGCCGACGATGGCCGGGGAATCAATGCCGAGGCCATCCGTGCCACGGGGATGGCGCGGGGGCTCATCCGGGAAGATGCACCTTTCACTGATGCCGACCTGGCGGCTCTGATCTGCACCCCGGGCCTGTCCACCGCCCAACGGATCAGCGACGTGTCCGGACGGGGGGTGGGCATGGACGTGGTCAAGCGATCCATCGAAAAGCTGCGCGGCGGCATGGCCATCGCCGGAGAACCGGGCCTGGGGTGCCGCGTTACGCTCACCCTGCCCCTGACGCTGGCCATCAGCGACGGCATGCTGGTGGAAACCGGCGGCGAGTCTTACATGATCCCG
>CAYPCE010000026.1:0-25268 GCA_964409085.1 uncultured Desulfobacteraceae bacterium | reverse complement strand
GTGCCCAATTCCCAGCGGCTCTTTTATCTCCGCCACGCCATCAAGCACGGCATGTCCCTGGACGAAATCCACGAACGGACCTTCATCGACCCCTGGTTTCTCCACCAGTTCGCCCAGCTCGTGGGCCTGGAAGAAGAGATCGCCCGGCACCAGCGGCCGGCCTCCCTGCCGCCGGACCTCTTCCGGCAGGCCAAATCCTGGGGATTCTCCGACCGCCAGCTCGCCTTCCTCACCGGCACCGACGAAGACACCGTCAAGGCCGGGCGCACGGCCCTGAACCTCCGGCCCGTCTACAAGCTCGTGGACACCTGCGCCGCGGAGTTCGAGGCGGCCACGCCCTACTACTACTCCACCTACGAGATGGAGGACGAGGCCCGGGTCACCGACCGCAAAAAAGTCATGATCCTGGGCGGCGGCCCCAACCGCATCGGCCAGGGCATCGAGTTCGACTACTGCTGCGTCCACGCCTCCTTCGCCCTCCGGGAAGAAGGCGTCGAGTCCATCATGGTCAACTCCAACCCCGAGACCGTCTCCACCGACTACGACACCTCCGACAAGCTCTATTTCGAGCCCCTGACCCAGGAGGATGTCCGCCACATCGTCGAGACCGAAAACCCCATGGGCGTCATCGTCCAGTTCGGCGGCCAGACGCCCCTCAACCTGGCCGTGCCCCTCCACAACGCCGGTGTCCCGATCCTGGGCACCCAGCCCGGGTCCATCGACCGGGCCGAAGACCGGGAACTGTTCCAGGCCATGCTCAACAAAGTCGGCCTCGTCCAGCCCGACAACGGCACCGCCGTCAGCGCCGGGGGGGCCGTTGAAGTGGCCGAAAAGATCGGCTACCCCGTGGTGGTCCGCCCCTCCTACGTCCTGGGCGGCCGGGCCATGAAGATCGTCGCCAACCGGCAGGAACTGGAAAACTACGTCCGCCTCGCCATCCTGGCCTCCCCCGAGCACCCCATCCTCATCGACAAATTCCTGGAAGAATCCCTCGAAGTGGATGTGGATGCGGTCAGCGACGGCACGGACACCGTCATCGGCGGCATCATGGAGCACATCGAGGCCGCCGGCATCCATTCCGGCGATTCCGCCTGCGTGGTACCGCCCCATTCCATCGACGACGACATGCTCGCGCAGATCGCGGCCGCCACCCGCGCCATGGCGGCGGAACTCGGCGTCGTGGGCCTCATGAACGTCCAGTACGCCATCAAAGGCCAACAGCTCTACGTGCTGGAGGTCAACCCCCGCGCCTCCCGGACGATCCCCTTCATCAGCAAGGCCACCGGCGTGCCCCTGGCCAAGATCGCCGCCAAAGTCATGCTGGGCCGGACCCTGCCGGACCTGGGCCTCACGGCCGAACCGGCCCCCACCCACGTGTCCGTCAAAGAGGTCGTCCTCCCCTTCGACCGCTTCCCGGATGTGGACAGCCTCCTGGGACCCGAGATGAAATCCACCGGCGAAGTCATGGGCATCGACGACCGGTTCGGACCCGCCTACGCCAAGGCCCAGCTCGGCGGCGGCCAGAAGCTGCCCCGGAACGGGACGGTCTTCATCAGCGTCCACGACCCGGACAAACAGGTCATGGCCCCCGTGGCCGCCCATTTCTCGGAAAACGGCTTCGACATCGTCGCCACCCGCGGCACCGCCGACTACCTCCGGGCGCGGGGCATCCCCACCCGCACCATCAACAAAGTCTCCCTGGGCCGGCCCCACGCCGTAGACGCCATCAAAAACGGCGAAATCCAGTTCATCATCAACACCGGCCCCGGCTCCCGGTTCCGGGGCGACGGCTACGCCATCCGGCGGGCCGCCATCCAGTTCGGCATCCCCTACGCCACCACCGTGGCCGGGGCCATGGCCATGTACCGGGGCATCATCGCGGTGACGCGAAACGCCCTGTCGGTCAAAACCATCCAGGAATACAACAGCAAAGCACCATGAATCCCTTTCACGACGCCCCCGGAAAGCCGCGGGAAGCCTGCGGCGTATTCGGCATCCATGGCCATCCCGAGGCCGCCAAGGTCTCCTATTTCGGACTCTACGCCCTTCAGCACCGGGGGCAGGAAAGCGCCGGCATCGCCGTGGTCGACGACCGCCGGATCATGGCCCACAAAGGCATGGGGCTGGTCTCCGACGTGTTCGACATGTCGCAGCTGGAAGAACTCCAGGGCCGGGCCGCCATCGGCCACGTCCGGTATTCCACCACCGGTTCTTCCATCTTTTTCAACGCCCAGCCCTTCGTGGTCCATCACCGGGACCGGTCCTATGCCGTGGCCCACAACGGCAACATCGTCAACGCCCGCGAATTGAAGCGGGAACTGGAAGACGCCGGTTCCATCTTCCAGACCACCATGGACAGCGAGATCTTTCTGCACCTCCTGGTCAAAAACCTCAAACTCGGCTTCGAGGGGGCGCTGGTGGAAAGCGTCCGGCGGCTCAAAGGCGCCTTTTCCTTCGTGGTCCTGACCAGCCGGGGAGAGGTCATCGGCATCAAAGACCCCAACGGATTCCGCCCCCTGTGCCTGGGCCGGCTCAACGGCAACTACGTGCTGGCATCCGAGACCTGCGCCCTGGACCTGGTCAACGCCGAATTCATCCGGTTCGTGGACCCCGGCGAGATCGTCATCATCAGCGACGAGGGGCTCAAGTCCATCAAGGCCCAGGAGCCGGCCCGCAGCGCCTTTTGCATCTTCGAGTTCATCTACTTCGCCCGGCCCGACAGCAACATCTACGGCCGCAACGTCTACATGGTCCGCAAGGCCCACGGCCGGCGCCTGGCGCGGGAAGCCCCCGTGGACGCCGACCTGGTGATGCCCTTCCCCGACTCCGGCAACTACGCGGCCATCGGGTATTCAGAAGAATCGGGGATCCCCTTCGAAATGGGGATGATCCGGAACCACTACGTGGGCCGCACCTTCATCCAGCCCACCCAGTCCATGCGGGACTTCGGGGTCCGGGTCAAGCTCAACCCGGTCAAGGAACTGCTCAAGGGCAAAGAGATCATCATCATCGAAGACTCCATCATCCGCGGCACCACCGTCCGCACCCGGGTCAAGGCCCTGCGGGAACTCGGCGTCAAAAAGGTCCACATGCGGGTCTCCGGCCCGCCCCACCGGTTTCCCTGCCATTACGGCATCGATTTTTCCACCCGCGGCGAACTCATCGCGGCCCGGAAATCGGTGGACGAACTGCGCGATTATCTCGGCCTCGACAGCCTCTACTACCTGAGCCTGGAGGGGTTGCTAACCTCCACCGGTGTCCAGGATCCGGAGACCCATTTCTGCAAGGCGTGCTTCGACGGCTGTTACCCCGTGGCGTTCGATGACGGCCTGGGAAAAGACTGCCTTGAACGGCGGTAGCGGGTCCGGATCATGAACAAGCGGACCGTCTCGTTCTCCCGAGACACCACCAACATCTTTTTTCACCTCCTGACGGCCTGCAACCTGGCCTGCCGCCATTGCTACATCAACCCCGATCAGCACGGACACGAGGCCCTGCCGCGGGAAACGATCGCCGCCTGGCTGGCGGCGTTTACCGGTACGGCGCACGCCGCCGGCGGGGCCAACGTGATCTTTCTGGGCGGAGAGCCCACCCTCCATCCGGACCTGCCCTTTGCGGTGAAAACGGCCAAACAGCTGGGATACGGGTCCGTCACCATCGACACCAACGGCTACCTGTTCCACCACATCCTGGACCGGGTCCGGCCGGACGAGGTCGATTATGTCAGCTTCAGCCTGGACGGCCCCACGCCCGGGACCAATGATCCGCTGCGGGGCGACGGGTCTTTTGCCCACTGCACCAACGGGATCCGGCAGGCGGTCCGGAAGGGGTTCCATACCAGCCTGATCTATACCGTCAGCCGCGACAACATCGCCCATCTGCACCGGATGCCGGCCCTGGTGGCGGATATGGGGATCGACCGGTTCTTTATCCAGGTCATCGGCATCCGCGGCAAGTCGGCAGCGGCCGAAAACCCCCTGCAACTCACCCGCGGGGAGTGGGCCGATGCGGTCCCGGCGGTGGCCCGTGCCGCCGCGGAAAGGGGCATCATCGCCACCTATCCCAAGGTGTTTTTGGACCCGGAAGAGCCCTTCGAATGTGCCGGCACGGTGGCCCGCAATTATTTCGTCTTTCCCAACGGCCGGGTCTACCGGTGCCCCCTGTGCGAGGATTTCCCCCTCCATGGGTGCCGGTTCATCGGGGGAGAGCTGCGGCCGACCCCCAAACTGAACGAAACCGACCTGTTCGGTCTCAACATCCCGGAAGGATGCGTCATGAACAAGCTCATTCAGCCCGACAACATCGATTACGGTCCGGACGGCCGACCCGTTGACCGCATCGCCTGCTGCATGTTAAAAGAAGAAGTCCGGCCCGGTTCGGAGGATTGAGATGACACGCAGAGAACCGACCCGTCGTCACCGCTCCCGGGCCATTGGGATTGCCGTCGTCGTTTTCCTCGGGCTCTTCGGGGCACCGGGGTGTCAGCCGCTCCCCGAGGTGGGGGAACCGGCCCCGGCAGCGTCACCGCCCGCATCCAAACCCGAGCCCCCCGCCGTGCCGGTTCCGGCGGGAAAGCTGAACCTGTTTCAAAACGCGATCCACACGCTCCATGAAACGACCGTGGAAACCTTTATCCGGATAGAAGAGCTGGAGGGGAAATACGCCGTCATGTCGATCGACGTGAATGATGCCCTGGAGGTGGATTCCTTTACGCCCGTCCTCGATGGGCGGAGACTGGAAACCCTCACGGATCTCCGCTTCCGCGAGGCGGCGGCGGAAGTGATGGCCGACTATGCAACGCTGCTGCATGCCGTCTCGGCAGGCGATGGCAGGGAAGCGGTGGACGCCGGTGCCGAAACCCTTGCGGCCAGCGTCGGGATCCTCCAACACGCGCCCGTCCCCGATGGGATCGGCCCCGCCGAGGTCGCGGGGATCTTCGATGGGGTGATGGCCGATCTGGATGCGGTGCGCGCCGAAGCAGACCGAAGAAAGGTCTTGACCCCCCTCATGACCGGCGCCCAGGTCGATCTCCAGCGGCTCTCCACCCTCATCATCCGGGATCACGGCAAACTCAAGACCCTGGTCCATCAGATGATCCGGGGGATCATCGAATCCGCCAACGACCGCCGCCCCCTCCGGGAAGATTCCATCGACCCGGCCCTCACCGCCTTCGACAGCCGCATCGCCTCCCTCGTCAAAGAGTCCGGAGAGATCCGGGCGGCATTGGACGACATCATGGCCGGATTCGCCCAAGTCCCGGAGGCCCATTTCGCCATCCGGAACCTCCTTGGGCAGGAACTGGAGGGACTGCCGGCCCTGCAAGAACTGGTGCGGAAGGCCCAAAAAGTCCGCCGGCGCTACCGCGCCCTGGACGCAGACACCCTCCCGCTCCCGTAACGGCCGCTGCTACCGGTGGCGTCGCGCTTTCTGCTGACAGGCATCGTCTTCGGGCTCAGCGCCGGACTGGCACCGGGGCCGCTGACAGCCCTGGTCATCTCCGAAACCCTCAAATACAACACCGCCGAAGGCGCCAAGGTCGCCCTCTCCCCCCTCATCACCGACGCGCCCATCATCGCCTTCATCTTCCTGGCCCTGTCCCGGTTCTCCGGCATCGACGGGTTCGTGGGGACGATCTCCCTCTGCGGCGCCGCCTTCATCGCCTGGCTCGGATGGGAAAGCATCCGGTTCCGGGGCGCGGATTTCCACATCGACGACGCCCCGCCCCACTCCATCCGAAAAGGCGTCATCGCCAACTTTTTAAACCCCAACCCCTACCTCTTCTGGTTCACCATCGGCGCCCCCACCATCCTGGAGGCGCTGAAAGTGGGCCTCCTGCCGGCGTTTCTCTTCGTCGTTCCCTTTTATCTGATGCTGGTGGGGTCCAAAATGCTCATCGCGGCGGCGGTGGGGCGGTCCCGGGCATTCCTGAAAAGCGGGCTCTATGTGGGGATCATCAGAGGGCTCGGCGTCGTGTTGTTTGTTTACGCGGCGTTGTTTTTGAAGAAGGGATTGGGGGCGTTGGGGATGTTGAATTGAACCATCACCCCTCCCCTTTCAACCCGATCTCATCCGCCACGTCCCGCATCCCCATGATGGTGTCGTTGATCAACTCGCCGACCTCCACCCCGAGCATCTCGGCGCCCTTTTCGATGATGGAGCGGTCCACGCCGGCGGCGAAGCGCTTGTCCTTCCATTTCTTCTTGACGGATTTGGCTTTCATGTCCATCACGCTCTTGGTGGGACGTACCAGGGCGGAGGTGGCCACCAGGCCCGTCAGTTCGTCGATGGCGTAAAGGACTTTTTCCATTTCCAGTTCCGGTTTCACGTCGGAACAGATCCCCCATCCATGGCTGATCACCGCACGGATATATTCTTCGGGCCAGTTGTTGGCGCGTAAAATCTCTTCGGTCTTTTTGCAGTGCTGGTCCGGGTATTGCTCATAATCGAGGTCGTGGATCAATCCGATAACGCCCCATTTTTCTTCGTCCTCGCCCCGCTTCCGCGCCACATAGCGCATGACGCCCTCCACGGCCAGGGCGTGCTTGATCAGGCTTTCGCTTTTGTTGTATTCGGTCAGCAGCTTATACGCGTCTTCACGGGTAGGCGCTGTGGCGGTCATCGCTCGGTCCTTTCTCAGATTTCTGTTGGATGGTCGTTGTCGATACCGATCATTGCGGCACGATGGTGAACAACTCTCGTTTCAGCAGGGTGCCGCCGGACAGAATGTCCACGGCCCACTGCCCCAGTGGCCAGCGCAGGTCGCCCCGGACAATGGAGCCTTTGCCCCACCCCCCGGTTCCGGTCGCCACACCGACGGAATATTCCTGAAAGACCCGTTTTTTGGACAGATTCGTCCAACGCATGGTCAACGGCGCGTTGTCGCCCCGGCCCCGCCACTGGAAGACGGCGAAGATCTCCCGCGCAGCGTCCGGAATCCGTTCCCGGGGAACGACCCTGAAATCGTCCATCAGACGGTCGCCCACCGACAATGCGGCGACTTCCAGGGCGCCCGACGGCCGGGCTTTTCGGGCACCGTCCATTCGGGAAGGACGGGCCGTTCCGGGGGCCAACGGTTCGCCGCTCGGGGAGAAAGTCCTGAAAACGCCGTAGACTTCGTCCCGGGCGGCATCCGGGGCCGTTTCCGGCACGGCGCTCCAGAGGGCGTTGGCCCGCCCCCGGTAAACGGCGTAAAAGGCCCGGACGTGGACCGAAACGCCGTTTTGGGTCATTCGATAGGTCGCCATCCCCCCCGGAACGCCGTTGAGGGTGAATCCGGTCTCCGTCAGCCGCTTGGCGGAGGGGAACGTGTTGGTCTCAAATACCTTCCTTACCGACGCAGCATCCCCGCCCGGCGCCGCCGGAAAAATCCGCAACTGGACGAACGTGTTCGGCCGGGGACTTCGGAACTCATACACATAGGCCTCGGCCTGCCGGAAGCTCCGACGGGTCCAGTCGGGCGGTACGTAAATGCTGAACCCGTGGGTGGGATCGATGTAGCATCCCTTGGGGCCGGCGGCGTTGGACAGTGCGGGCAGCGTCACCGCCAGGATCGCAATGAACCCCATCACCTTCAAAACCGATTTCATGACCGTTCCTCCTCTGCGTGGATATGTTCGATGCGTCCGGCATCGGTCGGCAGGGCCTCCGGGGCCGGCGGCGGCTCTTTTTGCGAAAAGAGCCGGGCGATGAACCCGAACACCTTTTTGATTCCCCGCCAGATCTTGGGCAACAGCCAAATGACGAAAACGATGAACAGGAACAGGAGCACCAGGAACACGGTGGGGTGGTAGAGCGCGGTCCAGAGGCCGGCGATCACCGCCACATCTTCGCCCAGGGAGGCGAACCAGTTGGTGAAGGGCTCCGGCGAGGTGTTGATGAGCACCCGGCTGCCCGCCTTGGCGCCGTGGGATCCGGCCGAGATGGTGCCGCCGACGATGGCGGCCGCCACGGCCAGGGCCGGATCGATTTCCGCGGTGGCGCCGTAGGCCATCAGGGCCCCGGCGGGGATGCGGATGAAGGTGTGGACGGTGTCCCATCCCGTGTCCACGCCGGGCACTTTGTCGGCGAAGAACTCCACGACGTACATAAATCCGGCGGCCCCGATGACCCGCGGATCGGCCAGGATCTGGAGGTCCGCCGGCAGGGCGGCGTTGCCGGTATTGGCCAGCAGACCGAGCATGACCATGGCGGCGTACAGGTTGATGCCGCTGGCCCAGGAGGCGCCGAGGGTCAGGGCGATGGCGTGGATGATGTCAGTATATTGTTCCATCTGCTGGCGTTCCTTTCAGGCGCTGGCCGCGTTCAGGTAGCATCATCGTCGCCCGAATACTTTGCGGGTCGCCCATTTCAGGATGATAAAGAGAATGACCGCAATGACGATGAGCACTTTTATGGAGCCGAAAAAGACGACGAAGATACGGGTTTTCTGGATCGCGAGGATCCCCCCGAACGTGATGATCAGGGCGATCATCACGGCATAGAGCCGATCCACACCGGGCAGATAGGTCCAGGCGACTTTCCGGCCGATGATGACGAGGGTGACGATCATGGACAGGATCGGCAGATAGTAGACGAAGATGTTGACATGGAGAAGGTTCTGCCGAAGGAAAAAGAGTGAATAGGCGACCAGAACACTGGAGAGAATCCCCGGAACGGCAACAACGTAGACGAAAAAGGAGTAGAGGTATCGCCATGGGTTCTTCTTCGCCCGGAACTGGCCGATGAAAAACCCCATCAACCAGACAAGGAGCGGCGGTGCTGCAAAAACACCGAGCAATACCATGGGCTGGACATACTCCAACCGTTTGATCAGGGACTGGATGGTCATGGGGTCACCAGACGCTCTTCTCCGGCGGGCCGGGGCGGACGGGTCGGGGGTGAACAAAGCGCGGACGGCTTCTAGGACACCCTCCCCATCGGTGGGCGTCTCGGCGGATGTTCCACGCCGCGGCGACGGGCCGTCGTCTCGGCCCTTGGGCTCGGGAAGAGTCGGAGACGGTTCCGGCGACGGGGCCGCCTCCAGCGGTGCCGAGTTCCGTTCGATCCGCGCCACCTGTTCGGAGGAAACTTTCACCACCGCGCCGTATTTCCGGTACGTAACCTGCCCGTCCTCGACCCGGACCTTTTCGGCCCGGATGGTCCGTCCGTCTTTTAGATAAATGGTGTCGCCGGCCGCCCCCTGGGCGATGAACAATACGCTCAACAGCAGCAACACCGTTTTCGGCAGGTTCATGGAGCCCTTTCTCCGGCCCTCCCGGATGAAAAGCGGGAAGGCCCGTTTCTGCTGGATGCAATCCCTTTAAACCGTATCACAACGTCGGTGCCGATGCCATACCAAATGTACCCGCAGCTCCCGGTATCCCCCTGGCGGGTCCTATACGTGATTTCTCAGCTTGAGGGCCGCCGGGTGGGGCCGGAGATAACTCTGGTCCTTCAGATAAGCCTGATCGTATTTTCGAACGTAATGGTTGAGGAGGGTAATGGGCACAATGAGGGGGACCAGGTCGTTCCGGTACTGGTCCAGCACTTCCAGGATCTCCTGTTTTTCGTCGGGCGTGAGGTCTTTTTTGAAGTACCCCATCATGTGCTGGAGCACATTGACGTGCTTTTTGGGGGTGGTTTTGAGGCGAAGGGCCTCAAAAAGCCCGGTCTCATAGGTGGCGAACAGCGCGTCCGCCGGCTTCCCCTTGCCCTCCGCGACCATTTTTCCCAGGCTGCGATAGTGGGTCGGGCTGTGGGAGAGGAGCAACAGCTTGTTCTTCGTGTGGAAGGCCACCAGGTTGCCCAGGGTTTTGCCCGCCGCCAGGGTCTCCCGCCACCGCTTCAGGGCGAAGATCTGTTCGATGAAGTTTTCCCGGAGTTTGGGGTCGTGGAGGCGGCCCTCCTCCTCCACCGGTATCCGGGGAAAATGGTCCATGAACGCCCGGGCGAAAAGGCCCACCCCTTTTTTTTCGGGCATTCCCTGATCGTTGTAGACCTTGACCCGTTCCATCCCGCTGGATGGGGAGTCTTTTTTGAAGATGAACCCACAAAGGTTCTCCGTCTCCAACCCCCGGACCCGTTCCCGGGCCCATGCGGTCATCCGTTCCGTCAGGTCGACGCCCGACCGGGTGGTCACCAGGCGCGGTGACGCCGGATCGCCCGTCAACCGCATCGCCTCCCGGGGAATCCCCAGACCGCATTCGGCTTCCGGACACACCGGTACATATTCGACGTATTGGCCCAGCGTGTCGGTCAGGTATCGGTCCCATTTGTGGCCGCCATCGAACCGTACCTTTTCTCCCATCAAACAGGCACTGATGCCCAGCCGGATTTTATCGTTGGTAATGCGGTTTTTCATGTGGCTCATTCCTTTATCCCGGATCCGGGCGTTGAAGGTATGCTGAATCGGTTTCAAAAAGGGGAAGCCCGATGAGAACCCGGGTTCCCACCGCAATTTCCGAGTCGACCCGGATCCACCCATCATGATTTCGGACGATGCCGTAGACAGCCGCCATGCCGAGCCCCCGCCCCTGCAGTTTGGTGGAAAAAAACGGATCGAAAAGCGACGCCCGGATGCTCTCATCCATCCCCATCCCCCCATCCTCGACACGAATGCCGGCATAGGTGCCGGGCCGGGCATCGGGTGTCGCCTTGTCGAGGTCGTCACCAACATCGATGCGGGACAGGGCGATGCGGATCTCTCTCCGGGACGCCTCCGTCGAAACGGCCTCTGCCGCGTTTTGCAGCACTTCCAGAAATACCATCTGGATCTGGGCCGGATCGCCGATCCCTGAAAGCGATGCCCACTCGTCTATGAAAAAGGAGATATCCGAAGGGAATTGATGGCGGACCAGATGGATCGCCTCTTCCATCAGCCCGTCCAATGAGATGGTCTCCGGGTTGTACTTGCCGCCCCGGGCATAGGCCAGGAGCTGCCATGCCAGATTGGCCATCCGGTCGGCCGATACCCGCATGTGGTGGACATGTTCCAGGAGCGCCCGGTCTTCGGGGCGGGTCAGCCGCAGCATGTCAAGGCTGGCAGTGATCACACTGAGCGCGTTGTTGAACTCATGGCTGATACCGCCCGCCATGCGACCGACCACCTCCATGAGCCGGGTCCGCTGCAAGTAGTCCTCCATATGCTTCGAACGGGTGATGTCCCGGGCGTTGACCACCACCCCATGTTGCAAATCTTCCGGATCCCGGTAGGGATAGTAGGCCACATCCATGCACCGTTGCTCCCCGCCCGTGCGGGAGAACCAGATCTCATCCCGAACGATTTCGCCCCCGATGCAGCGCTGTAAGGCGGGTTTGATGGCGTTCACGAACTGATCGGCCGGAAACAGGGACGACACGGGACGTCCCGCCATGGCGGTCTCGGTTTCGTCGAACATCCTGGCGCATTCCTCATTGACGGACCGGATCCGGAAGTCCTCGTCCACCAGGGCGATCATGTCCCGACTGAAGGAGACGATCTTCTGGTAGCGATGGAGCCGTTTTTCGGCCAGCTTTCGTTCCTGGATCTCCAGTTTCAGGGCTCTGTTGGTATTGAGGATCTCCCGGGCCCGTTCCGCCACCCGGTTTTCCAGATCGCGGTTGATCTCCAGCAAGGCTTCCTCGGCTTCGCGTCGCCCTTCCAGTTCGGTTTTCACCCGGTCATAGGCCCCATAAAGCCGGGAGATCATCCTGTTGATGGCCTCGGTGACCCTCTCCAGCTCATCATTGCCATGGGCCGATTCCTGACGGGTCAAGGGCTCTGGAGGATCCGGATCTTCAAGACGGAGCCCGGATACATAGGCCGCGATGGTCTTCAATCGGTCCGCGACGATGTATTGGAACACCAGAAACATAAAGAGCACCACCAGAAATGTTTTGGCGGCCTGGGAAATCAGGATGACCCAGAGGTTGTCCCACAGACGGCGATAGACGCCGTCCAGGCCGGCCACCACAGAAAGGGTACCCAGTTGGACCGGCTCGTTTCCGGGGTGATAGACCAGGGGATACTCCCGTTCGATCACCTTTTCCGATTGGGGCGTGCCGGCGGACATATACGGTACGCCATGGGTCCGGACCTCCAGGTACTGGATGTCCCGGGTCTGGAGCATCCCCTCCAGCTGAATCCGCATAAAATTGTCGTCCATGAACCAGTAGGCGGTGGCCAGGGCCTGGAGAAAATTCCGTTCGATCTCCGCGAACCCCTCATGGATCTCCTGGATGTCCTCTCTGTAGTCGATGTACAGTTGTGCTGAAGTGGCAATGATGGTAACAAGCCCGCTGAACAGGAGAATGCGGACGATCAACCGCCAAGTGACGCTATGGTGTGTTTTAAACCACGAAACCATGAAAACTCGTATTCACGCCTCCATCGAGGGGTCGGACGACCCATTGCCGATTAGAATAGCTGAAACAGACCGATCTTTCAAGGGATTCCAGCCGGCAGCCTGATGGACGGACGCCAACGGAGAATCGATGCCACAAGGGAAAAGACTGGTTCTGGCCGGCGCGGGCCATGCCCATTTGACGGCGTTGACCCAGTTGAAACGCTTTATCGACAAGGGACACGGGGTCACCGTTGTCAGCCTACGGGACCGCCATTACTATTCAGGGATGGGACCGGGCATGCTGTCCGGCATCTACCGGCCCGAAGAGATCCGGATCGACGTCAAACGGATGACCGAGAGCCGGGGGGGACGGTTCGTCCGGGGGAAGGTGGAAGGGATCGATCCCCGGGGCCGCCGTCTGTTTCTGGCCGGAGGCGACGTCCTCTCCTACGATGTCGTCTCCTTCAACACCGGCAGCGGCATCCCCTTCCCGGTTCCCGAGCCGTCCCGGTCCATCGCCTTTCCCGTCAAGCCCATCCACAACCTGATGGCGGCCCGGCAACGGATCATCCAGGGGCTCCGAGAAAAAGAACTGACCATTGCCATTGTCGGCGGGGGAGCGGCGGGCATCGAAATCGCCGGCAACGTGCGGCGGCTGGTCCGGGATCAGGAGGGGACCGCCCGGATCCGTCTCTATTCCGGGGTCCGGATGGCGCCCCATTTCGATGGGTCCGTGCGGCTCCGCGCCCTCCATTCCCTGGAACGGCGGGGGGTATCCATCCGGGAGAACGTTCGGGTGTCGGAAATCGACGGCCGATCCCTCCGATTCGCCGACGGGACCCTGGAGGAAGCGGATGTCATCTTTCTGGCCGCGGGGGTCCAGCCCTCCGACCTCTTCCGGAAATCGGGGCTGCCGGTGGGAGAAGACGGCGGACTGCTGGTGGACAGACACCTCCGATCGACGGCCCATCCGGAGATCTTCGGCGGCGGCGACTGCATCGCCTTCGCGCCCGCCCCGATTCCCAGGATCGGGATCCACGCGGTCCGGCAGAACCCCATTCTCCTGCACAACCTGGCCGCCGCCCTGGAAAACCAGCCCTTGCACCCCTTCATCCCCCAGAAAAAGTACATGCTGATCCTCAACATGGGCGACGGAACCGGCATCCTCTTTCGGGACCGGCTCGTTTTCAGCGGCCGGCTGGCCTGGCGGTTGAAGGACTGGATCGACCGGCGGTTCATCCGGCGGTTCCATGCGGCGGAAGCGGGGTGATCGGCCGGCGGAACCCTACCCGGCCATGCGCCGCCGGCATTCGGCCGCATGGGTCCGGGCCTGGTCCGAATCCGGAAACTTGAGAAAACTTTCCAGGGCTGCGTCATAGGCGCCCAGGTTCATTCGGCTGATCCCCAGGCAGATATGGAGGTCCGGACTCTCCGGAAAATGGGCGACGCCCCGGGCCAGGATTTCCGCGGACTCCCCGAAATCCCCCTGTTTCTGGAGCAGGATTCCCATTCCCAGGTAGGCCCGATGGTCCGGGCCGTACCGGAGCGCCCGCCGGTAGAGCATCCGGGCGACGCCCTCCCGGTCCGGAATGGCCTCGATAGGGGCATAATCGCCGTGGCTGAAGGTCATGGCCAGCCGGCTGAAAAAATCGGCGTGGAAGGGGTAGAGGGTCTCGTCATCCACCACCTCGACGGCCGCCGCGGCCTCGGGCAGCATCCGGTAAAAGGCTTCCCGGAGCCGTTTTCCGAAGGCCAGCACCTCTTCTTGGGTCAGGGCCGGATCCACCTGGAAATAGAGGATGTCCTCGATCCGTTCCAGCCAGATGTCGTCGGTCATGCCGAGGCGTTTTTTCACCCCCTCGAAAAGGGCGGTGCCGGGAAACAGGTCGAGAATGTAGAAGATCGCCGACAGGGGGCGAATCCGCCCCATGAGGTCGATGGTCTCGCCGATGGTGTCCGGGGTCTCGCCGGGGCAGCCGTAGATGAAGTAGGCCCGGGCCAGGATCCCGTACCGGACCGTCAGGGCGAAGGCCCGCTCGATCTGGGCGGTGGTAATCGCTTTATTGAGGAGGGACCGGATCGTTTCCGATCCGCTCTCCACGCCGTAGGAAATCTGGACGCACCCCGCCCGTCGCATCCAGTAGAGCATCTCTTCATTCACATGGTTGACCTTGGAGATGGCGGCCCAGGAAATGTCGAGCCGCTTTTCGATGATCTTCCGGCAGATGTCGATCACCAGGGCCGGCCGCATGGTGAAAATGTCGTCGGAGACGAAAAAAAAGCGGACCCCCTTCCGGTGTAGCCTCTCCATCCCATCCACAACATAGTCGGCCGAGTGGAACCGGACCTTCCGCCCCCAGAACCCCGGAGAACCGCAAAACGTGCAGTTGGAGGGACACCCCCGGGTCACGGCCAGGTGCTGGTAGGTGAAATGGCGGGCCGGATTGGGCAGGCTGTCGAGATCTTGGACCGGAGCGGCCGGCTCGGTCCGGAGGGGCCGGCCTTCCCGGCGGAAAGCGATGCCCCGAATCGTCTCCGGATTTCCCCCATTTCCGTCCTGGAGATGGCGGACCAGTTCCAGAAAGGTCTGTTCCCCTTCGCCCAGCACCACATAGTCCACTTCCGGAAAATGGGTCAGAAAGTGCTCCCACAGGCAGGTGGCGCTTATGCCGCCGAAAACAACGGCCGTTTCCGGGGCGATCCGTTTGACCATCCGGGCGGTATCGATGGCCCCCCACCGGTTGGCGTTGAGCACCGAAAAGCCGATCACGGCCGGTGCGGTTTCCTTCAGAATCCTTTCAACGGCCTCGGCCTGACCGTCAACCGCCTGGAGGTTGACGATCTCGGCGTCGTACCCGTTTTCCCTTAGCAGCGCGCCGATGTAAAACAGCCCCAGGGGCGGGGCTGCAACGTCGTCGGTATGGATCCGGGGTTCGAGACAATGGGGATAAACGAGAAGGATTTTCATGGTATCGCCCCCGCCAGTTCGGGGATGGCCTCAAAAACGGCCAGCACCGACCGTTCCTTATCCTTGACCTCCAGCATGATGTCGAGATCCAGGTCCCGGATCCCGGTGTAAAACGTCCGGAAGGCGTCCAGATCGACGCCCGCCGAATGGGCGCCGGCCGGTTTGCCGGGCCACTGGTCCGAATAATGGATTTTGGGGCGACCGTCGCGTTCGGTCCACGTCCGCGCGGCGCGTCCGATGATCCACCGGAGGGACCGGCCCTGGAACGATGGGAGGCAGGCATGGTGGAACGCGTCGAAGATCATGGGGATGGACAGGGACTCCGCAATGGAAACCGCCGCTTCTGCCGTATAGCTCTTCTCGTCGTTTTCAACCACCAGCCGGCGTTTGACAGCGTCCGGCAGACCGGCATGGACCGTTTCGAACCGCCGGACCGCCGCGTCCCGGTCGCCGTAGACGCCGCCCACGTGGAGGATGATCTTGTGGGCCGGGTCCACGCCGAGTTCGTCCAGGAGCCGGGCATGGTAGACCAGTTCGGCGACGGCGTTGTCGACCACGGTCCGCCGGGGCGAATTGAGGACCGTGAACTGCCCGGGATGCATGGAGACCCGCATCCCGTTGTCCCGGACAAACCGGCCGATGCGGTCCAGCTCCGGGCGGAGGGTCTCGGGCCAGTCGCCCCGGTTGACCTCGTGGGAGCCGAAGGGGACCGTCTCCGACGAAATCCGGAACACCCGGATCCCGTGGTCCCGGTTCCACCGGAGGATGTCCAGGAGGGCGCCGAGGTTTTGGCGGCCCAGGTCGATGATCCGCTCCGGCGAGGCGTTTTTGAGCCGGCAGGTCCGGTTGGGGGACGGCAGGCGGGTGTTGATGCAGGCGTATCCGATCCGGATCATTGGCCCTGTCAATCCCACCGGTAGGCGGCCATGGAGAGGACACCGTAAAGAAACGACCGATGCAACAACCGGCCCCGCGCGCCATGGCCGGCGGCGCCCAGGGGCACGAAAAGGGGCAGAAAATGCTCGGCCGGCCACGGGTGGTTGCGGTCCGCCGACGGTCCTTCCGTTTTGTAATGGAGCAGATCGTCGGTACGGCCGCCGGTGATGGCGGCGTCCAGCCACCCGTCGAAGGCCATGGCGTATTCCTCGGGCGCGTCATCCAGGCGATGGCCGTGAATCTCCGGCAGATTGTGGGTGGCCCCGCCGCTGCCGAGGATCAGGACGCCGTCGTTCCGAAGCGGTGTCAGGGCCCGGCCGAGGGCAAAATGATGGTCCGCATCGATCTCCGTCTGGATGGACAGCTGGACCACCGGGATATCGGCGGCGGGATAGATCAGTCCCATGGGGACCCACGCTCCGTGGTCGAGCCCGCGCTCCGGGTCGATCCCTGTTTCCAGACCGGCTTCGTTCAGGAGGGCCGCCGCCTTCCGGGCCAGCTCCGGGTCGCCCGGCGCCGGATACCGGAAGCGGAACAGCGCGGGCGGCCCGCCGAAATCATGGATCGTCGAGGGCGGGTCCATTCCCGACAGGGTCGGCCGCCAGGCCTCCCAGTGGGCCGACACGCAGAGGACCGCCGAGGGCCGGGGAATCCCCGCTCCGAGCCCTTTGAGGAATGTGGCCGCCGGCACATCGAGGACCGACAGGGCGGGCGGTCCGTGGGAGACGAAGATCGTGGGCATGGTTGGGGTCATGGTCATCCTGTTTGACTTCCATCATGAATGATTATTTTTTGCAAAGGATAACGACTTTAATTAGCACGCGCCATCGGTTCAACATTCAAAAAAGGAGTCCCATCATGCCAGAAACCCCCCATATCTGTCAAAGCTGTGGCAAGACCGCCGGTCATCGGGGCCATCTGTGCCATCCCGTGGAGGCGGCCGGATCCTATGTCTGCGCCCACTGCGGCGTGGCCAGCACAGACCCGCGGCACATCTGCAAGCCCAAGGTCGGGACCGTCCAGTACACCTGCGCCGGTTGCGGCCGCGTGGCGGAAACCGCGGACGAATTGTGCGCGCCAACGGCCATCGCCGATGCGGCCGGGTCCCCGGAACCCCGGCCGGACCCCATTGTCCCCGAACAGGTCCACGTCTGCAAAAGCTGCGGTCAGACCGCGGCCCACAGAGGCCACCTCTGCGACCCCGTGGACATGACCGGAGCCCATCTCTGCGAACACTGCGGGACAGCTTCCCGGGATCCACGCCATATCTGCAAGCCCAAACGGGAAAAGCTCAATTTTGTCTGCATCAGCTGCGGCCGGGTGGCCCGGTTGCCCAACGAGCTGTGCAACCCCAGAGATCTGGTCCAGATGGCCAAAAACGAGCCTCCTGAGCGGATCATCTGACCGGCCCACCCTCTCGAATGGGGCCGCCATCCCGGCGGCCTCATTCAAAGACCGGGTCCCCTTCCCGGCCTTTCTTCCATCGGTCTTCAGGTGCTGGTTGACGGATATGCCGAACCGATCTACAATAATTTTTATCACCGGATTTCAGACCGGTTTCTCAGAGGATGCCAAACCGCAGCGTTGACGGGAAAAACCACAACAACCAGAGAAGTCGATGACATATTGGCCGATTGTTACGGCTTGCCCGAGCGGAAACCGGCCCACGCCGACCCGGTGTGCAGCCTTGGCCGGAGCCTCCTGTCCCAGAATACCAGCGACCGGAATTCCGACCGGGCTTTCGCTTCCCTGGCGGCCGCGTTCCCGGCCGGAAAAGGCAAAATCGACTGGCATCTCATGGCGTCCGCCCCAAGGGAGCGAATCGCCCGGGCCATCCGGTCCGGCGGATTGGCCGGCCAGAAGAGTGAACGGATTCAACAGGCCCTCCAATGGATCCGATCCGCTTACGGCGCGTTCACGCTTCAGCCGGTCTGCGGCATGGAACCCGACGATGCCATCGCGCTCCTGACCCGGCATAAAGGGGTCGGGGTCAAAACGGCGGCCGTCGTCCTGGCGTTTTCCTGCGGCATGGATCTGTTCCCGGTAGACACCCATGTCCACCGGGTGTGCCGCCGCCTGGGGCTGGTGGGTGAAAAAGACTCGGCCGATCGAACTTTCTGGCAAATGCGGCACCGGGTACCCGAAGGGCGGGGGGTTCCGCTCCACATGAACATGATCCGCCTGGGCCGGGAGATCTGCCGTCCCGCAAATCCCCGGTGCACGGCCTGCCCGCTGGGGTCCCGTTGTAATTGGGCGGCGGAAAACCGATGACGATCCGCGGAACTGGAATGGCCATGAAAGAAATCCATAAACAGATCGTTTCCGGACTGGCCGCGTCGGCGTGCCTGGGGGTATTTTCCTTCGGGACAACGGCTACCTTCGGGGTCAATCTGCTCATTTCGGCGATCATCGGATTCGGCACCTACCTCCTGATTCCCCATCCGATCGACCCCCGGGACATCAAACTGGCTGTCGACGTTTCCCAGGCCCAATTGAACGACGCCCTCGAACACATCGACGCCTACATCACGGCTTTTGACGAACAGATGCGACGGTCCCGGGAAAAATGGCTTCAGGAGGCCAACCGCAGCATCCTTATCGTGCTCAAAAACATCGCGGCCAAACTCCAGCAAGACCCCAAAGACCTCACCATGCCGTCCACCACCCTCTTCATGGACCAGTACATCCCCCGGTCCTACTTTCTCATGAAAGACTATGTGCGGCTGTGGAACCATGCCACGGAACCGGCCATGCGCGCCAACCTCGCGCCGACCCAGCCGACGACCGAGCGGATCATCACCGGATACAACACCTTCTATCGTCAGTGCCTGCTGGACGGGATCGTCGATCTAAAGGTGGGGAACGAGTATTTGAAGCGCGTTCTGGAAACGGACCTGGCATCCTACGGCCAGACCCAAGAAGGGGAGGATTCCGGCGACGCGCCCTCTCAACCCGCCGGATCGGCCGCCGGCAGGTAAATACGGAAAGAGGCGCCCGTCGGCGTCGAAGCCGCCTCGACACGCCCCCCGTGTTCCTGAACGATGGACTGGACCATGGCAAGGCCCATCCCCATCCCTTTCTGGCTCCCCCGCTCTTTGGTGGAATAGTAGGCATCGAAAATCCGCGGCAACCGCTCTTCAGGAATGCCCACGCCCTCGTCGTCGATGTCGATGCGGATGGACTCCCCCTGCGGAGTTGTCGGTTGGGGCATCGGAATATCGCCCCCCGGAACGGCCCGTGACCTGATCCATACCGTTCCGCCCCCGGGCATGGCCTCATCGGCGTTGGTCAACATGTTCCGGAACACCAGGACCATGCCCTCCCTGTTGGCCCACAGGGCCGGCAGTTCGGGGTCCAGTTCCAAGCGGCAGACCGTATCGCCACGCAAAGGCGCCTGGGCGGCCGCCTCGCGGAGGGTCACTTCGATATCCAAAGATTCACGATGCTTCCCTATCGACCCCGACAGGACCAGGAATGTCCGGATCAACTCCTTGGCCCGACGCGCCCCCGCTTCCGCTTCATCCATGACGTCCATCGCCGGATGAGACGGCCCCAGGTCGTCTTTCGCCATTTCCAGATTGCCCAGGATCACCGAAAGCAAATTGTTGAAGTCGTGGGCGATGCCGCCCGACAGCACACCGATGGCCTCCATTTTCCGGGCCTTGATCAACTCTTCCTGAAGCTGTTTCCGGTCGGTTACGTCGTGGATGATGGAATGGAGCAGGGGTTTCCCTTTCACCGCCATCGACCCGGAGTAGACCTCCACATGACGGGTCTCCCCGGAGGAAAGCCGGTGGGTGAATTCGAAATAGCCGCGCCGGCCCTCCAGGGCGTCGGACATGGCGGCGGCCGTCTCTTCCCGCGCGAGGGTGTTGATGTCGAAGATCGTCTTCCGCAGCATGTCCGGCTTGGGATAGCCGTAAAACGCGCAGGCCGCCGCGTTGGCGTCCACGACGGCGCCGGTTTGGGGATCCACGAGGAGGTTGACCGCCAGGGTGGTTTCAAACATCCGCCGGTAGAGCGCCTCCCGGTCCCGCAGGGCCTCTTCGGCCCGGAGCCGCTCCATCATCTGTCCGATGGGGGCCAGGGCCTGCTGGATCACGCCCGCGAGATCATCGTCCGGTTCAAGGCGGCGACGGGTGAAAAGGCCGATCACGGCCGCGACGCGCTCGCCGCGCATCACCGGTGCCAGGAGGCCGCCCGTCATGCCGGCGTCGGAGAGAAACGCCAGCGCCGACCGGTGGGGACCCTCGTCCAGCGCCGGAATCCACTGGGGCTGGCGGAAAGCGGAAAAGGCGGAGAAATCGGTCCCGTCGGCCGGCGGATGGATGGGGCCGACACCGCCGCCCCTCGCATGGCTGCCGGACAAGATCAGGCGGTCCTCGCCGTCCACGGGTTCCAGGGTCCATACCACCCCCAGCGGCCACCGGGTATACGCCAGGATCTGGTCCAGACAGCCGTCCAGCGCCTCCCGGACGGACGAAGCCCGGTTGGCCGACAGGGCGATCTCCCGGAGCATGGTCATGAGCCGGGTCCGGCTCTCGCTCTTCTGGAGGGCGATTTCCGTCCGCTTCCGGCGGGCGACCTGGTAACGGGCGAGGAACGCGAGCCCCGCCGCCAGCAGGGCGGCGAAGACGATCACGGCCGCGTGCCGCCGCGTCTCGAGGTGGGACGGCGCCAGGAGCCGCGTTTTGCTGTAGGCCAGGCCGATGTGGAACCGGAAATGGTTCAACTGGTAGAGCGCGAAGACCGTGTCCACGGTCTCGCCGCCCCTCAAGCCGCCTTCGAACAGGAGATTGGCGGGAACCGACGACAGCAGCGGCATGTCGCCGACCCGGTCGAAACGGGCATGATCCTCGCCATCAGCCAACGCCGGGTTGAGAAAGGTGGAAACGGTCCGGCCCGAGGCATCGTAAAGCGCCACGGCGTCCACGTCCGATGACGTGTATTCTTCATAGCGGCGGCGGAAAAAGGACGGGTTGACGACGGCCACTATCGCTCCGCCGAAGGCGCCGTCCGGCCCGTCGATGCGACGGCTGAAGGCCAGCCGGAACCGGCCCCGTTCGTCGGCGGCGCCGACGATCTGGAAATCGATCCACGCATCCCGGTGTTTGGGCAGAAACGACGCGTCGAACGTGATGCCGGCCACATTGTCGCCGGGGGTGATGGCGTACCGCTTTTCGCCGGTCGGGTCGACCAGCAGGATGTTTTCGATCTGGGGCATGAACATGACCCGTCGCCGGATCGACCCGAGGACATCCGACCGTTTCGCCCGGCCGCTTCGTTCCGCGTACCGGACCCTTTCCAGGAGGGCCTGGAGGGTCAGGTCGATGGTTTGAAATTCGCTGGAGGCGTGTTCGGCCAGCAGCTGGGCCTGGATCTGGGAGGTGACGGCGGCGATCTCCAGGGCCCGCGCCCGGCTGTCGATCATCGATTTCGCCGTGAATGCGATGAGGATCAGCAGGCAGAAGATGAGGGAAACGAGCAGAATGACAATGAATCCGCGTCGCGACACGAGACTTTCCAGGGATGTTTCCGATGCCGCCATAACGGTTATTCCATGGGAACCGATGTGAGCACGCTGTCCAGAAGGCCGGGATCGATCTTCATCTTCCGGGCCATTTCCGCCTGACGGGCCATCAAGGTCCGCCGCCATTTCCGGAGTTCCGCCGGGTCGGGTTCCGTGATGACCACACCGTTTTTGGAAAGGGTTCCCCGGGCCGCCATCTGGGCTTCGGCCGCCGCCTTCCGCGTCCCGTCCACCTGCTGTTCCCAGGTCCGAAGGATGACCGCCCGGAGATCGGAGGGCATCCGGTCCCAAAAGGCGCGGCGGATCATGGGCACGTATTGGGGGAAATACTGCTTGTCCGCAAAGGCGTATCGGATGCCGTCGTTCTGGAGTCCGGCGCTGGCGACGGTCTCGAAGCTGGTGAGCACGCCCTCCACCACGCCCTGTGTCAGCTTCGGGGGCAGGTCGGGCCAGGCGATGATCATGGGATCGCCGCCCAGCGCCTCGATGCGCAGGGCGTTGCCGAGGCCACCGGCGACCCGGATTTTCATCCCCCGGATGTCTTCATGGCGACGGACTGGGGTGTTGACGGTGAACAGGTGGGCGTGGCCCAGATCGATCCAGCGGCCGATCACCTTCACCGAAAGCGCCGTTTCGATGGATTCCGAGATCCGGTCGCCCGCGGGGCCGTCCACGATGGCGTGGATCTCCTCCGCCTCCCGCCCGTAAAAGGCGGGGAGGAGAAAAACGCCCACATTCGGCTGGAACCGACCGATGTGCCAGGTGCCGGGAACAGCCATCTCCACCTTCCCCTGGTTCAGGGCGTACAGGACCTCCCGGTCCCGGAACATCCGGGCATCCCACTGGTGCGTCACGTTCAGCCGTCCTTCGGTGAGCCGCGCCAGTTCTTCGGCGAACCGCCGGACCGCCGCCGTCTGGACGTGGGACCCGACGTTTTCCGTGGAAATCCGGAGGGTCGGGAGCAAAGGGGGTTCAGCGGAAACCACCGGCGGGAAGAGCATCAAGATGGATGCCATGGTCAGAATAAACCGTAAGCGGACGCGACGCATGAACCCTCCTTTCGGGGCGGATAAAAAACCGCCTCTTATCGACCGATTACCGTTACCTCCACCCGCCGTTTCCGGGCCCGGTTGTCGTGGTTGATCACCACGGCCTGTTGCCACGTCCCCAGAACGAGATTCCCCTTCCGGATGGGGATGGAGATCGACGGCCCCAACAGGGCGGCGCCCACATGGCTGTGGCCGTTGCCGTCGTGCCAGGCCTTTTCGTGTTCGTATTCCATGCCGGGCGGAGCCATCCGGTCGATGGCCCGCCGCAGATCCGCCACGACGCCGTGCTCGTATTCGATGGTGGTCAGCGACCCGGTGGAACCGACGACGGTGGCGTTCAGGCAGCCGTCCTGGATGCCGGCGGACGCCGCCAGGCGGCGCAGATCGGATGTGATGTCCTGGATGTCGATCCCCACGGCCAGCGACATCTCGACGGTTCCCGTATACAGCGACAATCGGGCCATTCCCTCACCCCTCCTTCGATTCCGTTTGGTACCCTGAATTGTTTTGTCCCAAATTCCCATCTTCTTTTTTCATTTTTTCGATGTCGTCCAGAAAGAGAATTCTGCCCTGGAGATGGAGAATCAGGATGGTGAAAAACCAGCCGTTGATGATCAGGATTCCGATGAATGCCTTGATCATCTCGTCGTAGCTGATGAGCCAGAAGGCGAAGATGATCGACACCACGAACAGCAGGGTCAACAGGCGGACCACACGGCTTTGGAAGGCGGGGACGATTTCCGGTCCAGGACCGCCTTCCGGGTCTCCGTTTTTCGACCGGAGTTGCCTGTTCCTATCGATATTCTCATTTATAGGGTCCATTTCGCCTCCATTGGGCGTCGAGATCGACGCTCACTTGATCGTCTCGAAAATTGTGTTGCGTCGGCCGACTGTTTTTTTTATCACTGTCAGAACCTGCGTCAATGTTTTTGGAGGATCTATGACGGAAAAACAAGGCGAGTATCTGAAGCGCCAGACCTATATGCTCTCCAGCCTGGGACTTTTCTATATCATACTGATCGGGTTGTTCGCCATCCCGCTTCTGGCCGCTTTTGTGGTGGTCCTGATTCAAGGCGTGCTCGAACTCAAATACGCCATCATTTACGGCGGGATCGCCGTCGGCATCCTGGTGTTGTTTTTCCTGATCCGTTACATCATTCGATCCTACCGGCGGGTCCGGCGGGATGGATTCCAGGCCGGGCGAACCGTCCGTGAAACGATGAAGGGGGGCGAACCCGTCCAAATTTCCGTTTTAAAAGGGTTGCTCACCTTTACCTACGGGGGCCGGTATTCGGGCGACGGGGGATTTCCACCGTCGCTCCAGGGGCCGGACCACGCCGGGCTGTTGCCGGAACCGCCGGCATCCCGGTCCCGGGACGATGTGGTGGGGCAGTTGAGGGAGCTGTCCGACCTCAAAAACGACGGCGTGGTCACCGAAGCCGAATTCCTTAAAATCAAGGCGGATCTCATCGGAAAGCCCGACGAGCCGAACGGGGAGGACACGCCGGCGTCGCCTGTGGCGGATCTTCCACCGGACGGGGAGGAACCGGGCGGACCGAAACATTGACAGGGGTCCCGGATTTCTGTATCACCCAATCAAAGACCGTTAATACAAATCCCCAGGAGAGGAGGACTTAGATGGCAGGGTTAAACAAAATGACGATCATCGGCAACCTGGGCAGAGATCCGGAGGTGCGCTACACGCCGGACGGCTTGGCCGTGACCAATTTTACGGTGGCGGTAAACGAAAAGATCAAAGGAGAAGATAGGACGCTTTGGTTCCGCGTCGCGGCGTTTGGCAAACTCGGTGAAATCTGCGGCGAGTATCTCTCAAAAGGCAGGCAGGTGTTTATTGAAGGCCGTCTGCAAACCAGCGAATGGGAGGACCGGGACGGAAACAAACGCTTCTCCCTGGAAATCATCGCAAGGGATATGCTGATGCTCGGATCCAGGGGCGATGCCTATGACAGCGCCGGGCCGTCATCGGGCGGCGGCGGTTCCTACAACCGACCGTCCCAGCCCTCTTCCCCGGCCCCATCCGGCGGCAACGAACCGTCGTCATCCCAGGAGCCGCCGGATGACGATATTCCGTTCTAAATCAACGTATAAAACGGAATCCCCTTCCTCCCCGGCACCGGTTTCTGCTTGGGGGTGAAGGGGAATTTTGAACGGTCCTCGCACGCTCCATGTTTTTTATGGGCGGCGGGGGCGCCATTAAAAGGTCGGCGACTGGGATTTTATCTTTCAGGCTGGGGTATGCTTCGCGGTATAAGTTTACTGCTGATCAGAGGTGTCAAATACGATAGACCCCTTATTTGGATACATCGCGGGTTTGTACTTTTCTGCTTGGTGTACTGTGTTCCGGGACAGCGGATCGCCAAACTCAACTTGTATTCCTTTAGGCGCGTCGATCATGGCTGATTTTTGGTTTGTCGGTTAACATGAATATCAGTGTGATCTCCGACTTTGTCGTCAAAGGCCGA
>CAYPCE010000025.1:0-25786 GCA_964409085.1 uncultured Desulfobacteraceae bacterium | reverse complement strand
AAGGGCGTTTGACGCGCCCTGTCCCAACAATCTGGGCTTACTTGACGCAATGAACCGATCGATTGAACCGAAATGCGGCTTCATCTTGGGCCAGCGCCAACAAGTAGGCCAAGTGAGACTATTTTTTCTCTGCGGTCACAATGGACCAGTGTCTAGAAATATTGCCGCATGAAATGTAGATTCAGCTACTTGAAAAGTTCTCCGATAGACGCCGGTTCTCAAACATTATATTGGACTGTTCTAAGGGTCTTCCGTTTTCAGGTTGGTAAACGGAAAAATCCGGGGCTCGGGTAATCCACTCTGCCTTCTGGATACGTTATTTGCTGATTCATGCCTTTAATATTATAAAGCCAGCGGATCCGGGTTCGGGAAGTCGGACGGTTCATCAACGCCACCGGCCTCGGCCCCGGAGGAACGGCCGGTGAAGGGGCCACCGATGCCACTCTCCGCTCGGCCTACCGGTTCTACCGCAGAGCTTTTTTCATCCTCCTGCCGCTGTCCGTAGGGCTGGCGGCCCTATCGGGGTATCTGGCCATCCGCATTCTGGGCATCATTTGACGATCAGAATCCTGCAATCTCCCGAAAAATCGAGATCACGTCCTTCAGCCCCAGCACGTCGTCGCCGTCGACATCCAGTGACAAATCGGCGCCCGTGGGTTCCAGGCCCACCAGCACTTTCAGGATCAACATGGCGTCGCCGAGGTCTGCGGGCGGCTCTGCCGCTTCGATGTCGAGATAATTGAGCATGGTGTATTCATCGAAAATGCCCATGGCCATGGTCAATTTGTTGTCGGTGATGGTCACTTCCTTTGTTCGGACAAGGTACGGGTCAGCCGGCTCATCGGAGACAAAGGGGACGCCCTCAATGTCGATTTGGTTCCGTTGGTAGTGGCGCCCCTGCCATCCCACCGAGACCGTCGCGCTGTACGTGCCGTTGGGCAAATCGAACTCAAAGGTCTTCTGCCGTCCCCAGTCGTCGTAGAGAATGCTGCCCTGCAGCTCGTTGGGACCGTTCGACAGGTATTGGTACTCTACATGATCCATATCGCCATACCAACCGTACCCCAGCTCCTGGTCATAGGGGGTCCAGCCGATCTTCATGTACGTATGGCCGTCGACCACCAGCGGATCAGCCTTCGGCTCGCCACCCGGGTCCTGAAAATTGATGTAGTAGTTTTTGGGCGATCCCTGGGCTCTGGGATGCAGCGCCGGCGGCTCGATATCGGGGATCGCGTCGATTTCGTCGCCCAACTTCTGCCCGATGACGCGTCGGAGGTTGTACATGAACCTGCTGTCCCGGGTATAGCTGGTTAATCCGGTGATGATCTTATCCGCCTGGGCATCGGCATCATTGGCCTGACCCACAACAGGCTGGGTGCCGCCGTTGAGCAGGTAGAGGTATTCATAATCCTCCAGGCTGTCGCGCATCAGCTCAAACCGGATGGACGGAACCATGCGGTGGTTGTTGGCGCCGTAGGCGATGGCCGAATTGTCCTCCGACGGCGGATAGAGCATGAAGGTATCGCCGTTGTGGTTGCTGGTCATGGGATCCGTCCAGGGGTTTTGATTCCAATTGTTCATGGAGTAGTAGGCGATGCCTCGCACCCGGTATTTCCAGAGAAACCAGCCCGTATACTTACTTTCGATGCCGGGATGATCCAGGGTGATGGGGTTGAAATAGGGCGGCCGGGTGCCGTGGAGAAAATAGACCCAAGTCTCCTCGTCGTGATTCAGGGCCCGATCATGGGAGATCTCGGGTTCATAATTGTTCAACACCGGCAGCCAGATGTCGATTTTCGCGCCGGTGTGGGTGGGATGGTTGAAAATCTCCGATTTGGGCTCCTCGGAAACCATCAATTTCAGGTCCGGCGCCGCTTTTTTCAATTCCTGGGAATACCAGGCCACGGCGTCGTAGTCCGCCCCATCCTGGGGTTCATTGGCGAAATAATAGTAGGCTTTGTCAAGGTATCCCAAACCGCGCAGGTATTCCTGGATGGCCTTCATGTATCGGAACCAGGCCTGGTTGTAGACCGTATCCGGGGCGGCCGCCGCGTACCAATCCCCGCTGTCACGGGCAATATCGCAGAAGGTATCCGGCCGCTGGTCCTGAGAGGCATCATTGTTGCGGAAGGTGGCGGCCATGAAAGAGGGAAAGCCGGTTCCGTCATTGAAGGGGTCGGTGTATCTTCCGCCCATAAGGCCCGATCCATCCAGATATCGTTTGGCAGGTTCCTCAAATCCCCAGATGGGCTCGGGATCGGACAGCGTCGCCGTGTCACAGTCGTAATCGATATATGGAGCGGCCCTGCTGGTCAACCCGCCCGACCAGAGGGGAGATTTGGAGGTCAGGCGGTGATCGATGAAAAACTGTTTCATCATGTCCACATACATCCAGTATTCATCGCCCGTGCCGGAGACGCCGTATTTGTTCAGTACCGCGTTATGACTGAAATTCATCTGGGATTTGACGTGGAGGTCGTCCGGAAGGGCGAAATTGAAGACATGGAGATTCACCGGAATGGAGACTCCGGCGATGGATATCGTTGAAGCGTGATCCCCCTGTGCCGCCGTCTTCGACACGTTCACGGTGATCCAGAACGCCGTGTTCTCTCCACCCGGAACGGTGACCGATGCGCCGTTTTCGACCGGCCACAGGGGATCGGGGTAATCGCCGACCCGGCCCAGACTGTCCGTGGCCTGCGTGATCGGCACATACTTCACCTGATGGATCCCGGCGGAGATACCCGGCCCAAAATCGCCGACCTCCACGGTGACCGGCCCCGAAGCCGCGGGACGGACGACGACCTGAAACGGTTCAAACTCGTTCTGGGCGGCATAGACCCGGATCTCGGATCCGGTTTCCGTGGGAACCGCTGCATCCTTAAACACCCGTTCGCTGGGCGGCGTCGTCCAGAAGACCCGATCAGCGGTTGACCCGTCCAGACGGAAGGTGTACAGTTCCAAGTCAGCGGCCCGAGCCATCCGGGGCAGCGCCATCAAGCAACAAAAAAACAGGATACGGCCGAAACACCTCATGATGCCTCCTTTTATGACCCCCTCATCGAAAGGATCGTCCCATGAAAATCCACTGCACTTCCTGTAACGCGGCCATTCCCGCAGCCGACATCCATCTGGAAACCGCCATGGCCAAATGCCGTCGGTGCGATGCGGTCTTCTCTTTCGCCCGGGAAACCGGGGTCCGTCCGGGAGGACCGCCAGCGGTACCGCCGGACCGGGGCGAGGTGCCCATGCCGCCGGATGTAAAGATCGACACGGGCGGCTATGATCTGCGTATCACCCAGCGGTGGTTTTCCTTCAAATACATACCCATGGCCTTCTTCTGCGTGGCCTGGGACAGCTTTCTGGTTTTCTGGTATTCCATCGCCCTGACCCAGGACGGCCCCTGGATTATGGCGGTTTTCCCCATCGCCCACGTGGCCGTGGGCGTCGGGCTGACGTATTATACCCTGGCCGGTTTCTTCAACCGGACCCGGATCCTCGTTTCCCGCCGGGAGGTGGCCATCACCCACGAACCCCTCCCCTGGCTCGGCAACGTCCGCCTGAACGTCATGGATCTGGAGCAGCTCTACTGCCAGGAAGAGGCCAACCAGGGCAAAAACGGCACCTATTATCGGTATCAGCTCAGCGCCCTGCTCAAGGATGGCCGGAAGATCAAACTGCTGTCCAACCTGAGCAAACCGGACACCGCGCTTTTCATCGAGCAACAGATCGAAAAATGGCTGAAAATCAAAGACCGCCCGGTGGAAGGGGAAATGGCCCGTTAAAATCGCCTCGTTTCCAGGCCGGTCACCCGGAGACCACCGACAGGGGAAAATAGAAGGAGACGACCCAGTTGGGCGCATCCACGATCTCGCTGATGCGAAGGTCGGCACAGACACTGCACAACATATAGGCCTCGGGTTCCGTCATGTTGTACCGGCCGGTAAGGAGGTCGATCATGGCCCCCACCGCCGCCCGGGCCGCAACCATCAGGTCCGGTCCCACACCGGTGGTCACCTCATATCCTCTTTTATCAATGGGGCGGGTGACCGGCCCGGGGGTGGTAAACCGGGGAAAGGGCGGAGCCGCTCCCTTTTCCAACTCCAGTTTCACGGTCAGCCGAAACGGGCTTTCGAGGGCCGTTCCGCAAACCTCGCCGTCGCCCTGGGCGGCGTGGCCGTCCCCGATGGACAGCAGGGCACCGTCGACCGCCACCGGCAGGTATAGGACCGTCCCCTCGGTCAGGTCCCGGATATCCATGTTTCCCCCCACCCAGCGGGGGACAATCACATCGTGGACGCCGGGCATGGCCGGGGCGAGACCGATGGTGCCGGGAAAGGGCCGGATGGGGACCCGCCCGCCGGGGCCGTACTCGGCCAGCGCTCCGGTTCCAGGGGCGAACCGCCAAGTGTGCAGGACCGGATCGGGGAATCGGTCCGCCAACAGGCCGAATCCGGGAATAATGGCGGTCCATCCCCAGTCGGTCAACTCAAAGGCCATCAAGGTGATCTTGAGGGCGTCGCCCGGCGCCGCGCCATCCACCCGCACGGGGCCGGTCACCGGGTTGACGGTGGAGAAATTTAGCGCCGCGATGTCATCGGATCTGGATCCCGGCGTGAACTGGCCGCCGGAAGCCTCCGGGACATCGCAGGTCACCGTGCTGCCGGGCGCGACCGTCAGCGCCGGTTCCAGGGAACGGTCCCACCCGTAGTGGCGGTGTCGCCGGTGAATCGTATGATCGGATGGCGGGGTCATGGAATGCGCGGAAGGATGGACGGGGATCGCCTCACCGCCAATGGCCGATGAGCAGGAAAGGAGACCAATAGGCCGGATGGGCGAAGGTCTCATCCCCCATCAACTGTGCTTGGGCCCTTTGCAGGGCCTCGATTTTACTGGTGCCCGCTTTCCGCAACCCTTCGTAGAAAGCGGCCACCGCCTTGGCAGTGGCCACGTCATCCACCGACCAAAGGGTGGCCACGGCTGTCTGGACCCCAGCTTTTACAGCGACCCCGGCCAACCCCAGTGCCGAGCGCGCATCCCCTAAAGCCGTCTGGCAGGCGCTCAGGGTCAACAGTTCCACCGGGCGTTGCCGGAACCGTCCCAAATGAATGAGCCCCTCCAGCCGATCCATGGTCAGGTGCCCCTCGGCGGTCAACAAAAAGGTCGCGTCGCTGGTGCCCCCGAACTCCCCATGGGTCGCCAGGTGAATCACGGAATAGTCGGTCCTGTCGAAGGCCTGGGTCAGGTTATCGATGGTGTAATCATCGTTCAGCAGGACCCTGCCGCCCAGAAGGGACTGGATGGACCGCAATTCCCCTGGAACGGCGGGCAATGGCTTGAACCCGTCCCGGGCTTCGGAGAGACCGCCGAGCAGCACCTTGGGATCGGATATTCGCGTTTCATCCGCACCGGTCAGGGTCATGCCGGGCACGGTGACCACGCCATAGGCCTGAGACAAAAACCGTTCGCCGTCGTGGAGGGCCGCAAAGGGGATGAGTCGCAAAACACCGTCCGGGGCGATCACCAGCGTGCGGATCTCGCGTGCCCGGAGGTCGTCGATCAGCGGCCGGATGAGCCAGTCGTGCAGCCGTCGGGCGTAGTAGAAATACCGCCGCCCCGTTTCGGGCGACTGGAGCAGCGCGCGAAACCGCCCCACCGCCTGTTCCAGGCGGGCCGCATCAACCGGCGTCGTCTCCAGTCGCATGCCGTCGGGAAGCGTCAGCAGCAGGGCGATCCGATCCCTGAAAACGATGGGATAGACAACGGCCGCCCCGGCGGGGGTCCGGTCGAGCCACTGGGGATGGCGGGTTCGGGCCGCCACGCACGGATCCTGGAAAAAATCCTCCAGTTCCGCTGTTTTCAGGGTCTCCATGGCCGTTCGGGCGGCCCGCAGCCGTTCTTCTCGGACCTCCTCCGGTATCGGTCTATCGGCATCCGCCAGCAGGCTCCGGGCCAGATCCAGGTAAACGGGCCGAATCCGTTCGCGGAAAATCGGCCCCCGGCGCCGGTGATTCCGCATCAATTCCGCCCGAATGGGGGTGAGGGTCTCCACCGCCCGGTTCAGGAAGGTCATGGCGGCATCGTGATTGCCCTGGGCGTCGTACAACCGTCCCAGACGCCACTGCCACCGGTAGAGTTGCTCGGGAAAACGGCCTTGCCGGGCCTGAAAAACCGCCTCCCGCGTCAGGGCCATGGCGGCTTCGGGGCGCCCCGCCGTTTCGTACATTCCCCCCAGATGTCCGGCGGCCGCAGCGGCCAGGGCCGGATCGTCGATCCCCCGGGCGATCGCCCGGGCCCGTCGAAAGGCGGAGAACGCCCGCTGAACATCCTCCGTATCCCCCATATCGGGCCGGTCTGCCATCTCCAGAGCCAATACCCCCGCCGCGACCCATGCGGTGCCGGTGTCATGGTCCTCCGGCAACGCCCTCAGATCCGGTATGGCCGCTGCCAGCGCGGATCGCGCCCCGGCCATATCCCCCGAGGCCAGCCGGCATCTCCCCAGGTTCAAGCGCAGGCGGGCCCGGATACGGGCCGCTGCTGCTGTCGTCTCTCCCTGGAGGAGAACGATCCCTTCCTGATAAGTGTCTTGGGCATCCAGCCGATCATCGGCAAGTTCCAGTGCGGCGGCCCGATTGTTCAGGACCCCGGCCAGTGCCAGCGCGTCCCCGGACTCGGCGGCCCGCCTCTCGGCTCGTTCCAGTATCGCCAGACTCTTCTTGACCTGCCCAAGGGAAAGGTAGAGGTCCCCGATTTGGCCCAAATATCGCGCCCTCGACGCCGAATCCATTCCGGCCTGATCCAGAAAGGGCATCCCCGCCAGGAGCACATCGAGGCCCGCCTTGAAAAACCCCCTTTCTCCATGGGCCGCCGCCAGGAATCGCCGGATCGTTATGGATGTGGGTCCGGCAGGGGGCGCCGATTCCAGGGCCGCCGACAGCGTTTCGGCGGTCCGGACCATGTCCCCATTGCGATAATAGGCCCTTCCCTCCGCCAGCAGGCGCCGGGGGGGAAGGGCCTCATGGATTTCAGCATGGATCGAGGGGGGCGCCGATCCGAAGAGCGGGGCCGCCATCAGGACCAGCACGGCGAACAGGTGGGCGAGGCGAATGGGCATCATGGGCAGGCACTCCTTGAAAATCGTCCTTCTGACATCATGAACCACAACGGGGTCATGATGGAGATGTTCCGGAAACCGACCGACCGTTCCCCTATGCTTATCATTGACCGCCCCCCGCTGCAACACCTCTCTTACCCGGACCGCTTGCCGCTAACGAACCCGACGACAAAACCATTTGACAAATCCGGCATCCCCCCCGTAAGCTGAGATCTATGAAAACAGACCCTCCGATCACCCAAACCGCGTTCACGGTTCTTCCTTCCGGGAGGTGCGAATGACGAGATCGCCCCATTTTCTGGATAGACGGGCCCTGTTGAAATGGATGATGATGGGTGGTGCATGGATGCTCTCCGGCCCCTTGAAGCGTTCCTGGGCCATGGGGGGACGGCCTCCGGCCCAGGGGATTCAGAAAATGGAGGGAACGGTCGAGATCAACGGCCGACCGGCCCGGATCGGGCAGGTGATCCGGCCCGGCGATGTGATTACCACCGGGCCCCGGAGTCAAGTGGTTTTCGTTGCCGACACGGACGTCTTCCTGCTCAGGGATGGCTCCCGATTCGTCGTTCCGGCTGGTGAGGAGGCTGCCACGGAAACGTCCCTGGATCTGCTGAAGATGGCCAATGGGAAGATGCTGTCGGTTTTCGGCCGCGGCCGAAAACGGATTGAAACCGGCACGGCCGTCATCGGCGTTCGTGGAACCGGCATCTATGTAGAAGCCGATGCCGCCCGTACATACGTGTGTACCTGCTATGGTGTCGTGGAAATGGCGGCCATGGCGGAGCCGGAAAACCCGTTGCGGATTTCCGCCCAACATCATGAGCAGCCGCGGTTTATCTATTCCGGCGGCAGCCGCCGGTTGATCACCCCGGCCCCCATGATGAACCATACGGATGCGGAATTGATTTTTCTGGAATCGCTGGCGGGACGGAAGCCGCCCTTCGTGGGGTCTACGGTCAAAAAGTACAAAGGACGCGGCAACGGCGGCTCCTATTAAGCGCCATTAGGTGCTCCCCTCCTCCATGGAGGGTCCCTTCATTGCCGGTCCCTCCAAAGGGAGATGGTACCCTTCGTCCTGGGTTTTCATCATCCGCAGCACTTCCAACAGCCGGATCGCCTTCTGGTGCCCCATCCGGGCCGCGCTCTTCAGGTCTTCGATGCCCTGGACTTCGTTGTCGAGCTTCAGGAAAATGATCCCGCGGTTGTAATAGGCCTGGCCGGCGTCGGGGTCCGCATCGATGACTTTGGTATAAAGATCCACCGCCTCTTTGAATTTTCCTTCGTTGAACAACAGCCGTCCTTTTTTCATCAGATCCCGGCTCCCCTCCGTTACGGTGGGGGACGGCAGGGATGGGGCCACAAACCGGTGGCCGCAATGGCGACAAATCATCGCCTTCGGCCAGACCTTTTCGGCGCATTTGGGGCAGGTTTTCATTCGACTGGACTGGTTCTGCTCTTCTCGTTCCCGGAGTTTTTTATTGAACGTCACCCGGTACTTCTCCAGAATCCGCACCAGAAACTGGGCAAAGGGCTTTTCGTCGATTTCGTAGATATCGATCTGGTGGTGGATCTCCTGCTGGACGATCCGCCGGTTTTCTTCATAATCCGGCAAAATCAGGGAAAAATCAGCCAGGAGTTCGATGATCTGGCCATATTTGTCCAACTGTAAATTCTGGATGGCAGCGGTGCTCCCCATCTCGTTTTTGATATTATCGATCTTGAAGTAATCGATGGCGTTTTTGATGAGGGTCTGCGTCCCGTTCCGAATGGTCCGCTCCAGGGTGGTGGTATCGTGTTCCCGCTTCAGCTTTCGAACCTTCAGGGTATACTTTCGCTTGATCCGCTTGAGCAGATCCCCATATTTTTGCTCCAACTCCTTTTTGGTCAGCAGAAACGTCACCAGGAGGATGACCACGTAGGACAGCACCGTGGAAACGAACGAAACCTTCGGATCGAATACTTGAAAAGACAGGTATGCGGACAGCAGAACCCCGAGGAGCCCCAGTATCACGAGATTCGCATATAATCGCATGCTGTCCTTCCTTGGGGGGGAATAGAAATGAGAGGCCAATGGTGTTGTCCCGGTATCATGTGAAAAAAGAGAAAAAACCGCCGCTGAAAAAAACCATCGTTCGGTGAGAATTCCTATTGTTTTTGTGTATTTTTCATAAATTCGTCCTGGTTGATATATTCCACAATGAAGAGCCGGGAATCAATAGGGAATGGAGGGTAATCCCTGGTAGAAATATCCTACTCAACTGTTGGGGGGGCGTTCAAAACCTTCTTGACAGACGTTGCGTCACCTTTTAGTTTATATCCGGTTATGGAAAATTTGGAAAACCGACGAAAATGGGAGTCTTCGAGACCCATTCCACCATGATGTACCTGGATCAAAAGAAATTGAAGATAGGACGAAATGACCCCTGCCCCTGCGGGAGCGGACGGAAATACAAAAAATGCTGTTTGGCTGCGGGCAAACCGGGCCCCGCGCAATCCACCGAAGCCCAGTACTTCACCAAATACAAAATCCGGCTCAAAAAAGCGTCGGACATCGAAGCCATACGGAAAGCCGGCCGACTGGTGCTGAAGACCCTCGATCTTGCGGAATCCACCATTCGCCCCGGCATCACCACCGGGGAAATCGACACCCTCACTCATGAATACACCCTGGCCCATGGGGCCACGCCGGCACCGCTGAATTACCGCGGGTTCCCCAAAAGCTGTTGCATATCGGTCAACGAAGTGATCTGCCACGGTATTCCGGGGAAACGGGTGCTGCAGGAGGGGGATATCGTCAATGTGGACATCACCTCCATCCTGGATGGCTATTTCGCCGATGCCAATAAGACCTTTTTCGTGGGAAGCCCGAATGCCGATGCCCGGAAAATCGTGTCAGTGGCCCGGAAAAGCCTCCAAGTCGGCATGGAGATGGTGCGGCCGGGCCGGGCCATCGGCGATATCGGCTGGGCGATCCAGCAGTACGCCGAAAAAGAAGGGTGTTCCGTGGTGCGGGAATTTGTGGGCCACGGGGTCGGATTCGCTTTCCATGAAGCACCGCAGATCCCCCATTACGGCAACCGGGGTGAGGGGGTGATGCTCGTTCCCGGCATGGTCTTCACCATTGAGCCGATGATCAATCTGGGGAAAAAGGACCTCAAAGTGCTCAAGGACAAATGGACCGCCGTCACCCGGGACAATTCGCTGTCCGCTCAGTTCGAACAGACGGTTCTGGTGACCGAAACCGGTTTCGAAAGCATGACCCCCTACGAATGACCGCGATGGGCCCCACCGAGACCCCATCCTCGAAAACCCGACCGCCCCCGGCACAGGTCAATACAGACAAAGAAAGGGAAACCGCCCCATGGCATCGGCGTCCACCGAAGAGCAGATCCTCAGAACCGCCAAAGAGATTATCGTAAAGTTTATCGAAATCGGCCGGGTCTCACCCACCGCCTTCCCCGAGGCCTTTAAAACAATTTACACCGCCGTGGAAGAGACCGTCACAGAAAGCCGGGCTTCCCAGGCGGATTCCCGGCCACCGACATCCGGAGAAAAACCCGAATAGGGGTCGGAAACGATCTCGGGGGAGAGCCCATCCAGTTGCGGCCCCGGTATCCGAACTCAGGCCGATTTCAATACCTCCATCATACTGAAAACCCGCCCCTTCTCCCCCTGGGCAATCTTGTTCGCCAAGTAAGCGACGGCATCCAGTGTTCCTTTGGCGTAGACATCTCTTCCGTTGACATTGTGGATAAACCCGAACCGGACGGTCTCATCCGGAGAGACGAGGGTATAGGAATGCCAGCCGTGGCCCCCCAGATAGGCTTCCGGGACCCCCCACTCCCGCTGCTGGATTTCCGGGTCCCGCACCCGGATGATCTCATCGGCGGAAAACGGGATTCCGAGGTCGTTGAAACAAGAGACCATGGCCTTGGCGGTACCGCTGGTATCCGCCTTGCCCTTCTGGTGGCTTTCTTCGATGGTCAGCCGGTACCCCTCGAACAAACCGGGAAACGTTTCCGCCGCCCACGCCATCATGGCCTGGAAGCCGACGATCTGTTTGGCCATGTTGGGGGCGATCACTGCGGGGATGGTCGATTGGAGAACAGTTTTCATCAGTTCATCCCGATCGCCGCCGGTGGTTCCCATGACGAAAGGAATGCTGTTATCGCAGTAGAACCGGGCGTTTTCGTTGACGGCCGATGGATGGGTATAATCCACGGCGATGATCGGCGGGACATCGAGCTTCCGGAAAAGCGCCTCCCGTTCACCGGGTCGAACCAATTGGATGGACTGTTCCCCCATATCATGCCGCTCCAGTGTGATTTCCGGACCGGTAAGGGAATAGGGCCACAGAGTGAACCGCTCATCCTTGAGCGCCTGTTGGGCGACCTGGAGGGCCATGTTGCCGGGGATGCCGTTGACCATGATGGGGATGGATCTCATGTACCGTCTCCTCTTTTGATGATAAAAAAAGCCCCATCCGATGGGGACGGGGCTCTGTTGCGCCGATAGGGGTCGGCGGGTCGATCGTGCGTCGGAAAGGTATCGGCTAAGGCGTGCTCTCCGTCGCGTCTCCGGTAGCGGGCGCCGGGCTCGGTTCCACTGCGGGCGTCTTTTTCTTCCCGGATTTGGGTCCCTTCTTCTTATCCGCCGCCACCAGTTCAATGATGGAAAGGGGCGCGGCATCCCCTCTTCGGATGCCTTCCTTGATGATCCGGGTGTATCCGCCGGAGACATCGGCGAACCGACGGGGGGCTTCTTCAAAAAGTTTATGAACCACGTCCTTTTCCCGGACGATGGACAGCGCCTGTCGTCGGGCGTGAAGATCACCCCGCTTCGCCAGGGTGATCAGATGATCGGCCCAGCCCCGGAGTTCCTTGGCCTTGGCTTCGGTGGTTCGAATGCGGTCGTATTTCAAAAGGGAGGTGACCATGTTGCGAAACATGGCCTTCCTGTGGCTGCTGTTTCGTCCCAGTTTGGCACCGGCTTTGCGATGTCTCATGACGCGCTCCTATTCTCCTTCCTCACTGTCGTCTTCAGGCGGCACGAACCCCTCGAGCTTCATGCCCAGGGAAAGGCCCATCTCACTGAGCACCTCTTTGATTTCGTTCAGCGATTTTCTCCCGAAATTCTTGGTTTTCAGCATTTCAGATTCGGTTTTGCTAACCAACTGATAAATCTTGTTGATATCGGCATTCTTCAGGCAGTTGGCGCTCCGGACGGACAATTCGAGTTCTTCGACGCTCCGGTAGAGGTTCTCGTTGAAGAGGGGTTGTTCATCCTCTTCATTCCCCTTTTCCGGCTCGGGCTCCTGATCTTCATCAAAGTTGATGAAGATGGTCATTTGCTCTTTTAAAATCTTGGCCGCATACGCCACCGCATCCTCGGGCATGATGCTGCCGTCGGTCCAGACCTCCATGGTCAGTTTGTCGTAATCGGTCATCTGACCGACCCGGGCATTTCCCACGGTATAGTTCACCCGTTTGATGGGGGAAAAGACGGCGTCGATGGGGATAGTGCCCACCGGTGCGTCCGGATCCTTGTTGTCCTCTGACAGCGAATATCCTTTGCCGACATTGACGGTGAGGGTCATGTTCAATTCTCCCTCATCGGAAAGCGAGGCGATGTGCTGTTCCGGGTTCAGGATATCGACCTTCCCATCCTCGCTGACAATGTCTCCCGCCGTCACTTCGCAAGGCCCCTTGGCCTCAATCCGCAGCGACCTCGGCTCGGCATCTTTCGTTCGGAGCCGGACTTCCTTGAGGTTGAGGATGATCTCGGTCACGTCCTCCAGAACCCCCGGCACCGCGCTGAACTCATGCATAACCGAGTCGAATTTGACCGCAACAATGGCCGCGCCGTAAAGCGAAGAGAGAATGATCCTCCGCAGAGAGTTGCCGATCGTGATTCCGAATCCGCGTTCGAAAGGCTCGCAGACGAACTTTCCATGGGAGGGCGTACTCTCTTCGACATGAACCTTTTCCGGCAGAATCATATTCTGCCAGTTCATGTACATCAGTTCATTTGATGGCATGTATCCACTCCGAATGGTGTTGCAGCATGATCCTGAATGTTCAAGAAGATGCCTTTCTACTTGGAATACAGCTCGACGATGAGGTTTTCCTGCATCGGCATGGTCAAATCTTCCCGTACCGGAAAGGAACTCACAACGCCTTTATAGTTGTCCTTATCCAGCTCCAACCACGGGGGGACGCCCCGTCGCACAACGGCTTCAAGGGAATCCTGAATGGCCTGGATGTTGCGGCTTTTTTCCCGCACCTCGACGGCATCGTTGAGACTCACCAGCTGCGACGGGATGTTGGCTTTATGGCCGTTGATCGTAAAATGGCCGTGCCGGACAAAATGGCGTCCCTGATTGCGGGAATTGACGAATCCGAGCCGGTACACCACATTATCGAGTCGGCGTTCCAGGGAAACGAGCAGATTGATACCCGTAATGCCCTTCTGGCTGTCGGCGCGCTTGAAAAACAGGCGGAATTGATTTTCCACCAGCCCGTACATCCGCTTCACCTTCTGCTTTTCCCGCAGCTGAATGCCGTAATCCGATACCTTTCCCCGACGGCGCTGGCCGTGTTGCCCCGGGGGATACCCCCGGCGATCGAAAGCGCATTTATCGGAATAACACCGGTCTCCTTTGAGAAACAACTTCAGGTTTTCCCGTCGGCATATCCTGCAGACTGAACCGCGATATCGTGCCAAGTCTTTTTCCTCCTTACCCTACACTCTGCGCCGTTTCGGCGGGCGGCAACCGTTATGGGGAATCGGCGTGACGTCTTTGATCATCAGCACGTTGAACCCGACGGCCTGGAGGGACCGCAGGGCGGACTCACGCCCGGCGCCCGGCCCTTTAACATACACTTCCACACTTTTCATGCCGTGCTCCATGGCCTTCCGGGCCGCATCCTCTGCCGCCAACTGAGCGGCGAAGGGGGTGCTTTTCCGGGACCCCTTAAAGCCCTGGACGCCGGCACTGGACCAGGAAACGATATTCCCGTTGGGGTCGGTGATGGTGATGATGGTGTTGTTGAAAGTGGACTGAATATGCACCACCCCTGTGGCGATATTTTTCTTTTCTTTTTTCTTGGTTCGTGTTCTTCTCGGCATCTGTCACATCCTGTCTCTGGATATCGGATTACTTCTTCTTGGCGCCGCCCTTTTTCTTCACCGCCGCCCGTCTCGGTCCTTTCCGGGTCCGGGCGTTTGTGGAGGTCCGCTGTCCGTGAGCCGGCAACGATTTCCGGTGGCGAAGACCCCGGTAGCAGCCCAAGTCCATCAACCGTTTGATGTTCATGGAGATCTCGGTGCGCAGTTCTCCCTCGACCTTGTAATCGTTGTCGATAATCTTTCGAATATCGTTGATCTGATCACTGTTGAGGTCGTCCGTCTTGATTCCCGGGTCGATGGCCAACTGGTCCAGGATCTCTCGGGAAGTCGTCCGCCCGATGCCGTAGATATAGGTCAGTCCGATCTCAATCCGTTTCTGCCTCGGCAAATCTACCCCTGCAATTCGTGCCAACGTCTCTCCTCCTATCCTTGCCGCTGTTTATGGCGCTTGTTCTTACAAATGATCCGGATCACCCCTCTTCTGCGGATCACCTTGCAACTGCTGCACATCTTTTTTACCGATGCTCTGACTTTCATCTCTGCTCCTTACTTGCTATTTCGCCCTGTAGGTAATACGACCGCGCGAGAGATCATACGGAGACAGTTCAACCGTAACGGTGTCGCCGGGCAGAATCTTGATGAAGTGCATGCGCATTTTTCCGGAAATATGCGCGAGAATCTGATGCTTGTTTTCCAGTTCGACCTTGAACATCGCATTGGGAAGGGTTTCAATCACCGTCCCTTGCACTTTGATCGGTTCTTCTTTCGCCATCTTTACACTCCCGTTCCGCCCTGCGCGCTATGGTTTGTCAACGACCGATGATCACCGTCTTCCCTTGACACCGCCTTTTTTCAAAAACCCCTCATAGTGCCTCGTAATCATGTGGGATTCCATTTGGGACACGGTATCGATGGCGACGCCGACCACGATGAGGAGCGCTGTGCCGCCAAAATAAAAGGGGACATTGAATTTGGTCATCAATAACGAGGGGAGGACACAGATGATCGAAACGTAAATGGCGCCCCCCAAGGTGATCCGGGTCAGGACCCGGTCGATGTAATCCGCTGTCCGCTTTCCAGGGCGGATTCCGGGGATATATCCCCCGTGCTTTTTCATGTTTTCGGCGACATCCACCGGATTGAAGGTGACCGCAGTGTAGAAATAACAGAAAAAGAAGATGAAACCGACAAAAAGCAGTTCATATATCGCATTCCCCGGGCGCATGGAATTGGCGACGGCCTGCATCCAGGGGACCTTGATGAAACTGGCCAACGTGGCCGGGAACATGATGATCGAAGAGGCGAAAATGGGCGGAATCACGCCGGATTGATTGATCTTCAACGGCAGATGGGTGCTCTGACCCCCGTACATCCGCCGGCCCACCACCCGTTTGGCGTACTGGACCGGGATCCGTCGCTGTCCCTGCTCGATAAAAACGATGATGCCCACGACAAGGACCATCATCGCCATCAGGATCAATACCTTGAAGATGCCCATTTCTCCGGTGGACATCAGCCGGAACGTGTTGCCGATGGCGGCCGGCATCCGGGCCACGATCCCGGCGAAGATGATCAGGGAGATCCCGTTGCCGATGCCCCGTTCCGTGATCTGCTCCCCCAGCCACATGATGAAAGCGGTCCCGGCGGTCAGGGTGATGACGGTCATGATCCGGAACCCCCATCCTGGAACAATCACCACCGGCGCGCCGCCGGGGGAGGTCATCGATTCCAGCCCGAAACTGATCCCGAACCCCTGGATGACACTCAAGAGGACGGTTCCGTAACGGGTGTACTGGGTGATCTTTTTTCGCCCCTGTTCACCTTCTTTGGACAGCCGTTCCAGATGGGGGATGACGACCGTCAATAACTGGATGATAATGGACGCGCTGATATAGGGCATGATGCCCAGGGCAAAGACCGACATCTGTTCCAGCGCGCCGCCGGAAAACATGTCGAAAAGGCCCAGCAGGGTCCCCTTGGCCCGTTCGAAAAACCCCGCCAGCGCAACGCTGTCGATACCGGGCGTCGGCACATGCACGCCGATCCGGTAGACGAAGAGCAGCCCGAAGGTGAACAGGACCCGCCGCTTTAGCTCTGGGATTTTGAAAACGTTTTGGAATCCACCGCCGACCATAACTATGCCTCACCCGGCGTCGAGGGCGCGACCTGACCGCCCGCCGCCTCGATCTTCTCTTTAGCGGCGGCCGAGACCCGGTCCAGCTGAATGGTCAGGGACCGGTCGATGTCGCCCTTGGCCAGAAGTTTCACGGCGTCACATCGCCCTTTGACCAGCCCACGCTCCCGCAGGGCATTCTCATCTATGGTGGCGCCATTTTCAAACCGGCCCAAATCCCCGACATTGACGATGACCACCACCTTTTTGAAGATGTTGGTAAAGCCGCGTTTGGGGAGGCGCCGATGGATGGGCATCTGACCGCCTTCATATCCCGGTCGCACCCCTCCTCCGGAACGGGAATTGTGGCCCTTGGTCCCCCGGCCCGCCGTTTTCCCGGTCCCTGAGCCAACCCCGCGGCCGAGCCGCTTTCGTTGACGACGAGATCCAGGGGCCGGTTTGAGTTCATTCAGTTGCATCGCCTGCCTCCTCTACCTCCACCATGTGGGATACGGCGCGCACCATGCCTCTGACGGTGGGCGTATCCTTCAGTTCTACGGTCCGGTTCAGCTTCGTGAGCCCCATCCCCCGAAGGATTTTGCGCTGCTTTTCCGGCCGCCCAATCATGCTCTTTTTCAGGGTCACTCTTACCATCGTTTCGCCCTCCTTCATGAATTCGGACGCGCCGGTTACAGTTCTTCCGCGCGTTTACCGCGTCTGGCGGCCACCGCCGCCCGGCTCTGAAGCTCAGCCAGTCCGGACATGGTCGCTTTGACCACGTTATGCGGATTGTTGGTGCCCAGGCACTTGGTCAGGATATTCTGAACGCCCACCGCCTCGAGCACGGCCCGAACGGCGCCGCCGGCGATCAGACCGGTCCCCTCCGAGGCCGGTTTCAGCAACACCCGCCCGGCACCGAATTTCCCGAGCACCTCAAACGGGATGGTCCCCTCGGTGAGGGGCACCGCGATCATGCTCTTCTTGGCCTTTTCGACGCCTTTTCGGATCGCCTCCGGCACCTCGCCGGCCTTTCCGAGTCCGAATCCAACATTGCCTTCACCATCTCCCACCACCACGATGGCCGAAAAGGAGAACCGGCGCCCGCCTTTGACCACTTTGGCGACCCGATTGATATGGACCACTTTATCGATCAGTTGGTTTTCATCTGATGCATCATGCTTGAACAAGGGGTTGCCTCCTTCGCTCTCTATGGCTGATCTCCCGATCGGCCGATCGGGCTAGAAATTGAGTCCGCCCTCCCGGGCACCGTCGGAAAGGGCCTTGACTCGTCCGTGATACATGAATCCGTTCCGGTCGAACACCACCTGCGCTACACCGCTTTCCTTGGCCCGTTCGGCCACCAATTTGCCAATATGGAACGCCTTGGCCACTTTGTTCTCGAATCCGGTCCCTTCCTTGAGATCTTTTTCCATGGTGGAAGCCGCTGCAAGGGTGCGCCCCATGGTGTCATCGATGACCTGGGCATAGATGTGTTTGGCGCTGCGAAATACGCTCAGTCGGGGCCGGTCCTGGGTGCCCGTGACCTTTCTCCGGATCCGCTGCTTCCGCTTCAGTCGGGCCTGCTTTTTCACATTTGTAGAAGCCATGATCTTCGATCCTTATTTCGTACCGGTTTTCCCGGCCTTCCGTTGCACATATTCCTCAGCATACTTCACCCCCTTGCCCTTATAGGGTTCGGGCGGTCTCAACCGGCGGATCGCAGAGGCGGTATGCCCCAACAGCTCTTTGTCGATGCCGGAGAGGGCCAGTACGTTGTTCTTCTCGATGGCGATCTCGATGCCGTCCGGAATCTGAAAATGGATCGGATGGGAGTATCCCAGATGCAATATGATCGTCTTACCGCTGATCTCGGTACGATACCCGATGCCGCTGATTTCCAGCCTCCGTTCAAATCCTTTGCTGACACCCGTGACCATGTTGGCGACGAGGGAACGGGCCAACCCCTGCATGGCGACGCTCTTTTTATCGGCTTTCAACGCCCTCACGCGGATGGTATCGTCCTCGATGTCGAGGTCGACCATGGGAGGGAGCGGGCGGGACAGGGTTCCCTTTTGCCCTTCGATCGTAATCCGCCCATCCTTGTACCCGATTTTCGTCTGTTCGGGGATCGGAATCGGTTTTTTTCCTACTCGGGACATGTCTTTCTCCTCAGCTTACCAGATCTTGCAGAGAACCTCACCGCCGATGTTCTCCGCTCTCGCTTTCTTGTCCGTCATAACGCCCTGGGAGGTGGAGAGGATGGCAATGCCGGTGCCACTGTAGACCGGGGCGATATCCGAGCTTTTTACATAGACCCGTCGGCTCGACCGGCTCACGCGCTCCAGGCGGTAGATCGCATTGACACCGTCGTGATATTTCAGATAAACGCGAAGGATCCCCTGTTTTCCGTCCTTGACGAACTTGTAGTTCCGTATGTAGCCCTCTTCCTTGAGCACCTTGGCCATGGCGACCTTCAGTTTGGAACCGGGGATGTCCGTACTGTTGAATTTGGCCCGCCCCGCATTCCGGATTCGGGTCAGCATATCCGCAATGGGATCACTCATTGACATCGTTTTCTCCGTCGCTTTCACACGTTGATGGTTGGCTCTGATCGATTGGATCTCTACCAGCTGGATTTGATGACGCCCGGCAGCCGGCCCTCTGAAGCCAGGTTCCGGAAGCAGATACGGCAGATACCGTATTTCCGCAGAAATCCCCTCGGCCTGCCGCAAATCGGACACCGATTATAGGACCGGACCTTGAATTTGGGTTTCTTCATGGCCTTCATCATCAGCGCTTTCTTTGCCACATCCGCCTCCTTGCCCTCTTAATTTCGAAACGGCATCCCCAACAGCCGGAGAAGTTCCTTCCCCTGCTCGTTGGTTTTGGCCGTGGTAACAATCGAAACGTTCATTCCCTTGATTTCGTCGATTTTGTCATAGTCGATCTCGGGAAAGATGATGTGTTCCTTGATGCCGAGGGAGTAGTTTCCCTCGCCGTCAAACGCTTTCCCCGATATGCCCTTGAAATCCCGCACCCGCGGCAGGGCGACGTTGATGAGTTTCTGCAGGAAATCGTACATCCGCTTCCGCCGCAGCGTCACCATGACGCCGATGGGCATGCCGGCACGGAGCTTGAACGCGGCGATGGAGCGTTTGGCCCGGGTCACCACCGGCTGCTGACCGGCGATCATCTTCAATTCCTCGGCGGCCGTATCGATCAGTTTAATGTTCTGTATCGCCTTCCCCAGGCCCATGTTCAGGACGATTTTTTCGAGTCTGGGCACCTCCATGCTGTTCTTGAACCCGAAGGTCTCGGTCAGCTTGGGGACGGCCGTCTCTTCGTATCTCTTTCTCAGCTGCGACATGTCACTCCTCCCTCACCCGGTCGATCTAACTGTCGATGATCTCGTTGCACTTCCGGCAAACCCGGACCTTTTTCCCGTCATCCAGCCGTTGCATTTTTACCCGAATGGGGGAATTGCACTTGGTGCACATCAACATGAGGTTGGACGCGTGAATCGGCGCTTCGGCTTCAATGATCCCGCCCTGTTTCATTTGGGCGCTGGGCCGCCGGTGATGTTTGACCATATTGACCTTTTCCACCAGCACCCGGTTTTTCTTGTTGGCGGCCTTGATCACCTTTCGGATCTTGCCTTTATCCTTGCCGGCAATCACCTTGACGGTATCATTTTTCTTTAGACTGGACTGTTGTTTCTGCATGGTCTGTTCTCTCCGCAGGGCAACCCGCTGGTCTTCGAAAGATGCCTACAGCACTTCCGGTGCGAGGGATATGATCTTCATGAATCGCTTGGCTCGGAGTTCTCTGGCCACCGGTCCGAAAATCCGGGTGCCGATGGGCTCGCGGTGCTGATTGATGAGGACCGCCGAATTCTCGTCGAACCGGATCAACGACCCGTCGGGCCGGCGCAGCTCCTTTTTGGTCCGCACCACCACGGCTTTGAGCACATCGCCTTTTTTCACCTTGGCGTTGGGAATGGCCTCTTTGACCGAGACCACGATGATATCGCCGATTCTGGCGTACCGCCTGCGGGAGCCGCCAAGCACCTTGATGCAATAAAGCACCTTGGCCCCGGAATTGTCCGCCACTGTCAATCTGGATTCTGCCTGAATCATTTTCCCTATCCCTTATCTGCTTAAACGGCTTTTTCCAAAATCCGGGCGACGCGCCATCTCTTGGTTTTGCTCAACGGCCTCGATTCGGTGATGACGACTTTGTCGCCGACCTTGCACTCGTTTCGCTCGTCATGGGCGGCGTAGGTGGCGCGTCTTCGTATGTATTTGTGATAGAATCGATGTTTCACCAGCCGTTCGGCTGCAACGACGACCGTCTTGTCCATCCGGTCCTTGACGATCTTTCCCACCAGCTGCCGTTTCATTCCTCGTTTTTTCATGGCGCTATCCACCTATTCAGACCCTATGGCGATCTCGTTGAGCACCGTTTTGAACCGCGCGATATCCCTTCGAATGTGCTGCATTTTCTTCGGGTTTTCCAACTGGCCTATACCGTGTTGAAACCGCAGGTTAAACAGCTCCTCTTCAAGCGACACAACCTTTTCCTGCATCTCCTCCGGACTCATGTCCCGGATCTCGCTTGCCTTCATTGTAGCCCGCTCCTCTCCACAAATCGGGTTTTGATCGGAAGCTTGTGGGACGCGAGCCGGAGGGCCTCCCGGGCCAACTCCCGGGGAACGCCTTCCATCTCATACAGCACGCGGCCCGGTTTGATAACCGCTTCCCAGCCTTCGGGGGCCCCTTTCCCCTTTCCCATTCGCACTTCCGCGGGCTTTTTGGTAAAGGGCTTGTCCGGGAAAATCCGGATCCACATTTTTCCCCCCCGTTTCACATGGCGGGTCATGGCAATACGGGCCGCCTCGATCTGTTTGGCGGTGATCTTTCCGCACTCAACGGCTTGAAGCCCGTATTCACCGAAGTTCAGGTTGGACCCTCTCATGGCCATTCCCTTCATTCGGCCTCTCTGCTGTTTTCTGAATCTGACCTTTTTGGGACTTAACATTCAGTTGTCTCCTATCGGATCCCAAAGCGGCATCTGGGGAGTCTGGTATTTACTGCTGCTGACCCATGGCCGCTTCAAGGGTATCTTTTTTGAGGATTTCGCCTTTGAAGATAAAGACCTTGACACCGACCGTACCGTAAGTGGTTTTCGCTTCCGCAAATCCGTAATCGATGTCGGCGCGAAGGGTGTGCAGGGGGACCCGACCCTCCCGGTACCACTCGGTTCGGGCCATTTCAGCGCCGCCGAGGCGTCCGGAGCAGATGATTTTGACGCCCTTGGCGCCGAATCGCATGGCGGAGGAAACGCCCCGTTTCATGGCCCGGCGGAATGCCACCCGCCGAACGATCTGGAGCGCCACATTTTCCGCCACCAACTGGGCGTCGATTTCCGGTTTCCGCACTTCCTGAATGTCGATGAGGACCTCTTGGGCGATCATCTTCTCCAGCTCGCTTTTGAGCTGTTCGATTTCCGACCCTTTTTTTCCAATGACGATGCCCGGTCGAGCCGTGTAGATTCGAAGTCTGACGCGCTTGGAGGAGCGTTCGATCTCTATCCTGGCAATGCCCGCATGGTAGAGTTTGTTTTTGATGAACTTGCGGATCTTATCATCCTCCAGGATATAAGCCGCATAATTTCGATCGGCATACCATCGTGATTCCCAGGTTTTAACAATACCGAGTCTCAGCCCTATGGGATTAACTTTCTGGCCCAAGCTTGTATCCTCCTTTTTGTCTAGACCGAATCTTCCGCTAAAATGACCGTGATATGAGACGTCCGCTTCAGTATCCGCGTTCCCCTGCCCCGGGCTCTCGCCCGGAATCGTTTCAACGTGGGCCCTTGATTGGCGATGACATTCTGAATCACCAGTGAATCCACATCCAGGCTGTAATGATCGGCGTTGGCCACCGCCGATCGGATGACCTTTTCGATGATTCCGGCCCCTTTTTGCGGCATGAACTTCAACCGGTTCAAGCCACCTTCCACCGGCTGGCCTTTGACGGCGCCGACCAATTTGCGAACCTTCTGTGGCGAAATCCGCGCATATTTCAAAACCGCTTTCACTTCCATGACAGGCACCCCTATTCTGACATTTGATCGGCATCTCCGGTGGGTTCCACCGGTCCACCGTATAAGGGGCCGTTCCGGCCCCTTGAATTCCTTCGTTTGGCGATCCGCAATCGGCCCCCGGCCGCGCCGCAGATGGGGGGCGACCCGGCTTTTCCGGTTACTTCTTCAGTTTCGACTTTTTATCGCCGGCATGCCCATAGAACGTCCGGGTCGGGGAGAATTCCCCCAGCTTGTGGCCCACCATATTCTCTGTTACGAACACCGGCACGAATTTTTTGCCGTTGTGAACCGCCAGGGTGATTCCCACCATTTCAGGGAGAATCGTGGACCGCCGGGACCAGGTCTTGATCACCTTGCCGGACCGACTCCCCTGGGCGGCCTCGATCTTCCCCATCAATTTGTCTTCGACGTATGGACCTTTTTTTAACGACCGTGGCATCGATTCTTCCTTACTTATTTCTTGGTGCGCTTTTTGACGATATAGCGATCGGTGCTCTTGTTGATCCGCGTGACGTATCCCTTGGTCGGCTTGCCCCAGGGGGTACAGGGATGCCGGCCGCCCGAGGAACGGCCCTCCCCGCCGCCCATGGGATGGTCCACCGGGTTCATGGCCACGCCGCGGACTTCCGGTCGGCGGCCGAGCCACCGTTTCCGGCCCGCTTTGCCCAGGGAAACGTTCTCATGGATGACATTGCCCACCTGTCCGATGGTGGCCATGCACTTGGCCAGAACCTTCCGGACCTCCCCGGACGGGAGTTTCACCAGGGCGTACCGCCCTTCCTTGGCCATGACCTGCGCATACGAGCCGGCACTCCGGACGATCTGCCCGCCTTTCCCGAACCGCAGTTCAACGTTGTGGACATGGGTTCCCAATGGGATATTGGCCAACGGCAACGCATTTCCGGGCTGGATATCGGCTTCCGGACCGGACATGATGCGATCGCCGACGGAGAGCTTGACCGGCGCGAGAATGTATCGTTTTTCCCCGTCCACGTAATGAAGCAGCGCGATCCGGGCACTCCGGTTTGGATCGTATTCGATGGAGGCCACCTTGGCCGGGATACCGTCCTTGTCCCGTTTGAAATCGATCACCCGGTAGTGCCGCTTGTGGCCGCCCCCCCGGTGTCGGCAGGTGATCCGGCCATTGACGTTGCGGCCGCCTTTTTTCCGGTTCACGCCCAACAAGCCTTTTTCCGGGGTTTTTTTGGTGATCTCCTCTTTGGCTGCGTACCCTTGAAACCGGCGGCCTGAAGATGTGGGTTTGCTCTTCTTAATCATGATTCGCTCCCGAAAACTCCCCTCTATGCGCCCTCGAAGATATCGATCCGTTCGCCGGGCAACAGGGTCACGATCGCTTTTTTCCAGTCTTTCCGTTTCCCCATGATGCGGCCCCGCATCTTGATCTTGCCCTTGACCCGTTGGGTCCGCACACTGGCCACCTGGACATCGAAAATCTGTTCGATGCTCCGCCTGATTTCGACGCGGTTGGCCCGGGGATCGACTTCAAACGTGTACTGGTTGTCGACCTCCCGCTGAGTCGTGGTCTTTTCCGTCATCAGCGGTCGTTTGATTACCTTGTAATCGATCATGCCAGCAGCCTCCCTTCAATTGCCTGGACCGCGTCCTCCAACAGGATCAACTCCTGATAGCGCAGCAGATCATAAACGTTGAGCCCCTCTACGGGAAGTACCTTCACTCCCGGCACATTCCGGGCGGAGAGATGGAGGGTCGGGTTCTTTTCCCGGGTCACGATCAATGCGCCGCGCTTTCCGATGGCGTCCAGCACCCCGACAAATTCCCTTGTCTTGATCCGTTCCAGGTTGAACCCGTCGATGACCGTCAGCCGCTGCTCCCGCAGCTTCCCGCTAAGGGCCATCTTGAGCGCCAGCCGGCGCGTTTTTTTCGACACCTTATGGTCATAGGATCGGGGTTCAGGGCCGAACACCACCCCACCGCCTCTCAACAGCGGAGATTTGATATCCCCCCGTCGGGCACGGCCGGTGCCTTTCTGTCGAAACATTTTATGGGTGCTGCCCTTGATTTCACTTCGGTGCTTTACCGACGCGGTGCCTGCCCTCCGACGTGCCGTCTGCATTCTCACGACATCGTGTAATACGCTTTCTTTGACAGGGAGGTTGTAGATCGCTTCGGACAGCGTCACCTGCGATATGTTTTCGCCCTTACTGTTGATCACATCTACGACAGCCATATCGATACTCATCCAATCCGGTTAGCAATTTCTTGCGGCAATTCTTCACCCGTTCTCTTGAGCTTCCCTATCCGCGCGCAGTCCCCGCACCATCCTCGGCTTTTTTCAGCATGACCATCCCGGATTTTGCACCGGGAACGGGTCCCTTTACCAGCAGGATGTTGTCTTTGGCGCGGATATCGACGACTTCGAGATTGCGCACGGTTTTCCGCTCGTTGCCGTACTGCCCCGGCAGTTTTTTGCCTTTGATGACTTTGGATGGCCACGCGCTGCAGCCGATGGAGCCCGGAATCCGGTAACATTTGCTCCCGTGGGTCTTTCGGCCGCCGTGGAATCCATGGCGCTTGATGACGCCGGAAAAGCCCCGCCCTTTGGTACGGCCCGTTACGGTCACCCGTTCCCCGATCTGGAACAAATCCGCCGTGAGGGTCTGCCCAACGCTATACTCTTCCGGATTGTCCACGGGGATTTCCCGCAGGTGGGCAAAGCACGTTTCGCCGCTTTTGGCCATGTGACCCCGCTCGGGCTTGTTGACCCGGGACGGCTTCTTCTCGTCGAACCCCAGCTGGAGGGCGTTGTATCCGTCCGTTGCTTCTGTCTTGACCTGGGTGACCACGCACGGTCCCGTCTGAATGATCGTCACCGGTACGTATCGCCCATCCGGGGCGAAAAATCCCGTCATCCCCAGCTTTTTCCCCAACATTCCTTTGCTCATGGCGTTTCCACTCTCCAGTCCTACAGTTTGATCTCCACATCGACGCCGGGGGAGAGATCCAGCTTCATCAGCGCATCCACCGTCTGCTGCGTCGGCTCCAGGATATCCAGGAGCCGTTTGTGGGTCCGCATCTCGAACTGCTCACGGGATTTTTTATCGATATGGGGCGACCGGAGAACGCAAACCTTGTTGATTTTCGTCGGTAGCGGGATGGGACCGACGACCTTTGCGCCCGTCTTGTTGGCCGTGTCAACGATATCCGATGCGGACTGATCCAGCAGTTTGTGGTCGTACGCCTTCAGTCTGATCCGAATTTTGGTGTTCATCATGCCTTCCATCTCAATCTCATTCGATGATATCGCTGACGACGCCGGCGCCCACGGTGCGGCCGCCTTCCCGGAT
>CAYPCE010000024.1:0-25861 GCA_964409085.1 uncultured Desulfobacteraceae bacterium | reverse complement strand
TGAAAAACAACAGCCTGAAGCGTATCAAAGGCAAGCTTCTCACGCGATTTCGATCTATTATCAAGTTGCTACCGACACGGAAGACGATTTCGCATCAAATCGCGGTGGTCTTGGCCATCATACACAAAAACAATCGGATACCGATCTCCGGCCTACCAAAACCGACACGGCGCTGGCCGATAACCCGCCCCTCATTGCTCCCCAAAAACCATCCTCCGATGCCCCCCGCATCGAAGACCCTGACAGCAAATCGCCCGCAGGAGCACTGAAATGGGACAACGCCAAAAAGAAACTGGAAAACGAAATCAAAGTCAGGCATTACTCCCGCAATACCCTGAAAACCTATTCAGTCTGGGTTTCAAAATTCCAAACCCACACCGGAAACAAACCGCCAACATCATTGACGGATGACGATTACAATGATTTCCTGACCCATTTAGCGGTCAATGAAAACGTCGCAGCTTCCACGCAAAACCAGGCCTTTAACGCTCTTTTATTTTTCTATCGCCACGTTCTCAAAAAGGAACCGGGCGACATCAAATCCGTCAGAGCCAAGAGGAAGCCCTATATTCCGTCGGTCCTGACCCGAAAAGAAGTCGATCGCATTATCCGCCGCCTGCCATACCCCAACAACCTGATCGTCAGTCTACTTTACGGCTGCGGGCTCCGCCTCTTTGAATGCCTTCAACTGCGTGTACAGGATTTGAACTTCGACGAAGCCATCCTGACGGTCCACGACGGAAAAGGAAAAAAGGACCGTACCGTTCCCCTCCCCGACGCCATCCGCTCGGACCTTTTGGCTCACCGGGACCGCGTCGCGAATCTCCACGAAATGGATATGGACGCCGGATACGACGGCGCTTTCCTTCCCAAACGACTGGAGAAAAAATATAAAACCAGCGCCAAGGATCTCATTTGGCAGTGGTTTTTCCCCGCAAAGCAGTTGACGGTCGTGCCAAAAACCGGCGATCGCCGGCGATACCACTTCCATGAGCGGGATGTTCAAAGATCCCTCAAAGCCGTCGTCGGAAAAGCGAAGGTTTTAAAACGCGTTACCACCCATACCTTCCGCCACAGCTTCGCCACCCATCTGCTGGAGGCCAACTACGACATCCGCACCATTCAGGAACTGTTGGGTCACAGCGACGTTCGAACCACCATGATTTACACCCACGTCATCAAAAGCCGAACCGTCAAGGAGGCCAAAAGCCCTCTTGATTTCTGAGGCGCCGACCCCCAATTTAAGAATTGAATAATTTAAAGTTTTTGGTAGAGTAGACGGGATCGACAACCGGGAACCGTCCACTCTTTACGGAGCGAAAGAACGCCATGGCCCTGACAGGAACCGATCTGGAGGATCTCAAATACGCCAAGACGCTGCTGGCGGAACCCAGCCTGACCGCCAAGGTAATCAACATGCTGGGGATGCCCTTTGAAAAGGGGATGGGCTATCTGCCCAAAACCTGGCACGGCCAGATCCAGAAGGTGAGTGAAAAGGCCCTGAACCGGGCCCTGGATTTCGCGGTGATCAGCATGGGCAAAAAGGGGCGAAAGACCTCGGCCGACACCTTCCACAAAATCGCGGCCGCTACCTCCGGCGGGGTCGGCGGGCTGTTCGGGCTGCCCGCCCTGGGCTTCGATCTCTCCGTTTCCACCATCATCATGCTCCGGTCCATCATGGACATCGCCCGGAGCGAAGGGGAGGAGATCTCGGACGTCGAAGCCCGGCTGGCCTGCCTGGAGGTCTTCGCCCTGGGCGGGCGTTCCGGCGCGGACGACGCCATGGAAGCGAGCTACTACGCCGTGCGGGCCGCCCTGTCCAAGGCGGTGGCCGACGCCGCCGGCTACATCGCGGAGCGGGGCGTGGTGGACCGGGGCGCGCCGGTGTTGCTGCGGCTGATCTCCCAGATCGCTTCTCGGTTCGGGGTCGTGGTGTCGGAAAAAGCCGCCGCTTCGGCCATCCCGGTGCTGGGGGCCGCGGGCGGCTCCATGATCAACACCGTTTTCCTGGATCATTTTCAAGACATGGCCCGGGGCCATTTCATCGTCCGGCGGCTGGAAAGAACATACGGAAAGGACGTGGTGCAAGCGCAGTATGAGAGCATCTGAAGCAAGAGAAGCGCTGCCGGAAGAGACGCCGGCGGCACCGGAAGGGCTGCTGGAAGACGCCCTGACGGACGCACTGAAACACCTGCGGGAGGACATCCCCAAGATCGTCGACCGTTTGGGCATGACGTCGGCCGCCGACATCCGCTCCTGGATGAACGTGGTCAACGGCAAGCTGTTGCCCCGGCTCTCCCCCGATTTTCCGCTCATGGTGGCCGTCTGCGGCGGCGGATCATCGGGCAAATCGACCCTTTTCAACTCCCTGGTGGGCGACCGCCTCTCGCCGTCGGGCGGCAGCGCCGGCATCAACCGGCGGATTCTGGTCTCGGCGCCGGGGGAGCTGTTCCGGCAGAAGGAATTCGTCACCACCCTGTTCCGGCCCTTCGGCGCGGAGTCCAAACCCCTGGAGGACCAGTGCGAACTCACTCAACCGGGGTGCCCGCTCTACATCCTCAACAGCAACGTCCCCCGGAACATGGTGCTCCTGGACACCCCCGACTTCGACACCGGCGCCCGGGGCAGCTACACCAACCGGGACGTCGTCCGCCAGGCCCTGGAGTCCGCCGACATCCTCATCTACCTCTTCACCAATTCCAACTACAACAACCGGGACAACACCGATTTCATCTCCCAGGTGCTCACGGGCATCGGCATGCGGAAATGCTTCCTGGTCTACCGGGTCTATGCCATGGTGGACAACCGGGAGGTGATCGACCACGCCATGACCGTGGCCCGGCACATTTACGGCGACAACGCCGAACGCTACATCATGGGCATCTACCGGACCGACGAGGACAACGCCGTGGCGGCCGGCGAGAAGTTCATGGAGATGCGGCCGGCACGGGAGGAAGATCCGCCCTTCAACCAGGCCCTGCGGGATCTGGACCCCCGGGTGCTGCGGCCCGAGTTGCTGGCCTCCATCCTGGACGGGGTCCTGAACCGGGCCGAAGCGGTGGCGGCCCAGGCGGAACGGTCCCGGGACGCCCTCCGGCTCTACCTCGACGCCCTACAGGCGGCCCAGAGCCGAAGCGTCCAGGAGGCGCTCCAGCACTTCCCCATGGACATGATCCTCAACCGGTTCTCCGAAATCTGGATGGAGACCGACCCCTCCCACATCAAGGCCATGCGCTCCACCGGCAACTACATCGGCATCCCCTTCAAGGCCCTGTCCGGCGCCGCCAAGTGGGTGGGCCGGCGGGTTTACGGCGGCCGGCGGGAGACCCGATCCGCCGACGCCGATTTCAGGGAGCACATCGAAGAAGACCTGCTCAACGCGGTGAGCAACCTCCACCGGAAGGCCCTCAACCCCGAGATCGCCGTCACCCTGCCGGAGACCGATCCGGTGGCCCGGCGGATGGCCGAAACCGTCGAACGGATCCGGGGGGAGACCGGCGACCCGTCCGATGAAGCGGATAGAACGAAGACAGAAGACGACCCATCGCCCGCCGACCGTCGCGGCCTTCCGCCCCGGATGGAACCGGGGGACGAGAAGGGGACGGTTCAATTCCGGGTGCCGGCCCATCCGGCGGCGGCGGCGGCCCGAGAAAAACTGGAAGAGCGGGACTGGAAGCGGTCCGTTGACCGGATCATGGAACAGAAAGAGTCGGTTCTCCAGCTTTCGGAGACGGTGCAGAACGACCTGGTCTACCTGGCCCAGGTTTTCCGGAAGCGGATGAAGTTTCCGGACAAAGTCCGACAGTCCGTATCGGCCTTCATGAACGTGCTGCCGGCCACGGTGGCGGTCACCTACATCCTCTCCACCGGCGACCCGGTGGGCGCCGCCGGCATCAAGGTGAAGCTCACCGGACTGTTCGGCCTCCACGACCTTTACGCCCTGGTGGCCCTGCCCGCCACCACGGGCCTGACCGGAGCGGACCGCCGGCAACTGGAATCGCTGCTCCGGCCCATCGCCCAGGCGTGGCTCAACGCCAACCTCCAGACCGTCCAGGAGATCTTCGAAAAGGAGGTCACCGGCGACCTCATCGCGGCCGCCGAGGCGGCGATCGCGGAATCGGAACCCCTCATCCAGGAGATCGAATCGACCATCGACACCAGCAGAAAGGCGGTGACCCCTCCATGAATTTCAGCTCCCGGGAGGCCGCCCTCGCCGCATTGGGCCGGATCGAGGGATACAAAACCGACATCGAATGGGCCGTGGACACCCTGGAGGCCGCCCCCCTCTGGCGGCCGGCCGCGGCGCTCCGGAAACAGGCGGGCGAGGCCCTCCACATGATCTCGGACCTGGCCGAACGGTTCGAGCGGAAGCTCGTGATCACCATCGTGGGGCCCTGCGGCGCGGGGAAATCGACGCTGCTCAACGCCCTGTCGGGGGTGGACGGTCTCTCCGAATCGGGCCTGGGCCGGCCCACCACCCGGCGGCCGGTGGTGCTCTGCCGGGACCGGAGCGACGCCCTCCAGCTCATCGAACGACTGGGGGACGACAACGTCCAAATCCGCCACAGCCGGGACGCCGCGGCCCTGGACCACATCCTGCTCATCGACACGCCGGACATCGACAGCACCGAACAGGCCCGCCACGCCCCCATCGTCCGGGAGGCCATCGCCCTGTCCGACGTCCTCATCTGCCTTTTCGATTCGGAAAACCCCAAGCGGCGGGACTACATCGATTTCCTGGCCCCTTACGTCCAGGTCTTTTCCGGGGAGTCGCTGTTGTGCGTCCTCAACAAATGCGACCGCCAGGACGAGGGCGAACTCCGGGAGACCATCCTGCCCGAACTGGCCCGCCACCTCCACGGCGCCTGGGACAAACCGGTGCGCGACGTGCTTTGCCTCTCGGCCCGCCGCCATCTCGACGACCCCGGATGGGACCCCAAGGCGCCCCCCAAACACGATTTCGACCAGTTCGGGGCCCTGAGAGACGAGATCTTTGGGGCCTTTGAATCCGCCGGCCACATCGTGGACCGGCGCCTTGAAAACGCCCGGAGTCTGCGGGAATTCGTGCTGGCCGAGATCCGCCTCCAGATAGAACGGGACGCCGAGGCCCTGGTGTCGGCCATGAAGCGGATCCGGGAAGCGGAGGCCTCGGCCGCCGACAGCGCCGTGGACACCCTCCGGAGCGACGACCCCCGCCGGATGCTGGGGGTCAATGTGCTCCTTTACCAGAAACTGGCCCAGCGATGGCTGGGGCCGGTGGGCTGGATCATCGCCATCTGGGCGCGGGTCCTGACCTTTGGCGCGGGCGTGGCGGCCATGTTCCGCTTCGGACGCCCCATCACCCAGGTGTTGGGGGTGGGCCGGTCCGGCCGCCCATCCGGGGACTCGGGGTCCCCGGCCAGTGAAGCGGAAAAAGGAGAACGGGTGGATACCGCCCTTCGGGATTACCGGAAGGCCCTCCTGCACGAATGGCCGGAGATCTCCGAAGCCCTGATCCGGAGCCGGTTCGAGAAATCCGTCCGCCGGATCGAAGAGGCCCTCCCCGACCGGGAAGCCCTGGGCGACGAACTCACCACCCTCTGGAACGAAGCCCTGGAAGACGCCCTGGAACGGGCCGCCCGGAAACTCTCTGGCCTGGGGCTCCAGTTCCTCTTCAACCTGCCGGTGCTGGCCCTCATCGCCTACGTGGGGTGGATGACCACCGAATCCTTCCTCCGTGAAGCCTATTTCACCGGCGATTTCTTCCTTCACGCGTTTTTGACCATGGGGTTGATCCTGTTTTTATGCTTTTTCCTCTACCAGATCATCGTCCGGGCGGCAGCGGGAACGGAACGGTTGACCGGCCGGGCCTTCGAGGCGGTGAAAGCGCAGGTGGCCGGGGAGCGGACCATGCCCATGAACCCCATCGGGGAGCAGGTGGAAGCGGTGTTGGGGTTGAGCGCGCTGCCGGTAAACAATGGAAAAGAAGAGGAGAATCAAAGCCCAAAAACCTGACCCAATTGAGGGATGCCTAAAAATTGCGGGCCTTGATGTAGCGCCACGGGGTCCTAAACGGGTAGCTTTCCGAATCCAAACCATCAGGTTGTATGCCGGAATGCAGGTCTGGAAAATGTTGAGGGTCTCCAAAAACCCCTGTTACCGCTCGATTTCCAGGATGGCCGCCGTCCCCGCCTCAGTCCTGTTTTCCAGCCGCACCTCCCCGCCGTGGAGGGTCGCCACTTCCCGGACGAAATTGAGCCCCAGGCCGGTGCTCTTCTTGCCGGTGCCGGGCCGCTGGAGAGAGAAGAATTTGTCGAAAATCTTGCCCCGGGCAAAGGCGGGGATGCCGGGGCCCTCGTCCCGGACGGCGATGACGGCCCGGCCGTCCGCGGACCGGGCTTCGATCCGGACAACGCCCCCCTCGGGGCTGAAATCCACCGCGTTCTGGAGCAGATTGGCGACCGCCTGGTGGAGCAGAAACCCGTCCCCTTTGACGGCGAGCCCCTCGTCCGCCAGGACCTGAACCCGCAATCGTTTCCGGGAGATCATCGGCTCCTTGCTTTCGATCACAGTGTTGAGGAGGGGGCGGAGCTTGACGGATTCGATCTTCCGAAGCCGTTTCCGGTTCTCCAGGGCCGCCAGTTCCAGCATCCGGTCCACAATCCGCTGGATCCGGTGGGCCTCATTGTGGATGTTGGTCAGAAACCGGGCACGCTGGGCGTCGTCCATGGGTTCGGCCATGAGTTCCGCAGCACCCCGGATGGCCGACAGGGGGCTTTTGATCTCGTGCGTCAGGTTCTGAACGTACTGCTCCACGTACCGCTTGCCCTCCAGGGCCTCCTTCATCTCCTCGAACGCGTCGCCCAGCTCGCCGATTTCGGTTTGGTCGAGGCGGGGAAACCCCGGCCGCCCTCCATCCCGGATGTCACGGGCGTACTGCATGAGCCGGTGGATGGGCCGGGTGAGCAGCACCGAGACCAGAAAGCTCAACAGCGCCGCCGCCGCCAGGTAGAGGAGACCAACGGTTACCAGCTGCGGTTTGGCCTTTTTGAGGAAGTATTTGATGTTGGTGGTCGGCTTGGCCACTGTCAGGACGCCGGCGATTTCGCCGCGCACGAGGATGGGGGCCCCCACAAAGAGGACGGTGGAGGTGGGATCGGCCTCGTCGGCCAGGGTCGACCGCGCCCCGTACTCGCCCCGCAGCGTGAGGCGGACATCCCGCCAGTCGCTGTAGTCCTCGCCGATGTGGTCCCGGGAGGCCGAATCGAACCGGATGATCCCGGCGGTATCGGTGATGTAGATCCGCACATCCACCGCATCCTTCATGAGATGGTAGATCCGGGCCGACACGTCCTGTTCATGGACCCGATCGAAGATCCGGTACCAGCGCTCCGGGGAAAAGACGCCGTTTTCCATTTCCATGCCGGCCATGGCGGCCAGGATGTTGGCCCCGTCCACCAGCGGGTCTTCCACCCCCTCCAGGTATCGGGTCCGGAGGGTGTCCAGGACCCAGTTGAAGGGCGAAGCGAAGCAGACGGCGAAGATCAACAGGTAGAGGAGAAAGATCCGAAGGCCCAGTTTCACCGGTCGTCCCTCAGCGCATATCCGGTCCCCCGGTGGGTGACGATGGGGTCGATGTCGGCCCGGATCGCCTTCAGCTTGGCCCGGAGGTTCTTGATGTGGGCGTCCACGGTCCGGTCCATGCTCGCTTCGGGCTCGTCCCAGGCCAGGTCCATGAGCCGGTCCCGGGTGAAGACGTGGCCGGGCCGCCCGATGAACACCGTGAGCAGGTTGTACTCGGATTTGGACAGATCGAGCGCTTCGCCGAAAAACCGGATCTGCCGTTTTCCGCCGTCCACGGCGAACATGGGCGGCGATTCGTCGTCCCCCGCGGTGGTGCGGGTCCGCCGCAGCACGGCTTTTACCCGGGCCGTCAGTTCCCGGGGGCTGAAGGGTTTGGTCACGTAGTCGTCGCCGCCGATTTCCAGCCCCACCACACGGTCCACCTCGTCGGACCGGGCCGTGAGGAAGATCACCGGCACCTGGGAGACCTTCCGGATCTCCTTGCACAGCTCGATGCCGCTGATGTCCGGCAGTCCGATGTCCAGCACCACGAGATCGACGTGCGTCCCGGCCAGAATGTCCGAAACCGGTCCGCCCGAAGCGGCGCGGACGGTATCGAATCCGTCCGTCTCCAGGGCGTACTGGATGGTGTCGACAATGGCCGGCTCGTCTTCCACGATCAAGATTTTCGGTTTCATACCCCGACTCCCTCAAACGGTTGCGCTGAAACCGGATCGTAGCCCCTTTAGGGCGGAGTGGCAAGCCCCTTGTATCCTCCGGGCCGTCCAAAAAACGCCGAAACTGACGGCCAGGACCATGAGGGCGTGTTCGAGGAACCGGTCCGGCGCTTTCCGGTACGCGTGGTTGAGGAAAGGGACGCCGATGGAGAAGGCCAGATACCAGATCAGCGGCCAAAAGCGGATGAGGGATCGATAGCCCCCGGCCGGACCGGGTCCGGATGATGTGGCATGCAACGTCCGGGAAATCGCGACGGACAGCAGATACAAGAACAAAAAGTAAACCGCGACGCCCGCGATTCGGTGAATCCGTTCTGGGGTGAACGCGGCGCTGTAGAAATCGGCGGTATAGAGCGCCATGGACAGGATGATCCGAATGGTGTTGACGACCAGGGTCACTCCCACGGCCGTCACCGCGGAAAGGAGGACCCAAACCGACTTCCGGATGCCGGAGCCCAACCGATGAACGCCCAGAAACGCCGTCATGCAGAATGCGATGATCAGGAAATTGACGCCGGCGCATGCGGGCGCGATAAGGTACCGGTGGCCGGAGCTGACATATCCGGCCCCGGACTCCGGCAAAAAATGCGTGCCGGAGACGATTTCCACGAGAAACGCGGTGGGCGCGAGAATCCAGGAAAGGTCGTCGGCGCCGGCGCGGCTGTAGTGGGATTTGAGGGCGAAGGCGACGGCGGCGATGAGAAGATAAAACAGCATGTTTTGGGCGTGTCTGAAACGTAAAACGGTCATGTGCTCCTCCTTCCATTTCTGAACCGCAGATTGACGCTGATTTTCATGATTCCGCCGATAGATGGCAATGTTTAAGGCGGACTGGCTATCGGCATCCCGGAAGTCGTCAATATCGATGGCCAGGAGATTCTGCGAAATCTGCTCAAGCTGCGAAAACCTGCGGTTCAGACAATGAATCACCCATTCACACGCCGCCGCCACAACAACGCGGCCACCAGCAAACCAATCAAACCCCACAACCCCGGCTCCGGCACGCTCGACACGGTCACTCCGACGGCCAGGTCGGAGACCCCCTTGGGCAGCGGAAGCGGCTGTTTCACGTCCCGGCCGTCGCCGGCGGGATTGCGAACGGTTTCATCCACCGCCACGAAGGACGTATAAGCAGTGAGCAGGTTGTAGGTGAGCCCGAGGGAGACGATCTCGGCCCGGTTTTCAGGGGCGCCCGTTTGGGGGGTGAAATCGGAAAGCCGTCCGATGCGGGTGCGGGCCCAGAGATAGCGGAGCGGGGCGTTGATGGCCGACGGATCCGTCTCGGACACGTTGAAGGCTTGCCGGTATTCGCCGTCGCCGGACACGCCGCTGAGGGTAATGGTCCCGGTTCGCTCGCCGCGCCATTTGCCGAAAAGGATCACCGGTCGCCGGGCGAAGAGGTCGGGGACGGCCGGAGGCTCGATGTCATAGGGTTCAAAGCCGTCGAAAGCGACGTCAACGCCCGTCAGGACCGGCGCCGACACATAGTCCCGGAACTTGGATGCCACGGCCGGGGCCTCGTCCGGACCGGTCACCACAAAGGGTTCCCCCTGCCCGGCTTTGGCCATCCCCTCGATGAGGAACCGGTTGACGCTGCTGCCGATCCCGAAGGCAAAGACGTTGGTGCGGTTCAGGTTGTTCTGGATCGCCTCGAACACCTCCCGTTCGGCGCCGATGTAGCCGTCGGTGATGATGAGGACCGTCCGTGAAGCGGCCTCATTCCGCGGCAGGGCCATGGCCCGGTTCATGGCCCTCAGCAACTGGGTTCCGCCGCCCCCCTGCTGATCTTCGATCACCCGGATGGCCCGGTCCACATGGGCCTGGGTGGCCGGGACTGATGCGGACGACATGAGCTTCGATCCGCCGGCAAAGAGCACCACGTTGAAAGTGTCTGTGGGGCGCAGGCCGCTGATGAGATCCCGCAGCAGCTCCTTTGACGTGTCCAATGGAAATCCGTTCATGGAACCGGAGACATCCACCACGAAGATATATTCCCGTGGGGGAATGTCGGCGGTTTGAACCCGTTCCGGAGGTTGGGCCATGAGGAGAAAGAAGTTTTCTTGGTCGCCTTCATGGAGCAGGAGACCCGAGGCGATCTTTTTCCCGGCCAGGCGATACCGGAGGATGTAATCCCGGTTTCCGCCGAATTTGTCGGGCCGGGACAATCTCACTCGGGCAACGGATTCGCCCGAATAGTCGATATCCGTGTCGTGGGTTTTGCACCGCACCTCCTGGAGGGGAAGGCCGGTGGAGAGATCCACGCGGATGTCGAACTCGGTTTTGGGGGCGCTGCCGGTTTTCAGATAGGGGTTCTGGATCCATCGGTCGCTTTCCGGCGCGCTTTCCGCCGGCGTTTCGGAATACCGGGGACCGACCACCGCGGGATAGACAAATTCATAGACCCCGTCCGTGGGAACCAGAAGCTCGGTATACCGCAGTTCGATGTCCACCCTGTCGCCGGGCAGGATGTTGGCCAGTTCCATGCTGAAGACGTTGGGTCGCTGCTGCTCCAGGAGGGACGCGCTCTTTCCCGCTGTTTTGGCCGCTTCATAGGTCCGGCGGGCCGCCTCCTTCTCTTTGACCCGGGCCGTGATCACCCGTTCGCCGATGGTCATGGTCATGCCGTGGACCGAGGCCCGGGTGGAGGCCGGAAAGATGTAGGTGGCGTTGATCGGCGTCCGGCCGTCGTTGGTGTAGCGCTGCGTGACGGTCACGTCGGCGATCACCCCGCCTATATCGACATCGACGTGCGTGGATCGAAGGGGAAACCGGTCCACGGACGCATCCTCGGTCTCTACGAGAAAATAGGGAGAGAGGGTTTTGTCGGTTTGATCGTCGCCTTGGGCCCACGATGGGGCCGAAAGCGCCAAGGTCAGTAAGATCATCATTCCATTCGCCAGTTGTTTCATCATTGCCTCCTGTCGGTTTGGGTAACGGTTGACCATCGTGTTGAGGTAATGAATAAAAGGTTTGGATGAAATGATGATGAAGGGGGCGTGAAAAGTTGGTGAAAAGGACGCTTGAACCGGGCTGAGGAGGGTTTATTGGCGGATGGGGCCGGATCCGGAAAGCGGGACGGCTGAAAGCTGCCCGGTTACCGCCTGCGCCGGGCCCGGTCGAGTTCGGCCCGGAGGTGCTGTAATTCCTGCCGGAGCCCGTGGGTCCGGGAATACGAGTCGATGGCAACGGTTGCCAGCAGAGAAAACGACGACATCAGATATTGACTTCCGACAGGGAAGGGGATGACCTTCCCGGTCTCCCGATCCTGGGCATTGATCAACTGGAGCACCCCGAGGGTCCGGCCATGGGGGTTGCGCAGCGGCAGGGTCAGGAACGAAATGGAGCGGTATCCATGGGTCTCGTCGAAGCGTTTGGCCCCTGAAAAATCGAAATCGGCCGCGTCGCGGGCGTCGGGAATGTTCAGTATCTGGCCGGTCAGGGCCGCAAAAGTGGCCACGTTGCTGTGGTTGGGTTCCCCGGTGACCGGATCATGGAGGTCCAAAGGGGGTAACCGGACGGGCTGCCCGGTGGTGCCCCCCACCCGGATGTCCATGGAGTCGTTGTGAAACATCATGAATTCCAGCTGATCCGATTCGTTCTGGAGATAAAGGGTGCCCCCGTCGGCGTTGCAGAAGCGCTTGGCCTCCAGAAGAATCCGTTCCAACAGGCGGGTAAAATCCTTTTCGGCCGATAGGGCCACCCCGGCGGGGACCACCACGTGGATGAGTTCGTCCGCCTGCCGCCGCTCCTTCTCGATTCGCTCCAGATACCGGTCCTCAAGGGCTCTGAGCCGCTCCAGTTCCAGGGCCCCATCGACCTTCCGATAGAGCAGATCCGGTTCGCCGGATAGGAACAGGATGTCCTCCGCACCGGCCCTGATGTACCGGGCCGTGTCGAAGACATCGCCGGGGGTGTAGACCATGAGTACCGGAATAGCGTGCAACAGCTCATGGGACTTGATCCGTTCGAGGGAGGCCAAAGCGCCGGGACAAACCGAATCCATGCCCAGCAGCACCAGATCCGGCGGGCAGGCGGTCATCATTTCCAGGGCCTCGGGGCCGCTTTCCGCCGTGAACACCGTATGCCCCCGGTCCGTCAACGCCCCGTCCAGCCGGTCCCGGTGGTCCGCATCGCCGTGAACCACCAGCACCGACCCAAGGCGATTCCCTGTGGCCGAGCCCATCCCTGTCTCTTCTTCCCCGACCCTGTCTGTATCCGCCATATCCGGTTACCGCCTCGCTGCGCTGAATCGATTTTCTGAGTCTACACCGATTTTAAACCGGTCCGGTGGAAAACACAATATCGGATGACGTTGCCCCCGTTTTGATGCTATAGTAGCCGCTTCGTCGAACCGGATACAGCAACCTGTGACCGAGGAGTGTGATGTGAGTTTTTACCTCTTTTTGTTGGTCGTACTATCCATTTACACCGCCATGCATGCGGTGGTTTTCTGGGGCATCCATCCCCTCCTGTCCGGCCACCCGGCCGGCCGGATCGTTGTGGGGATCTGGATGGCGGTGATGATCGTCGCCCCCGTGGGCGTTCACCTGCTCGAGGACCGGGGGCTGGAAATCCCGGCCCAATTTCTTGCGTGGATCGGATACACATGGATGGGGCTGGTGTTCCTGGCCTTCTGGGCGTTTCTTTTGATCGGTATCTATGAGGGGATCAACTGGCTGCTGTCGGCCGGGCTTTCGGCTGTGCCCCGGTATACCCTCCGGAGCCCTGCGGTAACGGCGGGGGTCGTGTTGCTGGTGCTGCTGGCCGGGTGGTACGGATTCATGGAAGCGTTGAACATCCGGGTGGAACGGGTGACCATTGCCAGCGACCACCTGCCGCCGGCTCACCGGGGCCTGCGCATCGCCCAGGTATCGGATATTCACCTCGGTCTGATGAACCGCCAGGGAAAGCTCGCGGACATCGTCCTCAAGCTCCTCAACCTGGATCCGGACCTGCTGGTCGCCACCGGCGATGTGGTGGACGGTGAAATCGGTCATCTGGACGGGCTCAGCGATCTCTGGAACACGCTGGATCCGCCCCTGGGCAAATTCGCCGTGACCGGTAATCATGAGGTCTACGCAGGGCTCGAACAGAGCATTGATTTTCTCGAAAAGAGCGGCTTTACCGTCCTTCGGAACGAGTCGCGGCCTCTCGGACCCCATTTTTCCATAGCGGGCGTTGACGACCGGCATCTCCAGACCTCCGAAAAGGAAGAGGTCGGCCTCCTGGAGGCGCAGTCCGAGGACCGTTTCGTCCTCTTTCTCAAGCATCGCCCGGTGGTCCTGGAAGAGGCCCCGGGTCTGTTCGACCTTCAGCTCTCGGGTCACGCGCATAACGGCCAGATTTTCCCCTTCAATCTGATCACCCGCCTTGAGTACCCCCGGCTAAACGGCCTTTATCCGTTGACCGGCGGGGGACGGCTCTATGCCAGCCGGGGAACCGGCACCTGGGGGCCGCCCATGCGCATCGGCTCCCCACCGGAGATCACCCTCTTCAAGATCGTGCCCGTTTCCAACAGGACGCAACCGAAAGGAGTCGATTCATGAAACCCCTCCGGATCATCCAACACATCCCCCTCTTTCTCATCCTGCTCGTCGCCTACAACATCATGGTGTTTTCTGCTGCCGGTCCGGAATCCGGCACCTTTCTCACCACACCGGTATTCGAATTCCGGCTCATGTCCGGGACGACCGTGACCATCGATGTGAGCGGGTTGATGATCATCATCGGTCTCCACGCGGTCTATTTCGAGATCCTCAAATCGGTCCGCTCTTCCGTTTCCACCATCATCAGCCATACCCTCTCGCTGATCGTTTTCATTGTCTTTCTCGTGGAGTTTCTCATGGTCCCCGGGGCCGGCACCCCGTCGTTTCTTATCCTCACCTTCATGTCCCTGTTGGTGGTCATCGCCGGATTCACCGTCAGCATCTCTTCAGCGCGACGGGATTTCATGGTGGAACGCTGAGGGGTGGATGCCCCCCTTGACTTTTCCCCGGGTGGTCCTACCATTTTGGAGAATGGTTATCAAGGAGGAGTCAATCTCAACTATTCCACAAAGGAGGCAGGACATGAACAACCACCTGGATGAAGTGCTGATGGACATCGGCGAGGAGTACAAGGACCGAATCGGCGAGGGATCACGGTTCTATGTGGAAGTGGACATCGGCAAGCGGGGGGAATCCATGGGATTTGCCGATGTAAAGGAACAATACGGCGGGGCCAATGTCATCGTTCCCCTGAAACGCCCGGAACTCGGGATGACGGTGCGCATCGACGGGCGCACCTTTGCCGATTATGCCCGCTATGACTCCGGCATCGCGACGCCGGGGTATGTGGCCCGGAATTCGGGATTAACCCATACGACTTTTGTACCCAATGACAGCATGATCCTCAATTTCGTTTGAAGAGACGGGGGGATTCCCGTGGAAGGAAAAATGGCCGGGGTCGGGTGCCCCTATCCCGGCCATCGGGTCCCCGCCAGGTCATGGAAGATGACGGCTGAATCTGCCGTCATACGGCGAATACGCCGAGCATCGCCGGCGGTGTCGATGTCCAGAAAGGGCACGTCCGAGCCGATATCCACATACCGCACATCCCATGGATGGGATAGGATCACCCGCCGCGCGCCGATGTCCCCTTCCAGCGCCATCAACGCACTGTAGTATCTTTCCGAAAAACAAGCGGGCGGTCCCTGCCGTTGTCCGGCACAGGGGACGCAAATGCCTTCCGGGGCGGCGTGAAACCTTTCCAGCAGGCCGTTGACCATCTCCGTGGTGATGAAGGGTTGATCCCCCAGCAGGATCATGACCGACCGGCCGGTGCCCCGGACGGCCCTCAGCCCGGCCTGCAGGGACGACGCCATTCCGTCGCGATACGCTGGATGGAAACAGATCCGCACCTTCGGATTCTTCGATATCCCCAGCAGAGCGGATGTGATGGCCCCGGCCTCATGCCCCAGCACCACGACGACCGCATCCAACGCCGACGCCGCCGCAACGGCGACAACCCGTCCAATCAGGGTCGTGTTCCCCAGTGGCAGGAGCTGCTTGGGGCGGCCCAGGCGGGAAGAGGTGCCCGCCGCCAGAACGATGCCGGCCGTCGGCCGCTTATCCATTTTCATCTTCTCCGGCCAGACTGGTCATCTCCACCGGTGCCTGCGCCATGGACCCCATGAAGACTCGATACCCCTGCGAGGGGCCTGCATTGGCCAGGCGGTCTGCGATTGCCCGCCCGGCGGCCCGCCGGAAAGGGGTTTCGGCTTTGTTCAGCAAGACGATTCGCCCGGCGGTGGCGGGACTTCCCCTGAAAAGGCCTTCCGGGTGCCGCAGCACGGCGGCGACCGATGCCGCGTCCACGGGGTCTCCCCTGTTCAGGCCCGTCAGCCGGGCATAGATCCCGGCCCGAAACACATGATCCTCATGGAGCGGTTTTCCGATGGCGTCCAGCCCCACGAGGGCGACCACGGCACGACTGGCGGCAGGCACCACCGGTTCATGGGGAGCCGGCGCTTTCAGGGGGCGTCGGGCCGCGCCGTCGGCTTCCACCAGGATCCATCGAAAGGGTCCGGTGGCTGCGATCCGGTCGATGATCTCCGGCGAAAACCCGATCAGCTTTTTTCCATCGGCGGAGATGCGGTGGACGGCGGTGGCGAACGGCGGGGGCGGAGAGAGGGATTGCCATTGGCGGATGGCATCGGAGGCCCCGTTGGCCAGTAGGCAGACGGGGGATCGCTCCCGGGACCGCACACACAGCTTGGTAGTGGATGTGGCCAGGACGGGGTCGCCCGTCCGGGACAATTCGTGGGCGAGTCGAAAGAGGAAAGTGGTTTTGCCGCCGGCGCCCACCAGGCTGATCACACCGCCACAGCGAAACAGCGCGGCGAACAGATCACCCATTGAACCGTTCCAGGATCGCCTCCAGCACGCCCCCGGCCAGGGCCCGGGCCTTGTCCGAGACGGTATGGCAATGAGCCGGTGATCCCCTGGGGTCGATATCCCCCAGCTTGAGCCCAGTGGAGACGGTTGTCCCGTCCCGGATCACCCCTCGGAGGATCCCGTCGATGGCGGCGATGACCGGCTCTCCGGCCACATCGCCGATGCGGTCGCCCGCCCGGACCCGGTCACCGATGCGGCAGAGGGCCGTGAACCGGCCGGTGGCCGGGGCTTTCAGGACGCGCTCGGCGCGGTACCCGCCGATCAGGCCGGGAACCCCGGTGTCGGGTTCGGCGCATCCGGAGACGATGACCCGGCCCAGATGGTGGCCCCGGTTGGTTTCCACCACCCGGTGCACATCCGCGCCGGCGGTAAAGCCGGGACCGAGACCGATGACCAGGGCCGCGTCGGTGATGTGCGTGCCCGGATTCCGTTTGGCGATGATCGCATCCACCAGGACGTCGGGCCGGAGAAGGGGGATGGACCGCCATTCGGGGTCGACGAGGACCGGGACCCGCCCGGCGCGCCATGCATCTTCAACATCCGTGATCCCGGACGCCCGGACCGCCGGGACGCCTTCGACGGTTTTCTCCCCGTGAAAGAGGGCTTCGCACATGGCGACGCGGCGCCGGACCGCCAGGGGTTCGGCCGTTTCCAGCAGGACGACCCGGCGCAGGTGGCACCGGTAGAGCCGGCAGGCGATGCCGGTGGCCATTTCGCCGGCGCCTTTGATGCAGATGAGGAGGTCCGGAAGGGAAGGGCGGGTCATGGGGACGGGGGGACGGGGACGGCGGGGGACAGGGTCAAAAGGCCTTCAGGGTCCAGGATCACGCCGTCCCCCTGAATCCACACACCGCATCCGCGGATCCGGCCGTCGGCAAAGAGCCGATGTGCGGCGGCCGAGGCCCTGTACAGGGCCTGCCGCTTCTGATCGCCCGTCAGAGGGCCGACGGATACGGTCACGGACCGGTCCCCCAGGTCGGACAGGGGGTCGATGTCCCGGGTCCGGGCCCGCGAGACCCCGGGGCCGTCGGGGGCGGTTTCTCCGGCAATGAGCGTGGCCGCCGCATCGGCCTGGGCCGCGGTGGCCGCCCAGACCGTCACCAGGTCGGCCGTGCCCGTTGAATGGCTCCGCCCTCCCCAGCCGCTGGAGGCCACGCCGCCGATGCCCGTATCGCCCCGGACCGTCAGCCGTCCGATGGCGCGATGGCGGTTAGGGGGCCGGAGACCGACCCCGACGGTTTCGTCCGGTCCCAGGCCCAGGGCGATGTCCCCGCCGTTGTTGACGATCACCCGGTCGGCCCCCATCTCCCGGGCCGTCGTGGCCACCTGGTCCGCCACCGCGCCGGCCACGGCCGCCAGCGGCGTCAATTCATCGGAAATAATCCGGGCGGCCCGAAAGGCGCGGCAGACCACCGTCGCCGTCGCCGGCAGGGCCGGGTTCGGGGGAAGACGGTGGACCGGTTTCCGGAGAAACCCCTGGAAATCGGCCAGGGTCTCCAGGCAGGAGAGGGCGGTGCGGGCCGCGTGGGCCGCCATGACCGGCCGGGCCTGGCCCCCATCCCAGACAGCGATGGTCAGGGTCATGGGGCCCCAGTCCACCAGGACCCGGTCCTCGGCCAGCACCCGCACCGGCGGGTCAGGAGCGGTCGCGGTCTTCATGGTCCTTGGAGACCGGCACCACGGCCCTGAAGGGCTGCATGGCCGCGACATGTCCGCCCATGGCCTCGTATTCCGAAACGCGCATGGTGTATTCCACCGGGGCCACGGTGGCGGGCGTGGGCACCCAGGTGAAAGCGCCGGGGGTCACCTGACCGACATCGGCATAGAAGGTGATGCCGCCCCCGGGCAGGACGAAAACCGGGGCGCCGCCACAGGTCAGGACGGCCCGGCCTTCATGGACCGCCCGGGTGAGGCGGAGCGGGTACCGGGTCACCCCGGCCCGGGCCGAACCGCCGGCACCGCCCACATAAATGGCCGATACCAGCGATTCCTGGCAGGTTTCCGCGATGGCGGCCACAGCGGCGGTGGCGGCGCCGGTCAGCGGGATTTCCACAAAGCGCCCGTTCCCCTCCAGCCGGAACATGGCCGCCCGCTCGCCGGTGGTCTCGGTGATGAGCAGGGTCGCGCCAGCCTGCGTTTTCCCGGCGTCCACCCCGTCCACTGAGTCCACTCCGTCCACAATGTCCAGGGGATGTCCGATGTCCGTGCCGCCCCACCCCTTGCCATGTCTCCCGAAATACCGGCCGGGCGTGGATTGGTCATAGACGAGCCGAATCCCGGAGGGCGTCTTCCCCAAAAATCGGCCGGCGGTATGGTGGGTGAACAGGGAGGTGATGTGGGCGTCCAAGACAATCACCTCATCGGCGGCGTGCTCGAAAAATTTCGCGAACAGGCCGGCGGTGGCCGACCCGCACCCCACGCGCATTTTTTCAACCGTTTTCCCGTCGATCACCGGCGGCGCCCCCACCTGGACCCTGAGTTTCGCGCCGCCCCTGATCCGCAAATCCACCGCTTCCCGGTTGGCGATGGCCGCCACGGCCCGGGCCGCGGCAAACCCGGCCGTTCCCGTCAGGCGGTTGACCCCGCCGATGGCCAGCATCTTGGAACCGTATTCTTCGGTCTCCACCATGCCCACCGTGCGGCCGTCGAATTTGAGGGGCGCCCCTTCGGCCCCGATGGGCCGGTCGGTATCCACCTTCACCTTGAGCCCGGAATAGGAGAGGGGCACCTCCGTGACCACCGTCACCACATCCACGCCGTCCCGGCGGTCGTTGACGATATAGGGCGCCGGGACGTAATCGGGGTAGGTACCGCCGGCCCCGATGGCGGTGATGAGCGGGTGCTGGATGATGGGTTCCGGTAGCGGTTTCAGGCCGGGGGCCACATCGGTATAGGAGAGCAGCGGCCGGGTTCGCAACAGGCGGCCATCCCGGTGGACAAACCGGCCGCAGGCGCCGGGCTTGTCCGGCGGAATCTGACAGGCCACCGGGCACTTGTCGCAGGCCAAGGCGCCGGGAAGGGGGTGCCGGACCTCCATCACCGCCTCTTGCGGACAAGTCCGCAGGCAGGTCCGGCACGCCACGCATCCCTCTTCGATGACGGCTTTTTTCTCCACCATCCGAATTACGGACAGGGGACAATCCCGGGCGCACCGCCCGCAGCCGTTGCATTTGTCAGGATCGATGGTCATGCGTCGCCCCCGAGTGTCGGCCGGGTTTCGCCTCCAAACCGCTCCAGTGCGGCCAGGACGTGCGTCCGGGTCAGGTGAATGGCCGCCTCCGCATCGCTGCGCCGGAGGGCGTCGAATATCCGCCGATGGAAATCGCAGGAGGCCCGCAGATGGTGCGGATTCGACAGGGAGGCGCAGCTGAAATACCGGACCTGGTTGTGGAGCCGCTGGATCATTTCCTTCAACCGGACGTGCCGGGCGGCATGGATATGGATATTGTGGAAGTCGGCATTCAGCGCCTGGTAAGCGGCGATGTCGGGCGGGTCGGTCGTGGTGCAGGCGTCCATGGCGTCGGCCAGGCGGCCCATCCGCTCGATGTCTGCCGGTTGCAGTCGCGGGACGGCGAGCCGGAGGGAAAAAACATAGAGTTCGGCCTTGAGGGTATAGATTTCCCATGCGGCCTCTTCATTGATCTCCGCCACGAAAATCCCGCACCGGGGTTTCCGAACCACCAGGCCCTCGGCTTCCAGCAGCTTGAAGGCCTCGCGGACCGGCGGGCGGCTGACCTGGAGCGCGGAGGCCACCTGCTCTTCCTTGATCCGGCGGCCGGGCTCGTACTCGCCGTTGAAGATGGCATCTTCGATGAACCCTTTGACCCGGTCCGTGATGGACGGCATGTTCATCGTCAGGCCCAGCGGGCGGTCACGGTCTTTTCATCCAGAAACAGCCGCATGGAGGCCATCCGGCTCTTGGCGCCGCCCAGGAAGGACTTGCGCTTGCTGCCCAGGGGGAAAAAGGCATAAGGCTGCGGCACGCCAACATTTATTCCCACGTTTCCGACATTGACCTCCCGGGCGAACTTCCGGGCGTGCCGGCCGCTTTCGGTCATGATGCAGGCGGAATGGCCCAGGTCGGTCTTGGTGTTGATCCACTCGATGACGTCGTCCAGGCTGCCGGCCCGCATCAGGCCGGCCACGGCACCGAAGGCTTCCTCCCTGGCCGCGGTCATGTCGGGATGGAGGTTTTCCAGGATGGTCGGGCCCATGAAAAACCCATTGGCGAGGTCCGGCGCCATGGCGCGGCCGTCATGGACCATGGTCGCGCCTTCGGACAGGGCCCCGTCCACCCATGCGGCCACCTTGTCCCGGCCGGCGGCGGAGCAGTAGGGGCCCATGGTGGTCGATTCATCCAGGCCATACCCGAGCTTCATCCGTTGGGCCTCGGCCACGAATTCGGCCTTGAATTCATCATAAATGTCCCCTACGACCACCACGTTGTCGGCGCCCAGGCAGCGCTGGCCGGTCATGCCGAAACATCCCTGCCGCAGGAAGGGGATGACCGTTTTCACATCCGCATCCGGCATCACCACCACGGTGTTTTTGCCGTTGCCGTTGATGGAGGAATTTTTCCCCAGCCGGCCGCAGAGGCTGAACAGGTCCAGGCCCGCTGCCGTAGAGCCGATGAACCCCAGCCCCTGGATCTCGGGTTGTTCCAGGATGTATTGATTGACGGCCCGGCCGCCGTGGATCATGTTGATGGCGCCGTTGGGCCAGCCGGCTTCCAGGGCGACGCGGTTCATGTATTCCGCGGCCACGGGAACCTGGCGGCTGGGGCTGATCACCACCGGACAGCCGGCGGCCAGGGCGTAGGGCACGAAAGAAGACCATGCGTGCATGGGGATGTTGTTGGGCGTGACGATCAGAAAAGCGCCCAAGGGTTCCCATGTGAGCCACATGTCGATGCCGCTGGCCAGTCCGTCGACGTGCTCGTTCCGGGCCGCCATGCCGTAGGCGGCGGAACAGGCGGATTCGATGTTTTCGATGACCCGCCGCACCGACCCCCGGGACTCGCCGATGGTCCGGCCGTGGTCCTGGGTCAGGACCCGGGTCAATTCGTCGAAATGTTCCTCGAATTTCTGGCGCATATCGAACAGCATCCGGGCCCGCTCCCGGAGCGCGATGTGATTGAGGGCTTCAACCCCCTTCCGGGCCGCTTCCACCGCGGCCCTTGCCTCGGCCTGGGTGGCGGTGGGGAAGGTGGCGATTTCTTCGCCGGTGGCCGGGTTGACGGTTTGGTGGATCTCGTTGGAGGCGGAATCGACCCACTCTCCGTCGATGAGCAGTTTCAGTTTGCCGTAGTGTTGTTTGACCTCAGGCAGGATGGCCATTGGCATCTCCAAAATTTATGTTAGCGTTGGGAAAAAGGTTATCTCAGCCCGTCTTCGTATTTGGCCTCTCCCTTGGTCAGTCCGCCCACCCGGGGCAGGGGACGTCCCGAATCCGTCACCACCAGGACCACCATCAGCTCGTCGGCCCGGGGCGCGTCTTCCACCGCCACGGTCATGCCGTCGAAATGGGACCGGATAAACGCGGCGTCCTTGTGGTTGATGGGAATGTCGATGGTGCATCCGGCCGCCCCCCGTTTTTTGACCGAGGGGATCAGGGCCAGCCCCCGTCCCAGGGCGTCCCGGAACGGTTTGCCCAATTTGGGATGAAGGATGGCGGCGGCGTGCTCGGTTTCCCCGTCGAGCCCCACGATGCAGCCCTTGGCGTAACTTTCGGACCTCTCCGGACCGATGCCCAGGGCGTTGAGGCACCGCTTTCCCAGGAGGGTCCCCAGTTCCGCGCCCATGTCCATCAGGGGGCCCAGGTCTTCCACATATTTTCCGGCAAAGGGGTTCTCGATCACAGCGATGGCCGCGGCTTTCCGTGTGGGCGGGTCGACGGGTTGATCCATCTCTAGAACGGTCTCTTCCACAATGCTGACGAATTTACGGATTTTCATCGGTTATTCCTTTAAAGTCAATCGGTTTGCTGCAATTTCCAGGAAGCGTGTCTGAACGGTGATTGCCGTGATGAAAATGATGCCCATGAAAAAAAAACATGGAAATCACGAAAATCAAAAACTCACGGTTCAGACAATTGCCGCCTTCCGAACCGGCGGCGGCGTGTTCCGGCTTTTGGTTACCACGACCTCGCCGTCCACCATGATCATCGAGACGCCCGGCGTATCGCCTTCCTTGAGGCAAGCCAGCAAGTCTTCGCCCGGTGATCCTATGGGCGTGTCGAGGAAAGTGAGGTCGGCTTCAAGACCCGCCGCGATCCGGCCCCGGTTCAGGCCATGGAGGCGGGCCGTGTTCCCGGTGGCGGCGCAGACCGCCACGGCCGGGTCGAAGCCGCCCAGGGCCGCCAGCCAGGAGATGTTGCGCAGAATGCCCAGGGTGACGACCCCGGTACCGGACGGGGCGTCGTTGCCGAGCACCAGCCGGTCGTATTCTTTCCGTTCGGCGATAACGCCGGCCACTTCGGCGGCCCGTTTCACGTTGCCGCACTGCACGATTTCGATGGCGGCGTCCGAGGCCTCGATGATGCGCCGGGCCTCGGCCAGGGACATGGCGGTGGGCCCGCCGTTGATGTGCGAGACCACGCTGGGCCGGACTTCCAGGATCTGGCCGGCGCCGACCACCGACGAACCGGGGATCGAGGTGCCGCCGGAGTGCATCATGACCACCATGCCCCGGTCCCTGGCCCATCGGCACATCTCTGCGGCCTCTTTCGGGTCCTTTACGGATCCGAGTCCGATTTCACCGACGATCTTCACGCCGGCCCCGGCCATTTCATCGAAATCGGCCTCCGTCAGGCCCTTTTCCAGAATCACGGCCCCGCCCCGGACCTTCAGGCCGCCGGGCCGGACATTGGCCCAGGACTTGGCCGCCAGGATCGCCAGGGCCTTGGCGCCCTGGGGGTCTTTGGGCCGGCCCGGCAGATGGACTTCGCCGGCCGAGATGACCGTGGTGACGCCCCCGTGCAGAATGGAATCGAGGAACCCGTGCATCCCCTGCCGGGGGGTATAATCCCCCAGCACCACATGACAATGGGAATCGATGAGTCCGGGGCACAGGGCTCCCCCGCCGGCATCGATGATCTGCGCATCGTCATCCGCCGTGAGCCCCGTGCCGATTTCGGCGATCTTCCCCCCTTCCACCCGGAGAGAATCTGCATCGAGAACGGGCTGCTGAACATCGCCGGACAACATGAGCCCCACATTTCGTATTAACCGAACCGTCACTGGAACACCTCCTTTGCCGAACCAGGAGTTGACAAAAAACTATTGACTATTGTAGACAATTGCTATAAGGCCTGTATCAAGTGAGACTGGGCCTGTCAACAAAAAAGAGAGCGCTTTGAACTCCAACATCCTCCCAAAATCGAACAGGTTATATGGCTGATACGGCCCCCGCTCAGGTCCGCATCCGGTTTACTCTGAACCGGGCCCCGGTTCGGGTGGACATCCCCGCCGACATCACAGCGCTGCGGCTTTTCCGCGACATTCTCCTGTTGAAAGGAACCAAAGAAGGGTGCGGCATCGGCGAATGCGGAGCCTGTACCATTCTGGTGGACGGCAAGGCGGTCAACGCCTGCCTCCTGTTTGCGGCCCAGCTCGACGGGCGGACCGTCGAAACCGTGGAGGGGCTCCGGGACGGGGACGCGCTCCATCCGCTCCAGGAGAGCTTCCTGACCCACCACGCGGTCCAGTGCGGATTTTGCACGCCGGGCATGCTGATGAGCGCCAAGGCCCTGCTGTCGCATACGCCGAATCCCGACCCGGCGGCCATCACCGGGGCCATTGCCGGCAATCTGTGCCGGTGCACCGGATACCATCACATCCGCCGGGCCATCGCGGAAGCCGCCGGTGACGGCGGGCCAGCCGGGGAAGAATGATGGGGTCCCTCGGCTACATCCGGCCGGATACCCTGTCCGACGCCCTCTCGTTTCTCCGGGAACACGGGCCGGAGACCGAAATCCTGGCCGGGGGGACCGACGTGATGATCGACTTGCGGGACGGCGCCCTGCGCTCCAAACGGACCCTGATGGATGTCAGCCGCCTGGAGGCCCTGAAAGGGATCCGTGTCGAACCGGACGGTGTATCCGTGGGGGCCGGCGTCACCATTGCCGAGATCGGTGGTTCGGACGCTCTCCAGCGCCATGCCCCCAGCCTGTGGCGGTGCGCGCACACCTTCGCCAGCCAACAAGTCCGGAACGTGGCCACCATCGGCGGCAACGTGGCCCACTGCTCCCCCTGCGGCGACACCCTCCCGCCGCTGGTGATCCACGACGCCCGGGCGGTCCTCCGTTCAGCGGAAGGGCGGCGGGACGTCCCGGTGGTGGATATCGCGTCGGGCCCCTACGCCTGTTCCCTGCCGTCCCATGAACTCATCGAACGGTTCATTTTAGAACCGGCCCCTGCGGTCACTTTCGCCGACTTCCAGAAAATCGGCCGGCGCAAAGCGCTGGCCATCGCCCGGATCAGCATGGCGGCCATGGCCCGGCAGGAGACCGACGGCACGGTCTCCTTTTTCCGGTTTTCCCTGGGGGCCTGCACCCCTGTGCCGCGGCGAATGGAGGCGGTGGAGACCCGGATCACGGGCCGGCGTCCCACGGAATCCCTTTTGTGGGACGCGGCCGGCGCCCTGACCGAAGAGATGTTCCGGATCACCGGCCGGCGCGCTTCGGCGGCATACAAGGAACCGGCCGTACAGGGGCTTTTCGTGAGAATGCTGCATCCCATGGTGCCATCATGACCCGGGATTATCGATCCATCGGCAAAAACGTCCTGCGCGTCGGCGCGAAAGAAAAGCTCCGGGGCGCCCCGGTCTTCAGCGCCGATATCGGGCTGGAAGCGCCCCTGACGTTGCGGGTCCTGCGCAGTGGCCGGCCCCACGCAACGATTGCGGCCATCGATACGTCCGGGGCGATGGCGATGCCGGGCGTGGTCCGGGTCTTCACGGCGGCGGATATCCCCGGCAAGAATCTGCTGGGGATCATCAACAAGGACCAGCCCCTGCTGGCCGTGGATAAAGTCCGCTCCATCTCGGACGCGGTGGCCCTGGTGGCCGCGGAAACGGAAGCGGCGGCCGAGGCGGCCCTGGCGGCCATTGATGTGGTGTACGAAGACCTGCCGGCGGTGTTCGACCCCGACGCCGCCATGGCGGCGGACGCCCCGGCGGTCCACGAAAAAGGGAATGTGTTGGCCGTCCGGACCATCCGCCGGGGCGACGCCGACGAAGCCCTGGCCGGGTGTGTGAGCATTGTGGAGCGGACCTACCGGACGTCCATGATCGAACACGCCTACCTGGAACCCGACGCCGGCGCCGGATTCATCGACGGGGACGGGACCCTCGTCATCTACGCGTCCACCCAGAACCCCCATTACGACCACAAGGAAGTCGTCTCCCTCCTGGACCTGCCCGACGACCGGGTCCGGGTCATCCAGGCGGCCACCGGCGGGGGGTTCGGGTCCAAACTCGATCTCAATGTCCAGGGGTTCATCGGCCTGGCCCTGCACCATCTGAAACGGCCGGTGCGCTGCGTCTACACCCGGGAGGAAGCCTTTCTGGCCACGGCCAAGCGTCATCCTCTCACGATCCGGATGACATCCGGGGCCGACGCCGAAGGGCGCATCCGGGCTTTGAAGGCCCG
>CAYPCE010000023.1:21914-26140 GCA_964409085.1 uncultured Desulfobacteraceae bacterium | reverse complement strand
ATCACGGCGGACCCGTAGACCAGGACGGCGTCCAGGATCTCGGCGTCCACCGCCGCCCGTTCCCTGAGGGTCACCGCCGGCAGATAGAGAAAACCCCGCTCCCGCTCCCGGATGGACCGGTAATGGCGTTTCTCGGCGATGGTCCCGAACACGTATCCGATGAAGAGCAGCAGCCCGAAAGCGACCAGTCCTTCCACGACGTTCTCCCTTCCCAAATGCTACTCGACCCGCACGGCGGTGCCGTAAACGTAGAGTTCGGACGCGCCCTGGGCCACCGCCGAGGTGGAAAACCGGACGTTGACGACGGCGTTGGCGCCCAGTTTCCGGGCTTCGTCTTTCATCCGGTCGATGGCCTGTTTCCGGGAATCCTGGAGCAGTTCGGTATACCCCTTGAGTTCGCCGCCCACGAGGTTTTTCAGCCCGGCCATGATGTCCCGGCCCAGGTGCTTGGCCCGGATGGTGGAGCCGGAGACCAGACCGAAATGCTCCACCACCTCCCGCCCCGGCACCGTCTCGATGTTGGTGATGATGAACACCCCCGGCCGCATGGGCATGGTCTTCCGGGGGGTGGGGATGGGGTCTCTTGCCGGCGCCGCCCCTTCGTCTTCCGCCGGTGGGGTCGGGGAGTAGCCCGCCGTCGGTTCGGCGCTGCCCACAATTTCGCAGACCGCGCCGGTGCGGGCGATGGCCTGCTGGTATTTGGCGGCGGTCGCCTTGTCCAGCCCCTTCTTGATGATGGTGGGATCGCCGGAGAAAAAGGCGTCGATCCGTCCGCTGTCCAGTTTCAGCATGGACCCCAGTTTCTTCCTGACCGTCCGGGGATCCTGTCCCGATTGCACCTCGCCCCTGAAAATGAGATCGAACCGTTTCTCCGCCATGCCCTCCTCCCCAGGTGACCGGTTATGGGTTTTCCTGCAGATGATGTACCCCAGATTTACCACAAGGGAGGAAATCGGACAATCGGATTTATCCCGCCGCCGTCGGAGAAACCGATTGACCGATCCATGGGAACGTGCCATGCTGATCCGAAAACGACCCCACAGGAGCCCGCCTCCATGACCCGCATCTGCCGCTGGATCGCAGAAAACGCCCTCTTCCTCTCTGTCGCCCTCCTCTTGTTATGCAGCCCGTCCCTTTTCTATCTCGCCGACATCCGCGTCAACAACGGCATCGATGTCTGGCTGGACCACCACAGTCCCGGCTACAGGGAATATAAGGATTTTCAGGACACCTACGGCAGCGACGAATGGATGATCGTCGCCTTCACGGTTCCGGGGATGTCCTGGCGGGACCACGCCGGAGATATCCGCGCCATCGGGCGGCGGCTGGCAAAAATCGATTCGGGGGCCCGGGCCCTCAGCATCGCCGGCACGGAGGACCGGATCGCCGACGCCCTGCGGCCGGTGCTGGTCTCGGACGACGGCCGGACCGTGGGCGTTCTTCTCGATCTGTCGCGGCTGGGGATCATCGAAAACCGCCAACGGATCGTCCAAAACGTCGAAGACGCCCTGGCGCCCTACACAGACCGGTACGATTTCCACATCGGCGGCCCCACCCTTTTCAACGCCGAACTCAACCGGATGTCGGAACACCAGTTCCGCATCCTCCTGCCCCTGGCCTTTCTGACCTCCCTCGTCTGCCTTTTCATCGTGTTCCGGTCCATTCCCTGCGTGCTGATCACGGCGACGGTTTCCGCCTTTGCCGTGGCCGTCACGATGGGGACCGCCGCCGGATTCGGCATGACCCTCAACATGATCTCGTCGGCCCTTCCGGCCCTGATCTGGGTCCTGTCCCTGACCGGCGGCATCCATTTTCTCCATCACTTCCGGCGGGCCTACCGGATGGATGGCCATGCCCGGGAGGCCATTGCAGAGGGGCTCAAAACCGTGGCCCTTCCCTATGCCATCGCCAGCCTGACCACGGCCGCGGGGTTTTTGTCCCTCATGATCAGCCATCTGTCGCCGGTCCGGGACCTGGGGTTGTGGGCCGCCGTCGGCATCGCCGTCAGCTTTGTCGCCAACCTTTCCATGGCGCCGGGGGTGCTCTGCCTGTTTTCGAAGATCTCCCTGCGGGGCTTCCGGTTGACGCCGTCCGGCGGGTCGCCCTTACCGGATTTTCCGTCCTTTATTTCCAACCGGCGGTTTTCCATTGTCGCTGCCGGCGTGGGCATCATCATCGCAGCCGGTTTCCTCGTCCCCACCCTCCGGGTGGAATCCAATGTCCTCAATTTTTTCAAAAAGGGTTCCCAAATACATCGGGATTACCGGTTCATCGCCGAACGGCTGACCGGCCTTTCCACCATTGAAATGGACTGCCGGGGCTTTCCGGAGGAGTGCCAGGCATTCGTCCGGGACATGAAGGCGAAGCTTTCCGCCCTGCCCGGCATCCAACCGGTGGTCTATACCGATCAGGGATTTATCCGGATCTCCATTTTTGTCCAGACGGTGGAATCGGTCCGGTTCAACAAACTGGTGCGGGACATCCGGTCCATGGTCGAGGGCAGCGATACGTCCTGGATTCAGGTCCGCCTCACCGGTACGGTGGTCCTGCTCAACAGCATCGAGGTGGAGCTGATCCGCACCCAGATCCGGAGCTTCGGCCTGGCGCTGTTGACGGTGCTGGCGGTGCTGGCGGTCATCTTCCGGTCACCGAAACTGGTGTTGACAGGCGGGATGGTGTCCATCTTTCCCATCGCCGTGCTGGCCGGGTCCGCCGCTCTGATGGACCTGCCCCTCAACGTGGCCACCATCATGGTCGCTTCCATCGCCATCGGCATCGCCGTGGACGATTCGGTCTTTTTCCTGGCCCGCCTGCGGGTGCGCGCTGCCGAAGCCGACCGGGAAACGGACCCCCTCACCCGGGCCTGGAAGGACACTGCCAAACCCATCAGCGCCACCACCTTGGTCACCACCGTGGGGTTCCTGGTGTTGACCTTCGGCGATTTCAAGCCCATCGCCATATTCGGCGGCCTGAGCGGCCTGGCCATGACCACGGCCTGGATCGGAGATCTTGTGTTTCTGCCGGCGGTGTTGTATGTGTTCGGCGGTCGGAGACGTCACAGCCAAAACCAAAGGAATGCAACTTAAACGGGAAACAATGAGCGATCAGGGCCAACTCAATCTCTACACGTCGAACCGACTCGAAATCCTCTCTGTCTTTCTTTCCGAAATCCTCAAAAAACCGCTCTCATCACCGTTCACGCCGGAAATCATCGTGGTCCAGAGCAAGGGGATGGAGCGGTGGATTTCCATGGAAATCGCCAAACGCCACGGCGTCTGCGCCAATATCGAATTCCCGTTCCCGAACCCGTTCGTTTACGAGCATGTTTTCCGGAAAGTGCTCCCCGGCGTTCCGGATACGTCCCCCTTTGACCGGGAAACCATGACCTGGAAAATCATGGGATGGCTGCCGGAGGAGGCCGATCAACCGGGATTTGAGGATGTCCGCCACTATCTCGGAAGCGAAAAAAATGATTTGAAGCGCCTTCAACTGGCCCAGAAAATCGCCTACGCCTTCGACCAGTACCTGCTTTACCGGCCGGACCTGATTTTAAAATGGCAGGCCGGAGAAGACGACGGTTGGCAGGCAATTTTGTGGCGGAAGGTGGCCGATGGGAATGAAACCCATCATGCGCCGGCGCTCAGACAGGATTTTTTTCAACGGATAAAGAATGGACAAGTTCCGCCCGATTCGCTGCCGGAACGTATGGCGGTGTTCGGCGTCTCCACCCTGCCGCCGTTTCACCTGGAGATCTTCGACGCACTGGCCCGGGTTTGCGAGGTCAATCTTTTCATCATGAATCCCTGTCGGGAATTCTGGGGCGACATCCTATCCGGACGGGAGCAGCGTCGAATCGAAAAAAAAGCCGGAGACGCGGATCGCCAGTGGCTCCATCTCGACGTCGGCAATCCGCTTCTGGCGACCCTCGGGGGAATGGGTCGCGATTTTTTCGATCGGATGGAAGCGTTGCCCGATCTGTCATCGACAACCGATTTCCGCGATCCGGCCGAAGAAGCCGATTCCCTGCTGGCGCTGATCCAGTCCGACATCCTCAATCTCCGGGAGATCGACGGGTCCGGGAATGAACGGCGCCCCGTGCCTACGGCCGACGATTCGGTTCGCATCCACGTCTGCCACAGTCCCATGCGGGAGATCGAGGTGCTCCACGATCACCTGCTGGACCTGTTCCAGAACGACCCGGACCTTCAGCCCCGCCACATCCTCGT
>CAYPCE010000023.1:17434-21814 GCA_964409085.1 uncultured Desulfobacteraceae bacterium | reverse complement strand
CCTGACGGCGTCCGACCTGGACCGGATCCGGGCATGGATCGTGGACACCCGCATCCGGTGGGGCATCGACGCCGACAACCGGCGGGATCACGGGCTGCCGGGTTTTTCCGAAAACACCTGGCAGGCCGGGCTGGACCGGCTGCTGCTGGGCACGGCCCTGCCCGGCGGCGGAGAACGGATGTTCGGGTCCATCCTGCCCTACGACGCCATCGAAGGGGATGAGACCGAAACGCTGGGGCGGTTCATCACCTTCTGCGAACGGGTATTCGACGCCGTGGAAGGCTTCAAGCCGCCCCGCGATCCGGCCCGTTGGGCGGACGACCTGCTGGCCGCCGTGGATGCGCTCTTCCACCCGGAAGACGACGCCGAAACGGAATTCCAGGCGCTCCGACAGTCGCTCCGGGAACTGGCCGAGGCCAGCGGGCGGGCCGGATTCAAGGGGGACGTCGATTTCCCGGCGATCCGGGGGCTTCTCCAGAACCGGCTGGGGGACCAAGGGTTCGGTTACGGGTTCATCACCGGCGGGGTCACCTTCTGCAAGACGCTGCCCATGCGTTCCATCCCGTTTCCGGTCATCTGCATGGTGGGGATGAACGGCGACGTCTATCCCCGACGGGACACGGCGCCGGGCTTCGATCTCATCTTCCGGAAGCCCCGGCCCGGCGACCGGTCCGCCCGGGGCGACGACCGGTACCTTTTCCTGGAATCGATCCTGTCGGCGAGAAAAAAGCTCTACATCAGCTATGTGGGCCAGAACATCCGGGACAACAGTGTCATCCCGCCGTCGGTGCTGGTCAGCGAACTGATCGATTACATCCAGAAGGGCTTCACGAGGCCGGACGGCGACCTCATCGACGACCATGCCCTCACCCGCCACCGGCTCCAGGGCTTCAACCCCGCCTATTTCGACGCAGCCGAAGATGCGCGGCTGTTCAGCTATTCCGAAGACCGTTGCCGGACCGCCCGGAGTCTGGCGTCTTCGAGACAGGAGCCGGAGTCCTTCTTCCGAACTGGCCTGTCGCCGGCCGCGGACGAGTGGCGAACCCTTTCCTTGGACGACCTGGCGTCGTTCCTGTGCAACCCGGCCCGATTCCTGCTGAACCGCCGCTTGGGCATCCAACTGGGCAGCGAAGAAGAGGCCATGGAAGAGACCGAACCGTTCACCACCGCAGGGCTGGAGAAATACTGGATCGAGCAGGCCCTGGTGGACCGGATGGTCCGGGGCGGAGACGGCGGCGACCTCTTCCTTCTGGAATCCGCCAAGGGAAGCCTTCCCCACGGAATGGTGGGCCGGTGTGCCTTCGACGGTCTCCGGCGCGGCGCCGCGGACTTCTCTCAACGACTTGGCCAATACCTGACCGACGACAAGCTGGACAACCTGCCGGTGGATCTGTCCATCGGCGAATTCCGCCTGCTGGGCCGCGTCCGGGATCTCTATCCGAATTGGCTTCTCCGGTACCGGTATGCCGGCATCAAGGCCGAGGACCGGTTGCGGGCCTGGGTTCAACACCTGGCCCTGAACGCCGCGCAGACGCCCGGGTATCCGGCGGAAAGTCTGCTGATCGGTCTCGAGGGAAAAAACAAAAAATGGGCCCTGCTGAAATACGCCCCCGTCGAAACGCCCCAGGCGATCCTCGAAACCCTGCTGAAGATGTATTGGGACGGCCTGACCCGGCCGCTCCATTTTTTCCCGAGAAGCGCGTGGGCATACGCGGAAAAACTCATCCGGAAAGGAGAAGACCGCGGCAAGGCCATGGCCGCAGCAAGAAATACATGGCGGCCATCCGGCGACTGGGGATTTCCGGAAGCCGATGATCCCCACTATGACCGGTGCTTCGGCGAGACCGATCCGCTGGATGAAACATTCGAGGATCTGGCGGCGATGGTGTTTGAGCCGTTGATCGCGGCTATGGAGGATTGACCCCTATTCTATCTCGTCGCCAATCCTCGGTTTTTCGCCGCCCGAAAGGACGAACCAATCCACCCTCAATACAATTGACTTCCCCACAACAGTCATTTCACTGAGAACGGAAACGGACACCTTATGGGGCGTAATTTGTCCTCCGTCGCCCCACAAGACCCCAAACGATAATTACGTTTAATTCAGGTTCATTAGAGTGCATACCTTTAAATTCGACGGGGTCTTTGTCCTCACCCGCCTTCCTTCCAAGAGCAAGGTTTGACGGATAAAAGTTTAGGAATGGGTTCCATGATATCAATCCATTACGCTTTGCCCAAGCTTTTCGGCACGTCATTTGCTTATCTTTCCATTCGATGTCCTTGCACTCATGGGTGCGGGAAGCATCACATTATCAACGCATAGTGGGAACGCAGCGCAAATGATCGGATATAAACCCTTGAGGCGGGTATCGGGAACGCGAAAAAAACACGACCTGCAATTGCGTTCGATCTGCCGGGAATGCGCGGTCGGGTGCGGGCTGATCGCGTCGGTCAAAGACGATGTGATCGTGGATGTCCAGGGCGATGAAACCCATCCGGTCAGCCGGGGCCGGTTGTGCGCCCGCGGGACGGCCTTTGTCCAGGGATTGGCCAGCCCGGACCGGATCATGTTTCCGGCCACCCGGCGTCGGCTGGCCGGCCCCTTCGAGGCGGTGGAGAACATCGACGCGGCCTTCGACGATCTGGCCGACCGGCTTCGGAAAATCCGGGAAGCCTATGGGCCGGCATCCGTTTATATTGGCTGCGACCCGGAAGCGGGCCTGGATTTCCACCTGGGCGCCCTGCGGTTTGCCCGGCTGTGGGGCACGCCGCATGTTTATCATCCCCTGGACATGCCGCCGGTCATAACCAGCGGCGGGGTCCTCAACAGCCCGGCCACCCCTTGTTCAGACTGGCTCAACAGCGGCGCCATTCTCCTGGTCGAAGCCGACCTGGCCGCCACCCACCCCGTGGCCTTCGGATGGGTCCTGGACGCCCGGCGCCATGGCGCCAAAATCGTGGCCGCCGACGCCCGGTTCACCACCACCCTGTCCAAAGCCGACCACGCCCAAATAATCACCCCTGGCGCCGGCAACGCCCTTGGCCTGTTCCTGATTAAAGCCATGCTGGCGGAATCCCTCCAGGACCCCGAAGCCGTGGCGGCGGCCTTCAACGACCCGGATGCATGGAACGCTTCTTTTGACACCCTTTCCCTGGAGGACGCCCCATCGGTTGCCGGCCCGTCCGCCGACGACATTTTTGGTTTGTGCCGGATGCTTAAACGCCAGGGGCCTGTCACCATCATCACCGGAAAGCGGCTGGCCTACCTCCCTCACTACCGATCCTGGCAAACCCTGGCCGCGGCCATGGGCTGGATGGGCCAACCGGGGGGTGGCTGGCATCCGCTGGAATCGGGCCGTCCCCGGCTGGACGCGGCCGGCGACATCGACGACGACATCGCCGCCCCTCCGCCCCCGGCAACCCACGCATATCCTTACCAGACCCAAAAATCCCAGGTCCCGGAAGAAGGCGCCATCCGGGCCGTCATCGGCTCCGGCAACTGCTTCAACCATTTTTTCCTCCCGTTTTCAGACATGTCCCGGCGTATGGACCTGACCGTCCATTACGGGGCGTTTCCCAACCAGACGCGGAATCTGTCCCACATCGTGTTTCCCGCCACCCTCTGGCCCGAAAGACACGGCCTGTGCTTCAGCAACGACCGGGCCGTCCAGTGGGGCCCCCGGCTCGTCCGGCCCCGCGGGGCCTGCGAAACCGGGCTCGACTTCTGGACCCGGCTGGCGGCCCGGTTCGGATGGGACGAACACTTTCCCTGGAAACTGGAAACCGGCTCGGCGGACGCCCCGGCGTTCTATGACTGGCTCCTCGATAACACGCCGGACACCAGAGGGTTGACTGTGACGGCCATTCAGGACACCGAACCCGGTCTGACCTATTGGCCCGCGCCGCCGGACCAGCGCATCCGGTCGGAACCGCCTTATTTTCCCACGGCGTCGGGCAAAATCGATCCCCAAAACGCCCCCAAAGCCATTGAAAAACCGGCGGGCAACCCCGAATTCCCCCTGTTCTTCCAGGCCGCCCGCAACGCCCCCCGGTTCGGCGATGCGTGCCACTGGCAACCCTGGATCGACGAACTGGCGCCCAGGGACGCGGTTCAAATCCACCCGGACACCGCGGCGGCCCTTTGCATCGCCGATGGCGACGACATCGTGGTGGTCGGCCCCGACACCAGTTTGGTTGGCCGGGCCTGGATCAGCCGGATGGTCCCCAAAAACACAGTCTGGGCCAGCCAGCGCCTGGGCGTGGAGCGGGTCTTCGTGCAACGCAGGGGACAGGCCAGGGAAGAGGCGGTGGAATGCCTGAGGACTGTTTCATCATAGTGTCCACCCAGTCCACTTTGTCCACAGCGTCCACTTTGTCCAC
>CAYPCE010000023.1:0-17334 GCA_964409085.1 uncultured Desulfobacteraceae bacterium | reverse complement strand
GTTTCATCATAGTGTCCACCCAGTCCACTTTGTCCACAGCGTCCACTTTGTCCACCCAAAATGGACGTAGTGGACAAGGTGGACCATGTGGCCTTTGTGGACCGACTTGATAAAATTGAAAAACCGAAACGACCGGAAAAATGACCCGACAACTTAATGTTAAACTCAAAAAAAACGCCCTCCTCATCGACGAGTCCCTGTGTATCGGGTGTTTTGGCTGCGCCGTGGCCTGCAAGATGGAGCATGATTTGCCGGCCGGACCCCGGCCCTTCAAGGTGTTGCGCCTGGGGCCGTTTGAAACCGGCGGCAAGCTCTCCATGCGGTTTGCCGCGGCGACCTGTTACCACTGCGACCGTCCGGCCTGCGTGCCGGCCTGCCCCACCGGGGCCATGCAGAAGCGCGACGACGGGATCGTGTTTTCGGATTTCGAGTTGTGCATCGGGTGCCAGACCTGCGCGGTGGCCTGCCCCTTTGGCCATCCGGAACTGAACCCGGCCACGGGCAAGATCGCCAAATGCGACGGGTGCCGGGACCGGGTCGATGCGGGACTGTGGCCGGCCTGCGCCCTGAAATGCCCCACCGGGGCCCTCCGGTTCGGACCGCCGCGCGACGTGGTGCGGGAGGCGAGGACCCACACCGCGGTGGCCGTGGCCCGGTGTTTTACGGAAACGGGAAGGGGCGCGTCATGTTGAGACTGACTGGACAACCGGCGGAACGGGCCTTTTGCAACCAGGTGATGGACATGAGCGGCCAGAATTTGCTGGACTGTCTCCAGTGCGGCAAGTGCAGCGGCAGTTGCCCCATCGCGTCGGAAACCGTGGGCGGACCGCGCCGCCTTATCGCCCGGATTCTGGCGGGCATGAAGGACGAAGCCCTGAAAGACCCCACCTGGTGGTATTGCGTGGCCTGCGGGGCCTGCGCGGGCCGTTGCCCGGTGGAAATCAACATGTACGAAGTGGCCGCGGCCCTGTGCGAAATCGCCGGGGAAGAAGGCGTCAAACCGTCGGAACCCGCCATCCATCTGTTCGAGGACCTGTTCCTCAAATCGGTCCAAAGAAGAGGCCGGGTCCGGGAACTTCAGACCGTGATACAATACAATCTGCGCACCTTCACCCCCTTCAAGGACCTGGTCCCCGGCATGAGGCTCATCTTCAAGGGCGCGGTGTCGCCAAAAGACATGCTCCCCGGGGGCGAATCGGACCCTGTGGTGGCCCGCATCTTTTCCCGGTTGGCAGAAAAGGAATAATTCCAAGTCATGAAGGCAAGCTACTACCCCGGATGCTCCCTGGAGGGGACCGCGAAATCCTACGACCACTCCTCCCGTGCCGTGTGCGACGCCCTGGGCGTCGGCCTGGAAGAGATCCCCGGCTGGTCCTGCTGCGGGTCGTCGCCGGCCCTGAAGATGAACAAAGACCTTTCCACTGCCCTGGCGGCCCACAACCTGGCCCTGGCCGAAACCCAGTCTGTTGAGGACGTGGTGATCCCCTGCCCATTTTGTTTCCGCCGGCTCCTGAGTGCCCAAACCGAACTCAAATCCGACCCGGCCCTCAAAGCCCGGATCGAAGGGGCGGTGGAGGCCGAAATCCAGGGAACCCCCAACATCCACAGCCTCCTGGGGTTTGTCAGCCAGCGGTTCGGGGCCGATGGCGTAAAAGAGAAGGTCACACGCCCCCTCAAAGGACTGAGAGTCGCCCCCTATTATGGCTGCTATCTGGTCAAGCCCCACGGCGTCACCGGGTTTGACGACCCGGAAAACCCCCGGTCCATGGACGGCCTGCTCACGGCCCTGGGTGCCGACATCATCGACTGGGATTTCAAAACCGAATGTTGCGGCGCGGGCCTGGCGGTCAGCAAAACCGGGACGGTCCGGGAATTGTGCCGACGCATCGTCAAAGAGGCCGCCTATAGAAAAGCCGACGCCATTGTGGTGGCCTGCCAGCTTTGCCAGGCCAACCTGGATATGCGGCAGGACGGCGGCGTCATGCCCGTTTTGTATTTCACCCAACTCATGGGCCTGGCCTTCGGGATGAAGGCCAAAACATTGGGCCTGAGCCGCCACCTGGCGAGTCCGATGAAGATGTTGAAGGCGAAAGGGTTTGTTTCATGAAAAAGAAAATCGGCGTCTACGTCTGTCAATGCGGCACCAACATCGGCGGCACGGTGGATGTGGCCAAAATAGCCGAGGAAATCGGCACGGAAAACGAGGACGTCGCCGTTTGTCGATATTACAAATACATGTGTTCCGAGCCGGGCCAGAAGCTCATCCGGGACGACATCGCGGAACTGGGGCTGGACTGCGTGGTCGAAGCCTCCTGTTCCCCCAAAATGCACGAGCCCACCTTCCGAAACGCCGTGTCCCAGGCCGGGATGAACCCCTACATGTTCGAGATGGTCAACATCCGGGAACATTGTTCCTGGATTTCCCAGAACCCGGACCAGGCCACCCAAAAGGCCAAGGACCTGGTCAGGGGCGGCATCTCGCGGGTGGTCCATCACCGGCCGCTCCGGGGAACCAAAAAGCCGGTGACGCCCTCGGCCCTGGTGGTGGGGGGCGGCATCGCGGGCATTACGGCGTCGCTTAAAATCGCCAACGCCGGCTACCAGGTCTATATGGTGGAAAAAGACGAGATCATCGGCGGCCGCATGGCCCAGTTTGACAAGACGTTTCCCACCCTGGACTGCGCCGGCTGCACCCTCACCCCCAAAACCAGCGAAGTGGGGCGGCATCCCCACATCGAAATCCTCACCAAATCCGAAGTGGCGGAACTGAGCGGGTTTGTGGGCAATTTCAAGGTGAAGGTCCGGCAAAAGCCCCGGTATGTTTCTCTGGAAAAATGCACCGGATGCGGGGACTGCCAGCAGGTCTGCCCCATCGACGTCACCTCCGATTTCGAGGTGGGCCTGTCCACCCGCCATCCCATCAGCCGGCCCTTTCCCCAGGCCATCCCCAACACCTATTCCATTCTCCGGGCCGGATCCCCGCCCTGCCAGACGGCCTGCCCGGCCGGGGTCAACGTGGTGGGGTACATGAACCTGACCGGCATGGGCAAATACGATGAAGCCCTGGCCATGGTCCGGGAACGGATGCCCTTTGCCGCGGTCTGCGGCCGGATCTGCTTCCATCCCTGCGAAGGGGCCTGCAAGCGGGGCCAGTTGGACGATCCCCTGTCCATCTGCTACACCAAGCGCTTCCTGGGGGACCGGGAACTGGAAAAAGGCGAATTCGTCCATCCGCCCATCAAAGAGGCCCGGCCGGAAAAAGTGGCCATCGTGGGCGCCGGCCCCGCCGGGTTGTCGGCAGCCTATTACCTGGCCCTTGAGGGCTACCCGGTCACCATTTTCGAGAAACTTCCGGTTGCCGGCGGCATGCTGGCCGTGGGCATTCCCGACTACCGGTTGCCACGGGACATCCTCGACGCGGAAATCGACAACCTCAAAAGCATGGACGTTGACATCCGCACCGGGGTGAATTTTGGAACGGACGTGACTTTTGAAAGCCTGGAGGCCGAAGGCTACAAATCCTTTTTCATCGCCACGGGACTCCACAAGAGCATGGCCATGCGGGTCCAGGGGGAAGACCTGGAGGGCGTCATCGGCGGCACCGACCTGCTCCGCAAAATCTCCCTGGACGAGCCTGTGGCCATCGGCAAAAAAGTGGTGGTCATCGGCGGCGGCAACGTGGCCATCGACTGCGCCCGGTCGTGCCTGCGGATAGGGGCCGAAGAGGTCATCGTGCTCTATCGCCGTTCCCGGGAGGAGATGCCGGCTTGGGACATCGAGGTGGACGAGGCCGAGCACGAGGGTGTGAAATTCATGTTCCTGGCCGCGCCCACCCGCCTCATCGGCGACGGCAAATTGTCCCGAATCGAATATATCCGCATGGAACTGGGGGAGCCGGATGACTCGGGCCGGCGTCGGCCCCAACCCATCGAGGGCTCCGAGACGGTCATGGATGTGGATACCGTGGTCCCCGCCATCGGCCAGGCGTCGGATACGGACTTCATCACCCAACTGGATGTGGAACTGGAACGGTGGGGGACCATTCGGGCCGAAGAGGGGACCTTGGCCACCACCCGTCCCGGCGTCTTCGCCGGCGGCGACTGCGCCCTGGGCGCGGCCTCCTTTGTGGAGGCGGTGGCCCACGGACGGCAGGCAGCTCAGTCCATCCACCATTACCTGGCCCACGGCGGTCTCCGGCCCCTGACCCCGTCCGAAACGCTCATGGACGACGCCATTACCGAGGATGAAAAACGGCGGGCCAGACCCATCCAACTCCAGGAGATGCCGCGCCTTCCGGAGGAGAAGCGGAAGGGCAATTTCGACGAGGTGGATCTGGGCTTCACCGAGGAGATGGCGACGGCCGAAGGCCAGCGGTGCCTGTCGTGCAGCCTGTGCTGCCAGTGCGGCGAATGCGTCCGCAACTGCGGCCCGGGGGCCATCGACCTCCGGGAGACCGAGCGGGTCCGGGAGCTGGAGGTCGGGGCCGTCGTGGTGGCCACGGGCATCGACATCTTCGACGCCGAGCGGTATCCCGAGTACGGCTACGGCCGGTATCCGGACGTCATCACCAACCTCCAGTTCGAGCGGCTCTGCAACGCATCGGGTCCAACGGGCGGCAAGGTGGTACGGCCCAGCGACGGCAAGGTTCCCCAGAGCGTGGTCTTCGTCCAGTGCGTCGGGTCCCGGGATCGCGCCAAGGGAAACGAATACTGCTCCAAGGTCTGCTGCATGATCAGCGCCAAGCAGTTGTCCATCTACAAGCACCACAACCCCGAAGGTCAGGCTTACGTGTTTTACATCGACAACCGGGCCGGCGGCAAAGGGTATGAGGAATTTCTCCGCCGGGGCATCGAGGAAGACGGGGCGCGGTACATCCGGGGCCGGGTGGCCAAAGTCTTCAAAGAGGCTGGGCGGCTGGTGGTCCGGGGCGAGGACAGCCTGGCCGGGATGCCCGTGGAGGTGGAAGCCGACATGGTGGTGCTGGCTACTGGCCTCACGGCCCAGAAGGACTACACCGCCGTTGCTCGGGCCCTCAATCTGTCCACTGATCGGTACGGATTTTTCATCGAGTCCCACCCCAAGCTGGGACCGGTGGAGACCTCGCTCTCCGGCATTTTCCTGGCCGGCGGGGCCCAAGGGCCCAAGGACATCCCCGAATCCGTGGCCCAGGGCGGCGCTACCGGCGCGGAGGTGCTGGCCCTGTTTTCGGTGGGCGAAGTGGAAGTGGAACCCACCGTGGCCGGCGTCGATGAACGGCTTTGCACCGGTTGCCGCACCTGCGTGGAATTGTGCGCCTATAATGCCGTCTCCTTCAGCGAGGAACGCAAAACCGCGTCCATTAACGAGGCCCTGTGCCAGGGGTGCGGCACCTGCGCCGCCGCCTGTCCGGTGGCCGCCATCCACGTCCAGCACTACACGCCGGACCAGATCATGGCACAAATCGAGGGGATTCTGGCGTAACAGCCGGATCTCAAGGATTGATCTTATGACGAATTACGAACCCAAAATTATCGCCTTTCTCTGCAACTGGTGTTCCTACGTGGCGGCCGACGCCGCCGGGGTGTCCCGGTTTCAGCAGCAGGCCAATGTCCGTGCGATCCGGGTGTTTTGCTCCGGCATGGTGGACCCGTCCTACGTTCTCAAAGCGTTTGCCAGCGGGGCCGACGCCGTGCTTGTGGCCGGATGCCAACCGGGGGATTGTCACTACATATCCGGCAACATGAAAGCCCTGCGGCGATCGTTTCTGTTGAACAACCTGCTCAATGAAATGGGCGTGGAAGACGGCCGGTTCCGCCTGGAATGGATCGCGGCGTCCGAATCGCCGAAATACGCCGGGGTCATCAACGAGATGTGCGAATCGGTGCGTCAATTGGGGCCGATGCATTAAAAGAAACCACGAAACACACGAATGACACGAAAAAAAGAAATGGATGGTGAACCAATCACATTTTTTAAATTTAAATATTTTTTCCTTTTCGTGTGATTCGTGTATTTCGTGGTTCCCTACAATTAAAGGAGTATCGTCTTGTTGAAACCCAAAATCGCCATCGTCTCCGCCTCCGGCTGCCACGCCTGCGAAACCACGATCCTCGACATCCACTACGGGGTCAACGCCCTGAACCGATGGGCGGACATTGCATTCTGGCCATACGTGTTGGGATCGTCCCCGGCGGAACTGGACGCCATCGACCGGGTGGATGTCTGTTTTTTCACCGGGGCGATCGCCACGGAAGCGGATCGGGAGCTGGCCTACGCCATGCGGGAAAAATCCGGGCGGCTGGTGGCCGTGGGCGCCTGCGCGGCCTTTGGGGGGATGCCGGGGTTGAAAAATTTGAGGAAATCAACGGATGTGGAAGGGGAAGCTCCGCCGGAAGGCCTGGAGCTGCCGAAGCAAGAGAAAACGGTTCGGGCATTGGACGGTGTGGATGGGGTAGACGCTTTGATTCCCGGCTGCCCGGCCCCGGTCAATCTGGTTTGGGCCGCCATTTCCGCGCTGGTGTGCGGCGGCCAATCCGACGCCCGGATCACCTACACAGCGGCCCGGTTGCCGGAAGACGTGGTCCGGCCCATCCTGTCGGGCCTGGGGCCGCCGCCGGGGGTGGTTTTCGCCGGGGAAAAGGCCGTGTGCGCCTCGTGCTCCCGGAAAAAGGAAGAAAAACGGTTCAAAGCGGTGAAGCGGCCCTATCAAACGTATGAATCCACGGGCCGATGCCTGCTGGAACAAGGGCTGATTTGCCAGGGCATCGCCACACGGGAGGGATGTGGCGGTCTTTGCACCGGCGTGGGGGTCCCCTGCCGGGGCTGTTACGGCAAACCGCCGGCCACATTCGATCCGGGCGCCAAGATGGTGTCTGCGATCAGTTCCACCTTCGAGACGGAAAAACCGGCGGAGATCCAGAAAATCGCCGACGGCTTCGTGGACATGACCGGCTGCTTTTACCGGTACACCCTGCCCACCCAGTGCATGATGCAGTGGGTAGTGGATAGTGAGTAGTGGATAGTGGATAGTCACAAGCCACAAGGCACTATACACAAAGCACAAGGAACCAACGCTGTGAGCATACAAGAGATCACCACTTTCGAACCGCTGAAGGGGCAGGACTGGCCTTGCCGGGTCCGGGTCACACCCGATGCCGGCGGTCAGCGCACCTATCTCCAGACCACCGGCTACCTGGACCCGGCCGATCTGTGCATCGGCCGGGCCGTGGAGGAACTGCCGCGGATTCTCTCCATCCGGTCCCCGGTCCACCATCTGGCGGCTGCCAGGCTGATGGACCGGCTGTTCGATGTAGAACCGCCCGACATCGCCAAGAACATGCGCGACGCTCTGGGCCAGTCGCTCTTTCTCTGCCATCATCTGCGCAAGCTTCACCTTCTTTTGCTCGATCCGATCAATCCCTTTCCGGATCACCGGGCATCCGCAAAGCCGGCGGGTCGCCATGCGGCTGCAGCCCATCGGCGAGCCGAGACGGTCATGCACGTCTTGGGCCTGGTCCAGGAGGCGGCCGCCATATTAGGGGGACGGAGCGACCATCCCCTGACCGCCATCGCCGGCGGCGTGAGCCGGTTTCTCAAGGACGGCTACTACCAGCGACTTACTGAGATCGCCGACGCCTGTCCGCCCCTGGTTCGAAAGATCGACGCCTTTTTTCGCGAGAACCTGCTGAACGACGGCGGACCGCTTCATCACCTGACCGAGACGGCCATCGACCCCATGCCCGCGGCGGCGGCGATCGAAGGAAAGATCGTTATCAAGGATCGATCCGGCTCGGTCGTCGATGATTTTTCGCCGGAGAAGATCCCGGAAAAGATGTCGGTCCGCCGGGAGCCTTGGTCCTACCTCCCCTTCGCCGCCCTGGGCAACGGCGCGGCCGGATCGGACAGCGGAGAGAAATTGTCGGGCGTGTTTCTTGTCGGCCCCCTGGCGAGAGTGGACGATGGGTCGGAAACCGAAACCACATGGACCGCTTCGGACGCCTGCCGCGCCATGCTGGCGGATCTGATCCGGACCGCCGAACGGATGACCGATCTCTACAAAAAGGAAAACTTCGTCGGCCCCGCCATCCGCGTCGTGCCGGAAGCGATGGGAACCGATGCGTGGGCGGCCTTTGAAGGGCCCGCCGGCCTCATCGCCCTCGGCGTGAAAGTGGACGGCAAAGGTATTGTCGAATCGATCCAGGTGGTGGACCCGGTCCTGATCAACAACGGCGCCCGTTGCCGGATCGCCGAGGCGGCGGTCGCCGAGGGATTGGCTCGGAACAGACCACATATAGACATCAAACGGCGGCTGGAAAACAGCCTGCTGCTTTTCTAAAAAAGGAGGAATCCGGTGGCTTTGAAAACCGTGATCATAGATGCTGAAAAATGTTCCGGGTGCCGGTCCTGCGAGACCTACTGCTCGCTGAAGCACGAATGGGTCTGCAGCCCGTCCAGGGGCCGGGTCCATGTGGTCAAATGGGAGCAGGAAGGCATCTACGTGCCCATCAACTGCATGCGGTGCGAGACGCCGGCCTGCGAAAGCGTCTGTCCCAAGGGCGCCACTTACCGGAACCATCTCACGGGGGCCATGGAGGTGGACGCCGACCGGTGCATCGGATGCCTGAGCTGCGTGTTCGCCTGTCCCTTCGGGGCCACATTTGTCGACGGCGACACGGGACGCGTGCTGAAATGCGATCTTTGCGACGGCGATCCCACCTGCGTCAAGGTCTGCCCTACCGGAGCCCTGACCTGCGAAGAGATTTCCAGGGAGACTTATCACAAACTTGTCAATAACGCCGACCGGATCCCGTCGCTGGTGAAGCAGGCGTTGGGAGGGGAATAAGCCATGTACGGATGGGTTGGAAACATCGTCAAAGTGGATTTGAGCAACGGGCAGGTGGCCACCGAGCCCACGGAGCAGTACGTGGACCATTACCTGGGTGGACGGGGGCTGGGGGTCCGGCTGATCTACGACGCATGGGAACCGGGGGCTGATCCCCTGGGGCCGGGCAATCCCCTGATCTTCAACACCGGTCCGCTATCCGGAACCGCCCTTGCCGGATCGGGCCGGGTGGATGTAACCGCCGTGTCGCCCATGAGCAACCTCCGGGCCAAGTCCAATTTCGGGGCCTACTGGGGGCCGGAATTGAAATACGCCGGGTTCGATCACCTAGTGATCCAGGGCAAGGCGGACAAGCCGGTGTATCTGTTTATTTCCGATGGGCATGTGGAAATCCGGGACGCTGACGGGGTTTGGGGCAAGGACACCTTCGAAACCCAGAAAATGATCCAGGCGGAACTGGGGGACCCGGAAATCAAGGTGGTCTGCATCGGACCGGCCGGCGAAAAGCAGGTCAAATACGCCTGTCTCATCACCGAGACCGGGGACGCTGCCGGGCGCACCGGCATGGGCGCGGTCATGGGGTCGAAAAACCTTAAAGCGGTGGCGGTCCGGGGCTCCGGCGGGGTCCGCGTGGCCAAGCCCCGGGAGTTTCTGGATCTCTCCATCCGGATCAACAACGAGATCCGGGAGCATCCCGCCTACCAGGAGCTGTCCCAGTGGGGCGTGGCCCGGGGCGTCCACATGATGTACCAGATGGGCTTTTTCCCCGTGGGGTATTTCGAGGATGTCTGCTGGGAGGACATCCTGGAAAAATACGCGGCGCCCGGGTATGTGGAAGAACATCAGCTCAAAAACACCGGCTGCTTCTGCTGTCCCAACCGGTGCATGAATTTCCTGTCGGTGGACGGGATCGGCAAGGGGGTGACCTCCTGCGAGCCCTTTAGCGGGTTCACCGGCGCGGTCTGGAACCTGGACATGGACACCTTCTGGGAAGCCACCCTGATGGTCAACAAGCTGGGCATCGACTGCACCGAAACCTCGGCCACATTGGGGTTGCTCATGGAGCTGTACCACCACGGCATCATCACCGAAAAGGAGACCGACGGCATCGCCATGGAGCGGGGCAGCAAGGAGGCGATCCTGGGGATCATCCGGAAGATCGGCGAGCGGGAAGGCGTCGGCGACCTGCTGGCCCAGGGGCAGATGGCCTTCGCTGAAACCATCGGTCCCGAGGCGGTGGACAAAGTCGATCTGGTCAAGGGCCTGGCGCCCCACGCCTATGAATTCCGCTCCTTCAAAGGAACCGGACTCATGCAGGCGGTCGGCCACCGCGGCGACCCCTTGCCGCTTCGGGGCAGCCTCCTGGAGGTGGACTGGCACCACGCCAACGACTGGTTCCAGCAGGTAGCCGGCGAACAGTTCGGAGACCCTGAAGCGGCCATTCCCACGTCCTACAAGGGCAAAGCCCGGTCCGCGGTTATCTCCGAACACATGGAGCGGGTGACCGACAACCTGGGGGTGTGCAAATGGCTCTACGGTCTGTTCATCTACAACGATGTCAACATGATCACCGATGTCTTCAATACCGCCACGGGCAAGGACTGGGACATCCCCCGGATGATGGAGATTTCAGAGCGGGTCCGAAACCTGGAACGGATGTTCGACGTGCGCCAGGGCGTGAGAAGAAAAGACGACAGCCTTCCCAGGAAATTCTTTGAGGAGCCGCTTCAGAAAGGCCAGTACGCCGGCGAAGTCCTGGAGCGGGACAAATTCGAGGCCATGAAGGACGAATATTACGAAATCCGGGGATGGGACAAGGAAACCGGGGTGCCGACAAAGGAGAAGCTGGCGGAGCTGGGGCTGGAAGACGTGGCGGCGTAGGCGTAAGTTCACCCTTAACTGTTCGGAGTCCCGCCTACAGGCGGCTCGTTGGGAAAACCGCCTAAAGCGGGACCCCGAACGCAACCGGAAAGGAAAAAACATGCCGAAATACATCATTGAAAGAGAACTTCCCGGAGCGGGCAATCTATCGGATGCCGAGGTCCAGGGGATTTCCCAGAAATCCTGCCAGGTGCTTCAGGGATTGGGGCCCAAAATTCAATGGGTGGAAAGTTACGTAACCGACGACAAGATCTACTGCGTCTACATCGCCCCCAACAAGGAGATGGTCGAGCAGCACGCCAAGGAAGGCGGCTTTCCCGCCAACGCGATCTCAGAGGTCAAAAGACGCATTGACCCCACCAGCGCCGAGGGGTAGACTGGCTCTGAAACCGCAACCCCCCAATCCTTAAAAGGAGGCGCTCATGGCTAAGGAAAAACTGACGGTGGTCGCTTACATCAAGGCCAAGCCCGGGAAGGAAGACGCGGTCCGGGAGGAATTGATGACCCTGATCGGACCGACCCGCAACGAACCGCCCTGCATCAACTACGACCTTCATCGGTCCAAGGACGACCCGACCCTTTTTATGTTCTATGAAAACTGGGCATCCAAGGCGGATCTGGACAACCACCTGGAAACGCCCCATCTCAACGCATTCAAGGCCAAGGCTGAGGATCTGCTTGCCGAGCCTTTGAAAGTCGAACTGTTCGAGATGATCAGCGAGGTGGACCGGCGATAAGATCGGTTGGCCACCGGCCCATCCAACCGATGAGAAAACCGGAACGATCCCTGAATCAGCGCATCCGCAACGCGGGACTCAAGCCGCCACGCATTCTCACCCTCGCCATCACCAATGGCTGCAACCTCCGGTGCGCCCATTGCTGGCCGGACAGCGGGGCCGAGGACTTGGCGGCGCCGGTTCCCGCCGAGACGGTGCGCCGCATCGCCGCCGAATTCGCGGATATGGACGGGGAAACCCTGATCCTCACCGGCGGCGAGCCCCTGACCCACCCCGAGTGGCGGCCCCTTCTCGATTTCTGCTGCCGGTCCACCGGGCTCCGGGAGGTGATCCTCCAGACCAATGCTACGCTGATCGATTCGGGCATTGCACAGGATCTGGCCTACCCCGAGCGACCCAATTTTCGCATCCAGGCAAGCCTGGACGGCGCATCGCCCGCCACCCACGACCGGTTGCGGGGAGTCGGCGCCTTCCGCCGGGCCATGACCGGCATCGAAAAGCTCTGCGCCCTCGGCATGGGGCCGGAGATACGGGTCGCTTTCACGGAGATGCGCCACAATTTCCACGAAATTCCCGACCTTCTGGCGATGCTGGACCGGCTGGGCGTCGGCCGATTGATCGTCGGGGCCGTCGTTAAGGACGGCCGCGCCGTTGAGGCGAACGGCGTTCGTTTGCCGACACCGAACCAATACCGCGACCTGCTGGCCCGGCATGACCAGGATGCGATCTTTCGGGAGCGATATGATCGAATGGGGCGCATCTCAGCCATCGAATGGCGCCGGCAGGATGACAATGCGGACACGGTTTGCCGATGCATCGAGACGCCCTACATCGACGCGGCGGGACGGATGTTTCCCTGCGGCCTGTTCCAGAACCCGGCCCTCGCCATTCCGGACGCCCACCATCGACTGCTTCCAGAGATCGTGGAACAGGGCCTCCGTCGCTGGTCCGACCTTCATGAAATCAGCCGCCGCAGACCCACCCAGATAGCGGCCTGCCGGGATTGCCGCCACCGAACCCGGTGCGGCGGCGGGTGCATGGGGCGGGCCTTTTCCGCCTGCGGCACGGTCATGGCGCCGGAAGACCGATGCCGTTTGAGGCGGATGGTCTTCGCGAATGGGCCTAAAGAACGATCCGCCCCGGCATAATGCCGGAGAAGCGCCGCCCGCGAGTGTCTTTCCCGATCTGTTCGATAATCTAACACCGGTCGAATTCAGAACAACCGGCCCTGAGCCCGCGCTCTCCGGTGAATCGTTGCCGGTATTGTATAAAAATCGAACACATGAAATCGACTTTCCCCTCCATCCGATTCACCCCGCCCCGTAGTTCCCTGAACAATCACGTAGTGTCTGGCTCATAACATACCAAAACAAAACTACATATCAATCCAGATAAAATTTCCGGCCATACCGTGCCGCTCTGTTGGATATGGCATCTTATTTGCAAACCTCCAGTTGAAATAATGCCGTGCGGCCCGAAAGCCGCAAGCCCCATGAAAGGAGAACATCAGATTGAGCGTGAACGTGAAAATGCCCAAGCTGGGCATGACGATGAAAGTCGGCAAGGTTTCCAAATGGCATAAAAAAGAAGGGGATGCCGTTGAAAAAGACGAGACGTTGCTGGAAGTGGAAACCGAAAAAATCACCAACCAGGTTGAATCGCCGGGATCGGGGATTTTGTTCCAGATCGTGATTCCCGAAGGCGAAACCGTGCCGGTAGGAACCATACTGGCCGTGATCGCGGAAGCCGGGGAACAGCCCGGACGCATCGAAGGGGTCCAGGCCGGGGCGGCGGATGAAGCCGACGACGGCGCGGCGGCGTCCCCGGCGGCCAAGCCGGCGTCTGATGCCGGCGGGGAAAAACGGATATTGTCCACCCCGTCGGCCCGTCGGCTGGCCAAGGAACTGGGCGTGGATCTGGCCATGGTTCCGGGGTCTGGCGCGAGCGGCAAAATCAAAGAGGACGATGTCCGCAAATTCCATGAAGAGGGGCCGCCAGCACCCAAAATCACCCCCGTGGCGGCTGAAATGGCCAAGCAGGAAGGGCTGGACATAACCGCCATAAAAGGGACGGGGGAAAACGGCAAAATCACCAAAGAAGATGTGGAGCGGGCCCTGGCCGGGACCGCGGCGGAGCCCGCCGCGACGCCGACGACCGCGCCCTCCCCTGTCAAATCCATCCCCATGGCGGGCATGCGAAAGGCCATCGCGGACAACATGCACGCCAGTTTGCAGAACGCGGCCCAGCTAACGGCTTTCACCGAGGCGGACGTGACCGAAATGGTCCGCTTCCGGGACGTGGTCCGGGAGGAATACAAGCGGGATGAATCCGTCAAAATTTCCTACAACGACATCATCATCCTGGCGACGGCCCGGACCCTGAAGCAACATCCCATCATGAATTCCACACTGGTGGATGACGAGATTCTGCTCCACGACGCGGTCCACATGGGCATCGCGGTGGCCCTGGACGAGGGCCTGATTGTGCCCAAGCTGAGAAACGCCGACGAGAAGAGTCTGATTCAAATCGGCAAAGAGGCCAGGGAACTGGCCAAAAAGGCCCGCGAGGGGACTTTGGGCATGGAGGAAGTGACCGACGGCACCTTCACCATCACCAATGTGAGCATGCTGGGCATGGACGGCTTTACTCCGGTGCTCAACCCGCCGGAAACCGGCATCCTCGGCGTCGGCCGGGTCATCGAAAAACCAGCGGTGTTTGGGGGCGAAATCGCCATCCGACACATGATGACCCTGAGCCTGACGTTTGACCATCGGGTGGCGGACGGCGCGCCGGCCATGAGCTTTCTCAACGCCCTGGCCAAGCGCCTGGAACAGCCCATGCTGTTGCTGACCTGAACGCACACTTTCAAGAGAGGCATAACCCCATGTATGATGTAACGGTGATCGGAGGAGGTTCCGGCGGCTACGCGGCCGCGATTCGCGCGGCCCAGTTGGGCGCGGGCGTTGCGTTGATCGAATGCGCTGAAACCGGAGGAACTTGCGTCAACCGGGGATGCATCCCCAGCAAGGTCTGGCTCAAGGCCGCCGATTTGCTCAACAACCTGAAGATCGGCAAGGATTTCGGCATCAACGCTTCCCTGGACGCCATTGATTTTGAAGCCCTCGTGGAACGGAAAAGCGGCGTCTCCGCTGAAATCCGCATGGGCATGGAAGCGCTGCTGCAAAACAACGGCGTGGAAGTGATCCGGGGCCGGGCCGCGCTGAAAAGCCCCCGGGAAGTGGATGTGGACGGCCGGATGGTGGAAACGGAAAAGATCATCATCGCCACGGGCAGTTCGTTGTCCATGCCGGACACGCCGGGCCTGCAAGAATTCGCCATGACCACCGACGATGTGCTGGAAATGACGGCGGTTCCGGAATCCATCTTGATTTGCGGCGCGGGCTTCATCGAAGTGGAAATGGCGTTTTTACTGGCCGCCTTTGGCTGCAAGGTGTCCATCGCCCCGGAAGGCCCTCGGATTCTGCCCAAGGAGGACGCCGACACCAGCCAACGGATCGCCCAGGCGTTGAGAGATCAGGGAATCAACATCTTCCCCAGGGCGTCCCTTGCGTCCATAGAGGCGTCCGGGAAAGACGCCGTCTGTCAGTTGTCGGATCCCAAGGAAACCAGCGTCACAGTCCAAAAAGTGTTGGTTTCCAAACGGGTTCCCAACAGCGCCGATATGAACCTGGAATCCCTCGGCGTTCAGTTGAACGACGACCGGGGCGTCCGCGTCAACGATCAGTTGGAAAGCTCTGTTTCCGGCATCTACGCCATCGGCGACGCCACGGGCGGGTGGATGCTCAGCCACGCGGCGTCTTCCATGGCGGTGTTTGCCAGTGAAAACGCCAAGGGCGCCCAAAAACGGTATCCGTTCAGGCTGATTCCCCGGTGCTTGTGGACTCAGCCGGAAATGGGCGCCGTGGGGCTGTCCGAGGAAGAGGCGGAAAAAAAGGGGTATGACGTTGAAACCGGCGTGTTCCCTTACGCCATCAACGGATTGGCCATGGTCCGCAACCAGGTGGACGGCGCGGTCAAAATCGTCGTCGACAGCCAATACGGCGAAATCCTGGGGATGCACATCGTGGGGGCCGGCGCCACCGATCTGATCGGGGAAGGGGGACTGGCCATGCAACTGGAAGCCACGGCCAAGGAGCTGGCCTACGGGGTCCGGGTGCATCCCACATTTTCCGAAACGGTGGTGGATGCGGCCCGGGACGCCAACGGCTGGGCCCTCTACCTGCCTAAGAGCTGACATCCCATGAAACCCGGCCCATTATCCCCCCGCGTTCAGGTCATCGACTGGGGCCACCTCGGATACGGCGAGGCGTTCCGACGCCAGAAAGAGATGGTCGCCCGCCGGATCGCGGACGACGCCCCGGACCGGTTGATCCTGGTGGAACACCCGCCCACGGTAACATTAGGGCGGGGCGGCGGATTAGGGGACCTTTGCGTCCAGCCGGAAATCCTGCAACGGAAAAACGTGGAACTCCACCATGTGGACCGGGGCGGCAAGGCCACCTTTCACGGTCCCGGTCAACTGGTGGCCTATCCCATCGTCAAGCTGGCGGAAAAGGACCTGCATCGGTTTTTGGATCGCCTGCTGGACGCCGTCGCGGACGTGTTGCGCGATTACGGGCTGGTTCCGGAGCGCCAACCCGGCAATCCCGGTCTGTGGGTGGGCGGGGCCAAGATCGCCAGCGTTGGCATCGCGGTTCAAAAATGGGTGACCTACCATGGCATTGCCCTGAACGTGTCGACGGATCCGGAATGGTTCCGCCTCATCACGCCCTGCGGCAACGCGGATGAAATCATCACGTCCATGAAAAACGAACTGGGGCGCGACATTGATGTCGAGGAGGTGAAATCGCGGTTTATCCGTTCCTTTTGCAGGCGGTTCGGGTTTCAGCCACCCGATGAAACCCGCGCCCCCCTTAGTCGCCCCACCTGGCTGGTCCGGCCGGCGCCGGACCCCGCCCCCGTCCGGGCCATGGAAAAACGGTTGGAGCGCCTGCGGCTGGCCACGGTGTGCCAAAGCGCCCACTGCCCCAATCTGGGGGAATGCTTCGGCAGGGGAACCGCCACGTTCATGATCCTGGGGATCCGCTGCACCCGTCGATGCCGGTTTTGCGCCGTGGACAAAGGCCCGCCCCTGCCGGTCGATCCGATTGAGCCCGACCATGTGGCCCAGGCGGTCCGGTCCCTGGGGTTGACCCACGCCGTGGTCACATCCGTCACACGGGACGATTTGCCCAACGGCGGGGCGGGCCAGTTCGTCCGGACCATTCAACAAATCAGAACCACCTGCGATTCCGTCCAGGTGGAGACGCTGGTTCCGGATTTCAACGGATCGATCCCGGCCCTTCAGGCGGTCTGTGACGCGCGGCCCGACGTGTTCAATCACAACATCGAAACCGTATCCCGTTTGTATGAAAAGGTGCGGCCCGGTGCCGGATACCGGCGATCCTTGAGCGTTTTGTCTCACGCCGCCGGGCGGGGGCTTTGGACCAAGTCGGGGCTCATGCTGGGTCTGGGGGAAACGGAAACCGAGATCCGGCAAACGCTGATGGATTTAAGGCGGGCCGGCTGCGCGGCCCTGACCTTGGGGCAGTATTTGTCGCCATCCAAAGATCATGTCCCGGTGGCCCGATATGTGTCGCCTGATGAATTCGACGCTTGGGCGGCCACTGCCCGTGCCATGGGGTTTAAAGCGGTGGCCGCGGGGCCCCTGGTGCGGAGTTCCTACCGGGCTGAAGAATTGATGATCCCGAGTTCCAGCGCCCTTCAGGGCGGTTTTGCTTGTAGGCCGGGGATTGATTCCCGGCCGGCGCCGCCGGGGAATGAATCCCCCGGCTACAAGCAGAACCCGGCTGAAGCCGGCTGAAAGTGAAACTC